>JAZREL010000053.1:0-6855 GCA_045660785.1 Eubacteriales bacterium | reverse complement strand
AGGACGAGGTTATTTCAAGAACCTTCCACTGCTGTATCTAAGATGTCGGGCAAAATTCACTCAATTGAAACCTTTGGCACAGTTGACGGCCCGGGAGTTAGATTCGTTGTCTTTTTCCAGGGCTGTTCAATGCGCTGTCTATATTGCCACAACCCGGACACCTGGTGCGGCGGTGGCACGGAGTACACAGCGGACGAGCTGATTAAAAAAATGATAAGAAACCGTCCGTTTTACGAAACGGGTGGAATCACGGCAAGCGGCGGCGAGCCAATGCTTCAGCTTGATTTTCTAATTGAGCTTTTCTCTCTTGCAAAAAAAGAGGGCATTTCAACCTGCCTTGATACCTCGGGAATTGTTTTCGACAAGGAAAACGGCGCCCTGCTTGAAAAAATTGACAAGCTGCTTTCGCTTTGTGACCTCGTTATGCTCGACATAAAGCACGTAGACGAAAGCGAGCACATTAAGCTAACGGGCCATTCAAACAAGAACGTGCTTGATTTTGCAAGATACCTAAACGAAAAAGGGATTAAAATGCGTGTGCGCCACGTTATCGTGCCCGAAATCACCTTTAAAGAGGAATATCTTTCTTCGCTCGGTGCATTTCTCGGCACACTTGATAATATTGAAAAAATCGAGGTTCTTCCCTTCCATCAGCTTGGACGTGTTAAGTACGAAAGCCTCGGTATTGACTACGCCCTAAAGGACGCTTGCGCATTGACGGCGGTTGATGCAAAATGGGCGCTTGAGGTAATTGAGCGCGCGATGGAAAAATGATATTTTTTTAGAATTTTTTGACAAAAAATATTGAACTGAAAAAATTTTTGTGATATACTTTTTTATATTTTATTTTTGGGGGTAATTCCTATGTCAAGTAACGTACGTCCCGATTCTATGGCTCGTATCACAACAAAAGAGCTTGCCGATAAATTTATCGACGAGCAGGTAGCAGAAATCAGAAAACAGGTTGGAGACGGTAAGGTTCTTCTTGCTCTTTCAGGCGGTGTTGACTCAAGCGTTGTTGCCGCACTTTTGATTAAGGCAATTGGAAAGCAGCTTGTTTCCGTTCACGTTAACCACGGCCTTATGCGTAAGGGCGAGAGCGAAAACGTTATTGAGGTATTTAGAAACGGTCTTAACGCTAACCTCGTTTACGTTGACGCAACAGACAGATTTCTTGACAAGCTTGCGGGTGTTGATGCGCCTGAAGCAAAGCGTAAGATAATCGGCGGCGAGTTTATCCGCGTTTTCGAGGAGGAAGCAAGAAAGCTCGACGATATTAAATTCTTGGCACAGGGCACAATTTATCCCGACATTCTTGAAAGCATTAAGCAAGCTGAGGGCAAAAAGGCAGTTAAGTCACACCACAACGTAGGTGGCTTGCCAGACGACCTTCAATTCGAGCTTGTTGAGCCAATCAAGCTTCTGTTTAAGGACGAGGTTAGAGTTGTTGGTGAAGCGCGTGATCTTCCACACGGTATGGTTTACCGTCAGCCGTTCCCCGGCCCTGGTCTTGGTGTAAGATGCCTTGGCGCAATCACAAGAGATAGACTCGAGGCACTTCGCGAGGCAGATGCAATTCTTCGTGAGGAGTTTGAGCTTGCAGGACTTAACAAAACAGTATGGCAATATTTCATTGCCGTTCCCGATATAAAGAGCGTTGGCGTAAAGGACGAAAGCCGCTACGAGGGCTGGCCCGCAATCATCCGCGCGGTTAACACAACCGATGCAATGAGCGCAACTATCGAGGAAATCCCATATGCAATCTTGCACAAAATCACCGCCCGTATCACAAACGAGGTCGAGGGCATCAACCGTGTTCTCTACGATTTGACGCCAAAGCCAACAGGCACGATAGAGTGGGAATGAGGCATTTGCCAATGCAAATGCAATTAAATCCACCTTTGGTGGACTTCATCACAAAGTGATTTCATTAATTCGGAGAAATTTACAACATAAAATCATACAAAAAATGCCTTCCTCATGGATTTGAAGAAGGCATTTTTTATTGTTGCCAAGACCCAAACGTAAGCACGGGTCCCGTGCTTTTCAATGAGCCAATCGCTTTTATCTGCTTTGGTTGTTGCTTTGGTTATTGCTTTGGTTGCTGTGGCGATTTTGGCTATTTTGGCTATTTTGGTTGTTTTGATTGTTTTGGTTGTTTTGGTTATTCTGGCTGTTCTTGCTGTTTTGGCTGTTTTGATTGCTTTGGTTGTTTTGGTTGTTTTGGCTATTTTGGTTGTTTTGGTTGTTTTGATTGTTTTGATAGTTGTTCATAATAAAATCCTTTCTTAATTCGGTAGCAAGCATAGTTTTGACCGAATTCGGAGAAAATATACGTGAAAATTTCTTATGAGGTTTTGGTGTTCTTTGAACAACTAATTTTTTCTTTTTGAAAAATCTTGTATCAATTAGTAAAGCCACGACTCAAAACAAGCCGTGGCTATCTTTATTGTATGCTATTCAGTTTATTAAACAATATTTTTTTGTGTTTTACAAGATTCAGTCCGAGAAGAAAGACGAGAATAGCAACCGCAGAGCCAAGAGAAATGTTCATAATCAATATCTCGGTTTCTTCCATGCCCTCAAACGACACAAGCATTGAGCGCTGTAATGCAAAGATTGATACAAAAGCATCGGCAAATGATATATTCCGTAGCGTTATTATAGTGCCCGACGTTGCGCGGCGAGATTTTACAAATTTGATCGTCGCAAACGTAATTTTGGCGAAGGCATAGGTCGCCATTGCTATCATTACAATCATATGAAGCTTATGACCTCTATCACAAACCGTCGATAAAATAACCGTTCCAACAAGAGGAATGGTTAAAAGCATTATCATCCAACCAGTGAATTTAATAATGAAACGCTTCTTTTTCGTTGTGCACAAGACAACAAAACGGACTATGCTCAAAATTAAATAATACGAGCCAAGCGTTAAAAGCCACCACGATTCCGACACGACACCAAAGAAAAGATAGTATAAGCTAAACGCCACATTAAAAACCAAGCTTAAAACGGCAAAGTTAATCGGCCTTTTCATCGATGTTTCTTCCACCCATCACACATTCGGTAATGACCTTGATTATAATATCAATATCGTCTGTGCAATCTTTATCGAGCCATTCCATCACAATAGCAAATATGCCCGTCAAATAAAATTTGATTGCATAGGCGCGTTGGTTTTCAGGAACGCAAAAGCGTGCAAGAATTGGGTCGAATATATGCTTGAACATCTTGTCATACGCCTCATTCATATTCATCGAATGAAATTGTTTTACGGACACCTTGAATATAAGTTTATTTTCTTTAACAAATTCAAGATACGGTGTGAGATACCCAGATGTTACAAAAATCAAGTCGCCAAGATTGCGATTTTTAAAGCGTTCTTCTATATTTTGCATATTGACTGAATAATATGAAATAAGCTTATCGAAGATATATCGAGTGGTTTCTTTTAACAAATCCGAAATGTTATCGTAATGAAGATAAAACGTCGAACGATTCACCCCTGCCACATTGCAAATCTCCTTAACGGTGATATATTCAAAATCCTTCTTTTCAAGCAGTGTAATAAGGGCTTTGTCCATTTTTATTGCCGTATTAAAATATTTGCTTTCATTCTTGTTCATTAGGCCGCCCTCTCTGATATCTTATTTTCCCTCGCTGATCTCTTTTGCAAGCTCCACAATCTCGTAAGCATACTTCTTTTTGCCATTTTCAAGCAATTTTTTATAGATGGGATAATTCACACCACATCCAACCATACCTACAATTCCTATAACAACACCTATTGCTATTCCTATGATGCCGCCACCTATAACCTGCATTGCAAGACACATACCCGTGCCAAACACAAGTGCAAAGATAATACCGAAGGTATAGGTGAATATGGTTGCAGGCAGCTTTGCTTTTGCATCAAGCTTGCGAAGTGCGGTGATTTTGGAGTTGTCCTTTGGAGCATACTCCTTTGCAATGGATTCTGCATAAATTTTGTCTGTGTTCATTTTGTTTCTCCTTTTTGTTTATTGTGACTTTATTATACCAACCGAAAAAAAGAAACAGAACAACAACTTTTTATGAAAATGTTGATTTGAGAAATTTTATAAATCGCCCTATTTAGCATTATTATACCATAAAATTCGCAAAAATGTAAGAGCTTCATTTTAAGGGGCATTGAAAGATTGGGCGAAGCTCCTTTTTTTATTGACTTACATATATCTTTGTGCTATAATGCTTTAATAAAACTCTTAAAAGGACAGAAAATGAAGCTATTTTTTAAGGGACTTCGGGGTGGCGTGCCCATCGGGCTTGGATATCTTTCCGTGTCGTTCACCTTCGGCATTATGGCAATTTCGCTTGGCTTCACTTGGTGGCAGGCGGTTATTATTTCCGCGTTTACCGTCACCTCGGCAGGACAGCTTGCGGGAATTGGCATTATGGTCTCCCCGGGTCAGTATCTTACAATGTTAATATCTCAGCTGACAATAAACGTGCGATATTCCTTTATGTCGGTGTCGCTCTCGCAAAAGGTTTCACCGAAATTCAAGGGAATTTTGCGCCTAATTTTCGGCTTTTTCATGACGGACGAAATTTTCGCCGTTGCCTCGTGCGAAAAATGTGTTGAGCCGAGCTTTTTTGCGGGCCTTTGTGTTTTCCCGTGGATTGGTTGGACGCTTGGCACACTGCTTGGCAGCTTGATAGGCGGCGTTTTGCCCGAGATTATCATTTCCTCGCTTTGCATTGCCATTTACGGTATGTTCCTCGCCATTATAATACCGCCGGCAAAAAAATCACGCCCGATTTGCTTTGTTATCGCCTTGGCAGGCATATTCCATTGTGCATTTTACTACCTGCCGCTTATCAAGGAAATTCCATCAGGCATCGCAATCAGCATTTCGGCAATTTTGGCAGCTTGTATCGGCGCGGTCTTATTCCCTCTGAATGATAGACGAGAGGAGGCGGGCAAAAATGAATGATTTCTTTATTTATCTCTTGATTTTATCGGGTTCAACCTACCTAATTCGTACACTCCCCTTCGCGCTTTTCAAAAAACCGATTGAAAACAGGTTTGTAAAATCATTCCTTTACTACATCCCCTATTCCGTTTTGGCGGCGATGACCTTGCCTGCAATTTTCTATTCAACGGGCAACGTATATTCAAGCTTAGTCGGTCTGTCGCTTGGTTGCATTTTTGCTTACAAGGGCAAGGGACTTACACTCGTTGCGCTCGTTTCCTGCGCAGGCGCGCTCTTTTCCGAGCTTGTCGTTATGTGTTTTTCATAAAACATCGCACCCTGTGTCTGAAATTCAACATAAAAAAGCTACCGCGAGGTAGCTTTTTTGTTATTCGAGTATAAATGGAACGTCCATCGGCGCATCATTTTCAAATTCTATCTTTAATCGGTACGCACCGTCAGACGGAGTGTTTAATTTCACACGGAAATATCCGCGCGCCAATCCTTCTTTTGCAAGGTCGTAGTCGGTGCCGTTGAAGAGATAAAGCTTGTAGTTTTGCTCGGTAAACCAATCGGCATATACGGTATCGAAGGTGAAAATCCCGCCAAGCTCAATTTCAATCGTTTTTTCGCCTACCTTCTTCGTTGTCGGCGAAATTTTCGCGCATTTTTTCTTGCCTCCCTCTCCTTCGGCTATTAAATACGCACCGATTTTGTCAAGCACGGGAGTGTCAAGTGAATCCAAAATTTCCACGGTGATTTCGTCCGTTTTTACCGCCTCAAAGCTCTTTATCAGCTTATAGCCAACACTTTGAGCGCAGAAAAGCTCTGCTTTTTCACCGTCAAGCATAGCACTGACGCGAATTTTTGTAATTTTTTGTCCAAGCTCGATAGCTTCACCTATCATTATTGTATTTATTTCCGTTTTTTTGGGGAGCTTTACCGTAAGCGTGGGCAAGGCGTCGCCGACGTTGGGAGCGAAAAAGCCACCGCTAAGAATTGACGGCGCGTCCATTACACCTGTGCTTGTATCTAATACCGCATCGGAAAGCAGATTTTTCTCAAATGATTTACCAAGGAGCGCATTAAAGCCAAGGATGGATTTGACGTCATTTTCACCAAGCTGACCCTTTCTGTTTGGCGGAATATTAAGAAGCAAGCCGCAGCCCCTGCCAACGGATGCACAATACAGCTCCATTAGATTGTCGGGCGTGCGCACGAGGTTGTCTTGGCTTTCGTGATAGAACCAGCCGGGTCTTATCGAAACGTCCGCCTCGGCAGGAATAAAGCGGTTTCCGTTCGGTTTTCCGCTGTTTAATTCGTTTGTGTATTCGTAAACGAGAGAGCTTGCATCAATGGTTGAGTAGCACGGCTCGCCCGCTATTCCCTTTTCGTTGCCAACCCATCTTACGTCAACCCAAGGTGTTGCACCAAGCGAGCCGAAGATAACCGCATTAGGCGCGTATTTATGAACAATATCCGCCCATCTTTCCCAATCGTAAACCGCTTCGGTGCTGCCGGCTCCATCCCACCAGCATTCAAAAATCTCACCGTAGCTAGTTAACAGCTCGGTCAGCTGTCCTGCGTAAAAATCGTTATACGCGTCCGTCCCCCACGTTTTTTCGTGCCTGTCCCATGGGGAAAGGTATATTCCCGCCTTCACGCCGTATTTTCTGCACGCGTCGGTAAATTCCTTGACAATATCGCCTTTACCGTTTTTATATGGGGAATTTTTTATTGAATGCTCGGTATATTTCGTTTGCCAAAGGCAAAATCCGTCGTGGTGCTTAGCCGTTAAAATTGCAAGAGTAAAGCCCGCGTCGCGAATTGCTTTCACCCAGCCGTCAACGTCGCAGTCGGTAGGATTAAAAAGCTCGGGGGATTCCGTGCCGTCGCCCCA
>JAZREL010000052.1:0-11744 GCA_045660785.1 Eubacteriales bacterium | reverse complement strand
TCCCAAGGGTTCGGCTGTCCGCCGATTAAAGTGGTACGCGAGCTGGGTTCAGAACGTCGTGAGACAGTTCGGTCCCTATCTGTCGTGGGCGTAAGATATTTGAGAGGAGTTGACCTTAGTACGAGAGGACCGGGTCGAGCGGACCTCCGGTGCATCAGTTGTTCTGCCAAGGGCATAGCTGGGTAGCCGTGTGCGAATGTGATAAACGCTGAAAGCATCTAAGCGTGGAACACACCTCAAGATTAGATATCTCCAACATTAAGTTGATAAGGTCACTTGTAGACTACGAGTTTGATAGGTCGGAGGTGTAAGTACAGTAATGTATTCAGCTGACCGATACTAATAGACCGAAACCTTGAACTACTTTTTACGGTTCAATCATTCAAGACATATATCGTTGAGTTTCATTTATTTCACTTGTTCGGTTTTTAATGAGCATTTTGAAAAGCACACCAAACGGTGTGCTTTTTTTTGTTAAAGTTTTCTAAAATGATAAACCCTTACTATGCAAAAATGCCACCCGAATTTCGGGTGGCATTTCTTAATTATAGATACTTCTTAATGATTTTTCTCATATTATCGATGTTATTTTCCATTTCATGTACAAGCTTGAATTGTGTTCTGCATCTATCGAGGTTGTGTCCCTCGCGGTGAATTCTAAAGTAGGTATCGCCGTTTAAGTGGTCACCAAGGAAACGCATACCGCACTCAAGGGTTAGCATAATTGAAGCGTAGGGAAGAAGCTCAATTTCAACATCGGTGAGTGAGTCCTTGCACTGTGAAAGGTAGCCCTTTGTAAAAGCTTCATAAAGACCAAGGTCGAAATCAACCAAATCAAGGTTCTTTTCATCCTCTGCGGCGTGTGTTGCGCCTGAACGGATTGCATCACCGAAATCGTAAAGATATGAGCCGGGCATAACCGTGTCAAGGTCGATAACGGTTGACGGACGGTTGGTGGCTTCGTCAAAAAGAACGTTGTTTATCTTTGTATCGTTGTGAGTAACGCGAACAGGCAAGGAGCCGTCGTTTAATCTATCAACAAACATGCTTGTGAAGTCCTTGCGCGCACGTACAAACTCAATCTCGGCTGTTACTTCGTCGCGTCTGCCCGAGAGATTGTCATTAACTGCTTTTTCAAAATCGCTATATCTTGAAACGGTGTTGTGGAAATTTTTGATGGTTTCCGAAAGCTTTGATGCATCAAAGTCGGAAAGGTCGTTTGCAAATTTGCCGAATGCAACGCCTGCCCAATAAAAATCGTCCTCATTTTCCATTTTTTCAATGGTGTACGCGTTGTCAACGTAAACGTAAATGCGGTAAACGTCACCGTTTAAGGAAAGGTATCTGTCGCCGTTTGGCGTTGGCATAAAGTGAAGCGTTGCGCGCTCAGGGTCGGCGCCTTCACTCCTTGCCTTCTTTCTTATATGGTGTGTAACGGCTTGCACGTTTGACATAAGTCCGTCAGGGTCCTTGAAAATACCTGTATTTACCTTTTGCATTACGTATTTTCCGCGTGAAGTTGTAATCAAAAACGTTGAATTTATATGTCCGTTTCCAAGTGGCTCATATTTAATTTCCTTTTCATTCGGGAAGAAAAGCTGTGCTGCGGTGAGAATATCGCTCATAAAACGCTCCTAAAAGAAATTATCTATATTATTTTATCATAAATAAAATTAAATGTAAAGAAAAATATTGAAAAAATGTCAATAATGTAGTAAAATTAATATGGATTATTATTATATACCCGAGGGGAATTGAAAAGGAGAAAGAAATGATAAAGAAATCCTTTAATATAGCAAATGGAGTAGACCTTCACTATATAGAAACGGACAAATTTAAGACGAATTATTTTTCGTTTAATTTTGTTGCGCCGCTTTCACGCGAAAAGGTGCACTTAAACGCGATGATACCGCCGATTTTGATGCGTGCTTGTCAAAAATACCCAACTCAGGCGCTTATTAATAAACGCCTTCAATATCTTTATTCCGGCGATATTGACGCCAAAAACACATCGTTTGGTGAGTATCAAATTTTCGGTATGCGCGTAAATATGCTAAACGACAAGTACACGCAGGGCACGGACGTAACAACCGAAACGGTTGATTTGCTTCTTGAAATGATTTTCAACCCATACCTTGTAAACGGTACGTTTGATAAGGAATTTACCGAAGGCGAAAAAACCTCGCTTATCGACGTTATCGAGGCGGAGGTTAACAACAAGGGTCAGTACGCGATAAAGCGTTTGATGAGCGAGATGTGCAAGGATGAGGTATTTGGCATATCAAAGATGGGTGAGGTAAAGGACGTAAAGAAAATCACGCCCGAATCGCTCTATCTTGCATACAAGTATGCACTTGAAAATTACAAGATTCAAATTTATTTCGTTGGCAAGGCGGACATTGACGCGGTTTGTGAGCAGTTTAAATCACGCTTTGACGGTATGAAGCGCACGCCTATTGAGGTTGACGAGGTGGAAATCAAGCTTCAGGCAGACGAGGTAAAGGAGATTACCGATATTGAAAAGGTAAACCAAGGCAAGCTCGTTCTCGGCTTCCGCACGGGTTACCACTATAAGGAAAACGAGTATCACCTGCTTCAGCTCTTTAACGAGGTTTTGGGTGGCTCACCAACTGCAAAGCTCTTCTTAAACGTACGTGAAAAGATGAGTCTTTGCTACTATTGCCGTTCAATTATCAATCAGAAAAACGGCATAATGATTGTTTCCTCGGGAATCGAGGCAAAGAACAAGGAAATTGCCCAAAAAGCAATAATTGAGCAGCTCGATGCAATCAAAAACGGTGACATTTCAGACGAGGAGCTTCTTAACGCGAAAAAGTCGATAAAGAACGGCTTCTTGTCGGTTTACGACAGTGCGGAGTCACTTGAGGCGTGGGCGTTCTATCGCGGTCTTTGCGGCATTTCAACAACTCCTGACAAGGAGATTGAAAAAATTGAAAAAACAACTGCAAGCGACATTCAAAAAATCGCAAACAGAATCACGCTTGATACAGTTTATTTGTTAAAGGGGGAGGAAGCATAATGAGCAATTATTTGATGAAGGAAAACAAAATGCTTGACGAAAAATATTACACCTTCGTCCATAAATCAGGGCTTGAGGTGTTTGTTTTCCCAAAGAAAATGACTAATTCATATGCAATTTTTGCAACACGCTACGGCGCAGTTGACAATAAGTTCAAGCATATAGACGATAAGGAGTTTACCGTTGTTCCCGACGGAATTGCACACTTCCTTGAGCATAAAATGTTCGAGGAGGAAAGCGGAGTTGATGCATTTGAAAGATATGCAAAGACGGGCGGAAACGCAAACGCGTTCACGGGCAACAACCTAACGGGCTACATTTTTTCCTGTACGGAGAATTTCAAAGAAAATTTAGAGGTTCTTCTTGATTTCGTAACCCACCCCTATTTCACCAAGGAAACGGTTGAAAAGGAGCAGGGCATAATAGGTCAGGAAATTAAAATGTATGAGGACCACCCCGGCGTTAGAATGCACAGGGAGCTTATGAAGGCGCTTTATAAGAAGAATAAAATGCGCATTGATATTGCAGGCACAACCGAATCAATTGCCGAAATTACGGCTGAAACGCTCTATAAATGCTATAATATCTTCTACAACCTTAGAAATATGACGCTTTGTGTATGCGGTGACGTTGAGCCGAGCGTTGTTGAGGCGGTTTGCGACAAGGTGCTCACAAGTGCTGAGCCGTTTAACATTGTGCGCGACACAGAGGACGAGGATGAACCAAAAGAGGTAAATATCAAGAGAACGGTATGCGCCCTTGACGTTTCCAAGCCGCTTTTTGCAATTGGAATTAAGGATATGGATATTCCAAAGGAAGCAAAGGACAGAACCAAAAAGGCGTATGCAACCGAGATTCTTGACGAGATTTTATTCTCCCAATCATCGGAGTTTTATAATGACCTATATTCAAAGAATTTGATTGCGCAGGACCTTTCAAGCGGCTGCGAAATCGGCAAAAATTACTCATTTAACGTAATTTCGTCCGAGTCAAGCGACCCTGACAAGGTTTACAAGCTTTTCCTTGACTACGTTGAGAAAATGAAGCGCCAGGGTCTTGACAAGGAAGCTTTCGAGCTTTCAAAGCGCACGGTTTACGCCTCAAACATCAAATCCTTTGACTCGGTTGACGATATTGGCAATAACTTTATTTTCAACTATTTTGACGGTGCAGACATTCTTGATACGCCTGAAATTATAAGCTCAATAACCTACGAGTACGTTTCGGAGCTTTTTGAAAGCACCTTCAAGGAGGAATATTATGCAATTAGCATCGTTGTTCCTCACGGAAAGGAAAAATAATGGACAGATACGTATGGTTTCCCGGGCTTAATATCGGGAAAATAAATATTGCAAGCGGCTTTGAGCTTTTCGGGAAATTTAATATTCACTTTTATTCGCTCATTATCGCGCTTGGCATGACCCTTGCGGTTATATACGCGTTTTGGCGCTTTAAGGCAAACAAAATCAAGCTCGACACCGTGCTTGACTACGCGGTTTGGATTTTGCCGCTTTCCGTTGTCGGCGCGCGCATTTACTACGTTATTTTCGATATGATTGACCGTCCCGAAAACTATTTTGGCGTGACGGTTGTCGGCGGCAAGGAGGTTGGTCCGATTCTTGGCTTCCTTTACAGCGTTGTTGCTGTATGGGAGGGCGGACTTGCAATTTACGGCGGCGTTATTGCAGGCGGACTTGTTATCTTCGTTGTTTCGCAAATCAAGAAAATGAATACAATGAAAATTCTCGATATTGCCGTGCCTGCCGTGCTTTTTGCACAGGTGCTTGGCAGATGGGGCAACTTCTTCAACCTTGAGGCATACGGCGAGGCAACAACCTTGCCTTGGAGAATGTGCTCGGGCGCGTTTGCCTCATATTTGCTCCAAAACGGCTTCACGGCTGAGCAAATTGCAAGCGGAGAGGTTGGCGTGCATCCTACGTTCCTTTACGAATCGCTTTGGAACGTAATCGGCGTTATTTTAATGATAGGCACACTTATCATATCAACGCTTATTTTAAAGGTTGCCAAGGAAAAGCATATTAACGGATTTTTCTTCGCCTTCTATATGATGTGGTACGGCTTTGGAAGAATGTTTATTGAAACGCTCAGAACCGACAGCTTGTGGCTAATTCCGGGCTTTATCAGAATTTCCGTGCTTGTTGCGGTTGTTACGTTTGTTGCAGGCGCGCTTTTAATGGGCTTCCTTGTTACCAAATTTGTTATCAAGCAAAAAACAGGCGTTGACATTTGGGAAAAATTCAAAGCAAAGATAAGAAAAAACAAAACGACAGAGGTTGAAAATGGCACAAATAATTAACGGACGCGAGGTTTCACGCGCCACACGTGAGGAAATAAAAAGAGAAACAGAGGAGCTTTCCAAAAAGTACGGAAGACGCCCGGGCCTTGCAGTTATCATAGTTGGCGAGGACCCTGCATCCAAGGTTTACGTATCTAACAAGGAAAAGGGCTGCTTAGAGGTTGGCTTTTATTCGGAGCTTTACCGCTTGCCCGAGAATACTCAAATGGAAGAGCTGCTCGCTTTAGTCGAAAAATTAAATAACGACGATAAAATTAACGGTATTCTTTGTCAATTGCCGTTGCCTAAGCATCTTGACGAGGAAAAGGTGATTTTGGCGATAAACCCCGACAAGGACGTTGACGCCTTCCACCCGATAAATACGGGAAAGATTATGATAGGCAACCATAGCTTCTTGCCTTGCACACCTGCGGGCGTTATGAAGCTTATTGAGTCAACGGGCGTTTCCGTTTCGGGCAAGGAGTGCGTTGTTATCGGCAGAAGCAATATCGTTGGTAAGCCGCAGGCAATGCTTCTTTTGCAAGCAAACGGCACGGTGACAATTTGCCATTCAAGAACCCAAAACCTAAAGGAGGTTACGCGCCGCGCGGACATTTTGGTTGTAGCCATCGGCAAGGCGGACTTTGTAACGGGCGATATGGTTAAGGAGGGTGCGATTGTTATCGACGTTGGTATGAACCGCCGTGCAGACGGCAAGCTGACGGGCGACGTTGATTTTGAAAGTGCAGAGAAGGTTGCGGGATATATTACCCCCGTGCCGGGCGGCGTTGGACCTATGACAATTACAATGCTGCTTCAAAACACGTTGACCGCATTTAAGCAAACCTTATAAATTCACTTGACAAAGTATATAAAAGAAAGCTATAATATAATTAATAATATTTTAGGAGAGAAATATGAAGAAGATTTTTATTGCTTTGGCATTAACTCTTATTCTTTCTTGTCTTTTGGTTGTGGGCGTTTCCGCAAGGGAGCTTTATCTTGAAGAAATCCCTGAGGACTTGAAAATTGATGGTGACACCGTTACTCACTTTTTGGTAATCGACGGTGAGGAATACTACGGCGGTAGCGGCGCAACAATTAACCTTTTCAATATGGACAAAATTGCAGAGGAAATTCTAAAGCTTGAAGCAGAGGGTGGCGCACTGTACGCACTTGGCTACAAGGGGAGCGACCTTGGCACAAAATTTTTAACCAAGCTTGTTATTCCGGGCACGCTTGACGGAGTCGTTGTTACTAACGTTGATATTAACAATAACGGTGCGTTTAAGAGAAAAACGTATTTTACGAGTTGCGGATATCTCGTATATCCCTCTTCAACGACGAAAACAAACGATGCAAATGACTGCAACGGTCAGCTAAGATGTATTGACTTTGGCGAAAATTCCCAGATTACGGCTATTCCGTATTGCTATATGAACAATGCGAAAAAGCTTGTTCGCCTTTTGAATATGCCGAAAAATCTTGACTCGATTGAGGAAAATGCCTTCCGTTGGTGTTCAAGCCTTGAGGGTGACGAAAACGGTCAGCTTTACATAGGCGCAAAAATAATTAAAACCAAGGCGTTTGACAATGCAATGACAAACGTAAGAAGCGTTGTTTTCGGTGAAAACGTAGAAATGCTTTATACTCAATCGTTTTCAAACGGTGAGGTTCCAAGTTCACTCGTTTCTTACATTGAATTCAAGTGTGACGTAACAAAGGTTAAATTCCCTGAAAATTCAAAAACGTCATCATACGTTGGCGCATTCTATTTCGGTATAAACAATTCACAAAGACGTCCGTATTCTAATCTAACGTGTATCATTCTTTCAAATCCTGCACAAAAAGACTGTGACGGCAAAACCTTTATTGAATCATCGGGACAGGACGTTTTCTTCAACGATATTACGGGTGAGGACGATTTTGTTTATACCTCTCACGATATGGAGTCAAAAAACAGCTGCTTTGAAGCATGCACACGTTGCGATTTTGCAACCGTAAAGGAAAATCCAACGCACGATGGCGCAACCATCGTATTTAACGGTGCAAACGGAAATTCATTCTCATATATCGATGATATTTACGTTTTGACGTATTGTCCCGTATGCGGAATGAATGACGTTAGCGAAATTATTGAAAAAATCTTTGTATCAAAGGGATATTCCGTTTGCGAAACCGGGGAGAACGGTGGCGTTACTCACAAGGTTGGCGTAAACCTCGATTCACTTTCAAGATATGAGGAATTAAGCGGCGAAAAGCTTTACTACGGCGTTGTTGCAGGCATAAAGAAGGATGGCTACTCCGACGCGCTTGTTAGCTACGAAAACGGCACGGTAGTAACGACAGACAATGCAATAGCGGTTGACTTTACGGGAACTGAGTTTGAAATTCTCGAGCTTAAGCTTACCAACATAAATGTGAGCGCAACCGTTTACTGTAATGCATACGTTACAAACGGAAGCGACGTTAACTACATTTGCGATAAAACAGTTAAAAACGTGGCAATCTCGCAGGAAATTGCGGTTGCACCAAAGTACGACAACGAGTAATAGACTTTTGACGAATTGAAAAATTCAAAATTGTAATTGGAGAGAATATGAAAAAGAAAGTTATTTTATTGCTTGCTATAATGGCGATATTTACGTGCTTGCTTGCAATTACGGCAAGTGCGGGAGCGCTCACAAACTATGCAAGCGTTGAGCTGACGCTTGTTGACGGTACAAAGACAACCGGCTATTGTGAGATTAACGGTCGTTTCCTTAGAGATAACGTATATAAAAACCCAGAGGAAACAGGCGACGGTACGTACGCGTGGGGAGATATCAAGATTTTTGATATGCGCAATTCCGTTATAGTTGGCACCAAAACATATAATGAGATTGGTGGCACAAATTGTAACAATCAAGCCGTAAACGTTGAGGAATTTTATTTTTCCAGACAGGTTACGAAAATTTTGAATACAACCTTTACAAGCGGATGGAAAAAGCTTAAAACCGTTTACGTTCCGAATACGGTGACGGAAATACAACATAGCTCATTCCAAAATTCTCCTGTTGAAAGAGTAATTTTGGAGGAGGGCACCGTTATTAAAAAGATCGGTGACGGCGCGTTTAACGGATGCACCAACCTTACGTCCTTTGATTTTCGTGAAGGACTTGAAAGTCTTGGCTATAACTGCTTCTGGAATTCAGGTCTTAGCGGAACCGTCGTTATTCCTAACTCAGTTACGTATCTCGGTCCGGGCTCACTTCTTTCAACGAAAATTGAAAATCTCTACTTGGGTGACGGCGCTCTTCAAATCGGTCACAACTTTGTCGGCACGCACTCACGCACCGATAATCAGTATCTTAAAAACGTATATATCCACGCAAGCACAACCTTTACGCAAAGTAACATATTCTATAAATGTGCAAACCCCGTTAATTTCTACGTTGTCGGCACAAAAGACGAATGTGCAAATATGGTTGCTACGCTGAAGTCTCAAAGCAGCGGCAACTATTTAACCTTCATAACAGCGGATGAGGTGACAGAGGAAACAGGCGCAGGATACGCCATTATTCACACGGGCTATAATAAATGCGACGCGTTTTACGGTAGCAATCATTTAAACGCAGAGGAAACGTACGATTTTAAGTCGTTTGAGGAAAAGTCGTATTTAAGAAGCGTTTGCACACGATGCCAAGGCGGTATTGTGCTAAAGGAAATTGAGCCACTCTTTGTAAATCTCGGCTTCTCAGCGGCTGAGTTCGGCGATATGATGTCCGTTAACTATAGAGTAAACGAGGAAGCAATTTTGGCATACGAAGAGGTTACTGGAAAGACGGTTAGCTACGGAGTATTCGCGGTGACAAAAGCAAACGTCGGAAATAACGATATTTTCGATGAAAACGGCGAAGCAAGAAACGGCGTAATCGCGGCAGATATTACCGACTGTGGCTATGGACTTTTCAACCTCAAAATCTTCGGCTTTACAGATGAGCAAAAGAAAATTGATATTGCAATGGGTGCATTCGTTGGCACAGAGAAGGATGGCAAGGTAGAGTATAGCTACCTTCAAATTGCACCTGCTACCGAGGGCGAAAAATACTTCTTTGCTTCGTACAATAAGGTCTTAACAATGCTCCCAAGCGACGAAGGAGATGACGCACAATGAAATACGTTTCACCAAAATATCAAATGTCACAAATTGAAGCGTGCGACATAATTATGTCAGACGAGCCGAGCTACACAATAAACGAGGGTAGCGATGAAAACGGCAACAAGGTCGGCGACGTTGTAGTTAACGCAAATAGCATTTTTGCCCAATATTTCAACTGACACCCCCTTAAAACATAAAATTTTATAAAAATAAAGCAGAATTTCACCCCGAAATTCTGCTTTTTAATTTGTGCTATAATAATTTTATTGAGGCAATTTTCTGCTTCTGTATTTTTGCGGTGAGACTCCAAGATGCTTCTTAAAGAGTCTGCTGAAAAAGTATTGGTCACTGTACCCAACGTGCTCGCTGATTTGCTTTATTGACAGATTGGTGCTGTCAAGCATATTTTTTGCAAGCTGAAGCCTTAGCTCGATAATATATTCGTTAGGTGATTTTCCCATTTGCTTTTTAAATTTTGTAAAATACCTTGAACAACTTAGTTTTTCAATTTTTGCAAGATAGGGAATATCAATTTTGTTTGTATAAAAGCTATGTATATATTTGAGTGAAGCTTTTAATGGAGAAGTGTTGACTTTATCTAATTCGATTTTAGCAATATAAAGAATGATTTCCTGTAAAATAGACGCACACAATTGAATAGCAAGTGGTTCATTTGATAAAAATGTGTCAATTAGCTTTTTGCACTTATTGTGCATTTCAACACTAAACTCACTATCAATAATGCAGGGCAAATTATTAAATCCACATTCCGTTAAAAATCTATCAGCATATGAGCCCGTAAAGTGTATAGATAAATAATACGTAGGCGGATTTCCGGCAAATTGGTAATGATATTTTGGCGGAAAAATAACAAAATTTCCTTTTTTTGCAATATAGGTATTTCCATCAATTACAATAGATAATTCTCCATTAGTAACGAATGCCAAAAAATAATCGTCTCTGCCGATGGAGCTATATGTCTCGAATGGTGTTCTAACATCATAATGTCCGGCTGTATTTATAAGCAGGGGATAATCGTTTGAGACCTTGCTGTTATAATACAATAATTCGTCATCAATATATCGTATAATTTTTGCCATTTTTACCTCTCAATAGTATAAAAATCCATTTTTTAAAATAAGATAATCTATTGCCATGGGACTAAATACATTGTACAATAAATTTGGAGAGATGTCAAGTGAATTGAAAACTCCATTCCTATCTATAAACTAAAAACGAATAAATTGTTTTGGAGGAGCTATGAAAAAGAAAATTTTTACATTGGTGTTTGTCTTGGCAATCATTGTGATATTTGGCACAACTGTATTTGCTGATGAAACAGTCGAAAAGAGCACGCCTCTTGATGTTAAAATCACGGTTACTGTAAATACAGGCAACACTCAAAAGGAGCTTACGCTTTTGGCGGGGGATTTGTTTGAATTTGATGTGACCGATTTGTACGTAATTAAGGGAGTTAAAAACGTACAGGGCTATTCAAAGAATGATATTGTAATGCTTCAGTTGCCAAGCGGTACTATTACCGTTGCAAACGGCGCAATTTCTGATATGGAATCTCTTTTGGAAATTTATATTCTTGACGGTGCAAGCTATATTTTTCAAACCTCATCTATTAAAAACTGCGCTCTTCTTGAAAAACTGACACTTAGTGACTCCACCGTGTTCAAGAGTAAAACAGTTAGCGAATGTCCTGCCCTTGCAACAATTGATATGACAAGAGGAAGCGTTAAGTTTGAGGCAGAGGCATTTATGAATAACCGTGCAATTAAGGAAATAACTATGGCATCGGGCAATTCATACAACTTTGGTGCAAATTGCTTTAACAATGCAGGCTTGAGACAGCTTGTTTTCCCTGACAACAGTACAATTACCTTCTCGGGAACTGCCTCATTTTACGGCTCACAAGACCTTACGTATGTTTATTTTGGCAAAAACTGTATTTCAGATAAGAAGATAAACAATAAGCCCTTTGATTGCTGTTATTCACTTAAAACAGTTATTTTAATGGACATTGTTTACGTAAATGAATATGTTTTCTGCTGTAACGGAGATGCCAACTCGGATAAATCTCACAAAGAGGGCAAGGGCTTGAACGACGGACCTCTTGTTATATACAGTCATAACCCCTCACTTACATTCCATGGCTACGCCTTTATGAATAGATCAGTGCTTGGCGTGGAATATTACACCTTATCTGCAACCACTACCTTGTACAACTGTAAATATACAACCTACGCCGGCTTGCCACA
>JAZREL010000051.1:0-5449 GCA_045660785.1 Eubacteriales bacterium | reverse complement strand
AAGCACGAGAAGAAGTATTGCACAAAAACCAAAAATGATGCCAAGCACGGAGAAGCAAAGACCAACAAGCGGAGACGCCTGTGGCAAATCCTTCTTTTGTCTTGCCTTGTTTGCCATAACGAATGCAACAATTCCGGCAATAAGTCCAAAGGAGCAGAAAACAATTCCGATTATTGCAAATACAAGACCTACAACAGGTACACTTGTAAGCAAGAAATGGAAAAGTGTGCCGGCAACACCGAATAATGCGCCGATAAAGCAAACCGCAATAGAAGCAAATGCAACAAGCACGCTGATGTTTCCAAGCGTGTTTGGCTTAACTTCATTTGGGTCAAACTTTTTCTTCTTCTTTTTATTTTTTATAACCTGTGGGGCAGGAATGGCAAGATTTTCAGTTGGCATTCCGCACTCAGGGCATTGTTTTAAGTTCTCGGCCATCTCAGTGCCGCAGTAGTTACAAATCATATAAGCTCTCCTAAATTTGTATTCATATATTCATTATAATAATAAAGTCTGTTTTTGTCAAGTGTTTTATAAAAAAACGAAAAAGCAAATAAAAATGATGCCAAAAAGCTTTAATCTCCTTTCCTCGGGGACTGCAATTGAAAAATAGAAAATAATATTTATTGAAAAAATAAAAAATTTGTGGTAAAATAAATTCATAAGAAACACATTTCAGCTTAAGCTTATAAGGAGAGAGGTATGGTAAAAACAGTAGTGCTAACCGCGCTTGGCGTTGGCGGTGCAACCGTTGTCGGCTCGCTCGTCGGATTTATTTTCAAAAAGCCGTCGCAAAAATTCCATGATGCAACGCTTTCCTTTGCCGCGGGAGTTATGCTTTGTGCCGCGACCTTGGGGCTTATCGTTCCCTCGCTTGAAATGAGCATAAGCTCAAAAAAGCTCATTACAATATTTATTACAATACTTGGAATTTTCCTCGGCGCAATTTCACTTAATTTAATTGACAAATTGGTGCCACACTTGCACAAAATCACAGGCGCTGATATTGAAAGTCATCCGCAAAAAACAGAAGCATTAAACAAGGTCTTGCTTTTTGTTATCGCAATTGCAATTCACAATCTTCCCGAGGGAATTGCTGCAGGCGTCAGCTTCGGCAGCGAAAATACCGCACACGCCCTTGTTGTCGCAGGCGGAATTGCACTTCAAAATATACCTGAGGGTATGGTTATCGTCGCACCGATGATTTCATCTGGAATTTCCAAAAAGCGTACCTTTTTGATTGCGCTTTCAACCGGCCTTATTGAGGTTGTCGGCACAATTGTCGGCTATTTTGCCGCAAGCATTTCCGCTTTCATTTTGCCATTTGCTCTTGCTTTTGCGGGCGGCACTATGCTATACGTCATAAGCGACGAAATGATTCCCGAAACTCATTCCCACGGCAATGAGCGCTTGTCAACCTACGCCCTGCTCGTTGGCTTTGCGGTTATGCTCAGCTTTGACTTTTTGCTTGGCTAATACGGGGTGCTTTCAAATAAATCACACCAAAAAACAGACACTCCCCACCACTTTTTTGGGAAAACAGTTAAAAACACAGCTCGCTGTGAAATATATAATATGGAGGAAACCACAATGAAATATGTTTGCGATGTATGCGGCTACGAATACAACGAGGAGCTCGGCGATCCCGATAACGGCATAGCTCCGGGCACAAAATGGGAGGATTTACCCGAGGATTTCGTTTGCCCACTCTGCGGCGTTGGCAAAATTGCCTTCACAAAGGAGTAATTAAAACAAACTCATAAAAACGGCACGATGAAAAAGCACCGCGCCGTTTTTTAATTAAATAGGCAAAAAAGCCCCACGTTCGCTGCCTGCGTTCTCTTGCAAAAACACAAAAAACAGACACTCCCCGCCACTTTTAGCACCAAAAGCAAGACCTAAAAAGGGAAATAGCTATTATATTGTCGATAAATGTTGAATTCCTTTGCAAGCTGTGGTATACTTTACCTATATTATTAAAGACTATTTGAGGAGAAAAAAGTATGGCTGTTAGCAATAAAAGAAACGGGCTTATCGAGCTGTTTAGATTTTTATGCGCTCTGTGGGTTGCCTATTTTCACGGCTTTTCACCTATTCATTCTGATAAATTTAACGGCATAATTGCCCCCGTTGACTTTTTCTTTATTGTTGTGGGATTTTTCTTTTTGCAATCGATAGAGAAGTACAGAGAAAAACCGTTTTTAGAGGGTGCGCGCTTTATAATTTGGGGCAAAACGAAAAGATTTATCGTTCCGCTCATAATTGCCGCCTTGTCAATTCTTATTTGCAATATCACGGTTGAGCTCGACTTCGGCGGCTTCAATTGGCCACTCAGCTTTTTGTGGTTCTTTGCCGCGCAATTTGTCTATTCGACGCTCTTTTATTTGCTTTATAAAAAGATAAAAAGCATACTCGCCTTCAATATCGTATGCGGAGTTATTATTTGCTTTTCTTTGTCGCTTTTCAAGCTCGGCATTGCCCAGTTCGATATTCCTGCACGCGGCCCTGCAATGATTGCTATTGGAATTTTGATTTCTCAAATCCCAAAAATCAGCGTAAAATTAAAGGATGAAATCAAAGCGCGAAAGCTTAGCTTGCTTATAAATGCCGTCGGCTTTACCGTCTTTTCTCTTGCTTCCATTTACCTTGCATATTTACCCGAGTATGCAACCTGGAGGCTTCACCTTTTGTGCTGTGTAGCGTTCCCTGCACTTGTGTATTTTGCAAGCGCGCTTCCCGTTCACAGTAAATTTTTGAACCTGCTTGGCGAGTTTAGTATATTTATCTATCTTGCCCAGTGCCCGATTTTGTTGCATTATTATTTCGTCAGCAGAGATACAAGGGATCAGTTCCCGTGGCTTATTATCTGCACACTTTTACTCTATGCGATAAACAAAATCGTCAATGCAATAATCAAAAGAAAAAAGCTAAGCCCTAAAGCGTCATAAGTGGTTTTTTATTCGGCAAAAACACTCTTGCATAAAAGCTTAGCGCGAAGGTAATAAAGGTCTTTGGCAAATACTAAAATAATACTAATGATAGAATTGCCGTTTATGCGGCGAATATTTTGAAAGGTAAAAATATGTTTGATTTTAAGGATAAAATCGTTGCTATAACAGGCGGCGCAAGCGGAATAGGCAAGTGCATTGCAGAGCGCTTCCTGGCTTGCGGCGCAACCGTTTGTATAATTGACGTGCAGGAAAACTCCTATTTCGTCGGTGACATTGCAGATAAGGTAACCTTGGAGCGCTTTGCTAAAAGAGTTATAGCGGATTACGGCCATATCGATTATCTTATCAATAATGCACCGCCTAAATTTTGCGGTATAACAAACGCGACGTATGAGGATTTTGAATACGCACAGAGGGTAGGCGTGACGGCTCCGTTTTATCTTTCCAAGCTCTTCGCTCCTTATTTTTCCAACGGTGCAAGCATTGTGAACATCTCCTCCTCGCGTGACCGTATGAGCCAACCTGAAAGTGAAACTTATACAGCGGCAAAGGGCGGCATTTCCGCGCTTACACACGCCATGGCGGTGAGCTTTTCAGGCAAGGTGCGCGTAAATTCCGTTTCCCCGGGTTGGATAGACAATAACTATACGGTTTATGAAGGGGCAGACGCCGTGCAGCAACCCGCGGGTAGAGTTGGAAATCCGCTTGACATCGCCAATATGGTGCTTTATCTTTGCTCCGATATGGCAGGATTTATCACGGGCGAAAACATCTGCATTGACGGCGGAATGACCAAGCAAATGATCTACCACGGCGACCACGGCTGGACGCTTGATAAAAAATAAAATCCACAATTACAAAGGAATAAAATATGAATTTTACAGAAATTGCAGAAAACAGACAATCCTGTCGCAGCTATAATCCCGAGCGTCCCGTTGAAGAGGAAAAGCTTTTGAAAATTCTAAATGCCGCGCGTCTTGCACCCTCCGCTTGTAACGGTCAGCCGTATTCTATCACGGTTTGCCACGGAAATGTTGCAAAGGACGTTGCGAAAGCCACGCAAGGCATGGGAATGAATAAATTTGCCACCGACGCGCCCGTAATGCTTGTAATTTCCGAGCGCTCCTATGTTGCAACCGCAGCATTTGGCGCAAACGTGAAAAAGAACGATTATCGCTCAATTGATATAGGCATTCTCGCAGCATATATCACCGCAGAAGCAACCGCACAAGGCCTTGGCACCTGCATCCTCGGTTGGTTTGACGACGCAAAAATTCGCAAAGCCTGCGAAATAAACAAACCGGTCCGCCTCGTCATCACCTTGGGCTACCCCAAGGACAGCGACCACCTCCGCCCCAAAAACCGAAACGATTTAAACGACCTCGTTAAATTTCTCTTTTAAGTTTCCAACAAAACTTCAACTTGCGCCAAGAAATATATGCGCAGTTGCTAAATGCAATAAGAAAACATTGCAATTACTGATAGATAATATTGTAAATCACTTGTTTTAATTTATGGGGAATTTTTAAAGGTTTTTTATATTTGAGAGGTGAATTATGAGCGAAAGAGAAAGCATTAAGACGACCGTATCTCAGGCAGTTGATTATTGGTCTGAAAGAATAGACGAATGTGGATTAAGTGTTGACTGGTCAGAAGCACATACACATTGTTGGCGTTGTGGCTGTGAGAAAAATCTTGAAAGATGTCATATTGTACCGGACTCTTTGGGCGGTGAAGATGCACCGCACAACATTGTGTTGCTTTGTAAACGCTGTCATGTGGATGGCCCCAACGTAACCGATCCTGAAATAATGTGGGATTGGATAAGAGCATACGGTGTTCCGTTATACGAAACTTTTTGGTCAATTATGGGGATGAAGGAATATAAATTCATCTACAAAAAGAGTTTTGTACGCGAACTTGCAAACATTATTTCTTCTGCTGATTTAGAACTTGATGATGGAGTTCAGAATGAAATTAATGAAATAACTGCTGAGGTTATGAAAAATGCAGGAATTCATTTTGGACACCAATATTTTAATGCAGCTACAATGGCTGGCGTGTATAGAATGGTTCTTAAAAGACTTGCAGAAAAATATAATGTTGAGTTTCCAATGAAAGAGGAAGGCGAAAATGAGATCGTCTCGCCGTGGTGGATGAAAACATAAGCAGTGGTATTTGCCATAACCGTTTTTAATAGAACATAATATCTCTATTATTTTGAAAGACGGAGAAAAGACTCCTTTCCACTTTTGAAGTTAAAGCATAAAAAGCGCAGAAGTTCAAGTGTTTATAGCGTGATTTTAGGTGAAAATCGGAGTAAAATATAAAAAATTGAGTTTTTACGCATATGGATTTTGATGTTTTCTAGATCTTTTTAGCACTAATAATTTTTTTAGTCGTTTATATTCCATTAAATCTCCTTTACTCCGGGAAAATGGGGTATTTCTACTTTACCCCAATGGTAAAAATTACCATTTTCTAGGCATTTCTACTCC
>JAZREL010000050.1:0-3469 GCA_045660785.1 Eubacteriales bacterium | reverse complement strand
TCGACAATGTGTCTAAAACAGACACGTCCCTGCCAATTTTAAAAAGAAACTCCTTTGTTATCTCGTACATTGACTTTGTCGTTTCGCTTCCAAAGTTGTAAGCGCCACCGGGCAATAAAAGCACGTTTGGAATTTGCTCTGCAACCTCTTTTACGTAGGTCACACCGCGGAATGAGCGTGAGCTTGCAACAACCTCGCCCTCGGCACTAATCATATTCATAAAATAGTTACCCTTTTTAAGGTAGTAGTCGTACATCCACTCCGCACGAAGCATAACGGAATCGGGGCATATGTCAAGCACGCGATTTTCCATCTCAAGCTTGTGGCGTGAGTATAAATTTGACGGCTTTACGTCGTTTTCGCTAAACGGTCCGCCCTCGCCGTGCCCACTGTAAACCTGATCGGAGCTAAAGCAAATTAGCTTTATTCCGTTTCCCTTCACCGCATTCGCCAAATAAACGGGCAACAAAACGTTGGCATAATAAGAACCCTCGGGGTTACGCTCACACTCGCCAATATCGGAAATTGCCGCGGTGTGAATTATCGCGTCGCAACCGCTTTCAAGCACCAAGCGCCTAACCTCGTCCTCGCTCGTCCCTCGCATCGACGGAGCAGCCACCACACCCTCACATAAATCCATTATCTTCGCGCCAACAAACCCACTCGCACCTGTTACAAGTGTCATAAAATCACCTCCGCTATTTCCCCATTACGTTCGCCGCTTTTTTGAGCATTTGGCGGATAGGAAGCTCGTACGGGCAGCGCGTTTCGCAAACACCGCAGCCAATACAGTCTGATGCGGTTTTTTCAAGCTGCGCGTAGCGCTTTTTTGCCCAATCCGTTAAGTCGTATCGGCTAAAGTAGCCCTCAAGCAAAAATACCGACGGAATGTTAATTCCGACAGCGCACGGCGCACAGTAGTTACAGCGGCGGCAGAAATTCGTGCCCAAAAGCTCTCTGATTTTTGATATTTTTTCGGTTTCCTCAAAGCTTAGGGGCGAGGCGCTTTCAACTGCTGCCAAGTTCTTTTCAAGCTCGCACACCTCCGCCATTCCGGGGATAACCACGTCAACGTCAGGGTTCGATGCAATAAAGCGCAGGGCAGTGGTTGAATCCTCAATTGCACCGCCTGCAAGCGGCTTCATACAAATAAAGCCAACGTTCTTTTTTGAACACTCTTTAATCAGCTCCTCACCCTGTGTTTCCACAATGTTGTAAGGGAACATAATTGTTTCTACCCAATCAAGCTCAACGGCTTTTTTGAATAGCTCCACGGAATGTAGTGTAATTCCTATATGACCGATTTTGCCTGCACGCTTCGCTTCCATAAGTGCTTCAAGCGCGCCACCCTTAGCCATTACCGCTTCAAAATCCTTCGGGCTTGGGTTATGCACCTGATAAAGGTCAATGTAGCTTGTGCGAAGGTTGTTAAGACTCGCTTCAATGTCCTTTTCCATTCCCTCGCGCGTGCGCGCCATACTCTTAGTCGCAAGCACAAAGCTATCTCGTATGCCCACAAGCGCGTAGCCAAGATATTCCTCGCTTACCGTATATGCACGCGCCGTATCAATGAAATTTACACCCGCCTTGACAAGCTCGCAAGCAAGCGCGCGTGTGCCGTCTGCATCAATTTTTTGAATGGGAATACCGCCAAAGCCCAAACGTGAAATTTTAAGCCCCGTTTTCCCTAAAATTCTATATTCCATATTCCCTCTTTAATAAATAAGCGCATCCGTGTTATCGCTTGAATATTCAATTTCCTCTGAAATTATTCGCGCCAAAATAGACACGTCACCGAGTGTTTTCGCACCCTGACTGCAAATTAATGAAGCAAGTAAGCGCTCGCCAAAAAGGCAAAACGCAAGGCGCGCACAAAAATCGTCCTCGTCATATGCTTCGCTTGCATGGCGGAAAATAAGATACGCCAAAAATCTTTCCAAATATTCGTCCATCTCCGCGCTTGGACGGACAGCGGAAGAGTAGCTTAAAAACAGCTTTTTGTGCTCGATGTCAAGATATTCCAAATTGTCGATGATTTCAAGATATTCGATATCACCGCGCAAAGAAACGCGGTACTCGTTGCAAATTTTTTCGAGCCGAGAAGAGTAGGGCTGCGCGCGATTTGTAAGAATCTTATACACCCTTTTACGCTCGCCTCGTCCGTTAAATTCCACGCCGTCAGGCTCTGCCGACACTGTGCCAATTTCCTCGAAAAGGTCGTAGTCGCTCGATGAAAGCACAATTTTCGCCGCCTCCTCGCAGGAAAGCCCTATGCCAACCTCGCAAACGTCCGTGAAGGAGTAAAACCTCGGATGCTCGCGGCAAATATCGCATAAATACTCTTCACCGAGGTTTATTATAATTTCGCAAAGCCCTTCGCTATTTAGGTGAGGACAACGCTCCCCATCGCCAAGAATAAAGTGCGGCTCTTTCCCCTTGCAAACAGTGTCTAAAACCGTTTTGCCGTAGCCACCCTTTAGCGCTTTGTATTTTTTTAGTGTTTCCTTGTCAATATCAATTTCCCAGCCAATGCAGCAGGAGTGCGTGCACTCACCCGCTATGCACTTAAAGCTCTTATAATATCTCGGCGCGTAAAGCTTCATTTTTTTCCTCTCGTAACGTAATTTTCCCCTATATTGTATCACAAATTTCCTGCGTTTTCAACCTTGCATAGTAAGATTTCATCGCAAAGCGATTTCATCCACCATAGGTGGATTTAACTTAAAAAAGCCATTCGTGAAAGCGAATGGCTTTTTTCTTGCCTTAAACGTGATAAAAGGTGTCTAAACAAGGGTAATTGCGAACAAAAGGTGTCCGAAATTACAACTTCAATTCCTGCTTTATCAGCTGTAGCAATTTGGGAAATGTATCCTCTTTTTCGGTATAATGATACGAACTGTTACAAAGCATTTTTCCATTGTGATAGATTTCGCCTCGATCTGTTATGAAGGTATGTGTGTCTTTCCCGATTTCCAATTTCAAAACGATATTGCCAAAAACTTTTTCGTTATAATCAAACGAAACTACAGTTGCGTTGGTCGGTAGAAGTGCCTTTATCATCTCTAACATTTCATTCTTTCTTTGTTCTACTCTTTTCTTAAAAAACAATGTTCACACCTCCTCTATAATACTAATACATTATACCACGCTTTTGTAAATAAATCAAGGCGTAGCCTTGTATATCATCCGCAACTTGTTGCGGTATATCATCAGCCCGTAGGGCTGGATATCATCAAGCCGCAGGGAAATGCACGCTTGCGCGTGATGAGATACAGCCCCAGAGGGGCTGATGATATACGCCGCACTTCGTGCGTCAATGATATACCAAGCCTGCGGCTTGGATAAAAAAAGAACGAAGCTAAGGCTGAAATGATATAGTGATAGTAGACACTAAAAAGTGTCTGCTATCATTTTTTATGTTAAGATAAAGAAAAGGAGATGAAGGAAATGGGAAGACCCAAAGGTGGAA
>JAZREL010000049.1:0-49434 GCA_045660785.1 Eubacteriales bacterium | reverse complement strand
ATAAAGTATATGCCCGCCGTGATAATTCTCGTAACAACCAATACAATGACTATGCTGACACAAAACCACGTCCGCACCGTGCTTTATCATCGAACGACACGCCTTTAAAAGACGAGGGGATGGATATTGACACTCCTCTTTCCCTCCATGATAAATTACTACAACAAAATCCGCGTTCTTTTTTGCCTCAACAATATCATCGTTTGTATCATAAGGGTCGTATGCTCTTGCGCCCATACGATTGCTAAGAGCATAGGAGTATTCGTGCTCGCAAACAGCAATGATTGCAACTCTTGTTTTATCATTTGATATAATCAAATTTTTTCTGGCACTTTGCTCATTATCTCCAAATCCGGTATAACCAATTCCAAAGCCATTAAGCTGGTTTAGGGTGTCCAAAACACCTGCTTTGCCAAAATCAAAAATATGGTTATTTGAAAGTATACAATCAGTTACCCCAATATCCTTAAGTACTTTGACTGTATTAAGTGGCGCCTTTAGATTGGGGCCTATTTTCTTTATTGGAGTATTCTTGTCGGTTACAGCGCATTCCAAATTTACAATTGCCCTGTCAGATGATTTGAACAAGTCTATAATGTCATTAAACAGTTCTATGCTTTTGCATTGCTCAAACAGCTTTTTAGAGTCTTTAATGGAAATATCTCCACCAATGGTAATTCTCATATTCGTTTCCTCACTACGTTTCGTGTAGCTATAATTGTATCATATTCCAAATTTCTTGTCAATGTGCTCAACTAATCTATCAGGGCGTAATTTCTAAAATGCTTCTAAGTGGAGTGTAAGCTGCGGCTTAAATTTCACAACTCAGTGAGAGTAAATAAGCAAATTTTTGTAAAGCAAGGAGCTAACGAAAATTCGTACGAGAAGGTGCCTTGCCTAACAAGCTTCCGACGCAGAAGGGGCAAGGCATACAATGCGTCCCAAAACAATGCAGGGGATGGCGCCCACGACATCCCGAAAAGTTAGAGTGCCCCCGCACTTTTGCGAGCAAAATCAAGTGGGAAGGTTCCTTGCGGAGTTATTTGCATAAACAAAAGCACCTCTTTGATGTGCTAATCAATGCAAAGCATTGTATATCATCAATTCTGTAAGAATTGCATATCATCATTGAAAAAATAGTGACTTTAGTTTTTGCTTTGAAATTCTTGGAATTGTCTTGGATTTTTACTTAATGTGTGATATAATAAACTTAATAATTCTTGTTAACATGGGAGCTTTACATATGACAGAACTAGAAACATTAAAAAGAGCAAAGATGTATATGGAAAAATTGGCTAGAGGAATAAATCCAATAGACGATTCTCAAATACCGGATAACGAAGTTACAAACAATGTTAGATTGTCCCGCTGCTTTTTGTATATATCTGATGTTTTGACAAACATCATAGAAAAGGAAGAAAACAACAGCAAGAAGAAAAAAATAAAGAAAAGAGCTTTTTTAATATCACAGGAACAAATTTTGAAATATGAATATGTTAAGCAGCCTATTTCTATACAGGATTTTGCGAGTAAAATAAACGAGCTAATAGATACCACCGTTATGAAGGGGCTATCTGCTAATCGAATAATAAAGTGGTTGATTTCTGTTCAGTTGGTTTGCGAAGAGTATAATTCAAGTACCAACAGAAAAACAAGAAAACCTACCCGTATGGGAACAGAAATCGGAATTACATTGGATAGGAGAATTAGTCAAAATGGCTATGAATATTTTGTTTTGTTATTAGATGAACAAGCTCAACGATTCGTAATTGATAATTTGAATGGTGTGATAGAGTATTCTGAAGAACCTAAAGAAGGGGTTGAAAATCAAGGAAAATCTTGGAACGAAGAAGAAGACCAAATTTTAATACAATCGTTCAAAGAAGGTAAAAGCATTGATGAAATTGCTTCAGTTTTTAAAAGGACAACGGGAGGAATTCAAGCAAGATTGAAAAAATTAGGCTTGATAAAATGAATAATATATACAAAGCCTCGATATTATGTCGGGGCTATTTTTATGCAATAACTATTGAAAAGAACAGAAAAATATAATATAATAAAGAAAAACGCAAAAGACAAACGAGGACTTTTTATGAAAAGCATTGTTTTTATTGATGCTGAAATAAGCCAAGACGGAAAAGTGCTTGACTTGGGTGCAGTGAAAATAAATAATGATTCAATCCACACAAAATCAAAGGGTGGATTTTCTGACTTTGTCAACGGAAGCGATTTTATATGTGGACATAACATAGTTAAGCATGATTTAAAGTATATTGGTGATTTAATAAAAACACCAAATTATATTGTAATTGATACATTAGCTATTTCTCCGTTAGTAGCACCATATAAGCCGTATCATTCATTGATGAAAGATGACAAATTAAATACCGATTCCCTAAACAATCCCTTGAATGATGCAAAAAAAGCAAAAGATTTGTTCTTTGATGAAGTAAACAAATTTGATAGACTTTCAACTGGATTGCAAAAAATATATTTTTCACTTTTGTGTAGATATGAACAATTTTATGGTTTTTTTAAATATTTAAATTGTGAAAAATCAAATGATTTGCTCGCAGACATAAAAAAAGAATTTAATGGTTTAATTTGCAATAGTGCAGATATTAATTTATTAATAGAAAAAAGTCCTATTGAATTAGCATATGCATTAGCGTTGATTTCGGCTAATGAAAGAAGCTATGTTATACCAGCATGGGTATATAAAAATTTTCCAAGAATAGAAAATGTACTAAAATTATTGAGAAATACACCTTGCAACGATGAAAACTGTGTGTATTGTGCTCAAAATTTGGATGCAGTGAAAAGATTAAATAGCATTTTTGGTTATCCAAGTTTTAGACAATACAATGGAGAACCATTACAACAAAAAGCGGCAGAGGCTGCAATTAAAGGCAAATCATTGTTAGCCATTTTTCCTACAGGCGGTGGAAAATCTATCACATTTCAATTGCCAGCATTGATTGCGGGCGAAACTGCCAGAGGGCTTACTGTGGTAATATCTCCGTTGCAATCTCTTATGAAAGACCAAGTTGATGGTCTTGCTAAGAAGGGGATTGCCGATGCAGTTACAATAAACGGATTGTTAAGCCCGGTAGAACGAGAAGAAGCAATAAAAAGAGTTGAAAGTGGACTCGCAACGATTTTGTATATATCTCCAGAATCTTTGCGCTCAAACACAATTGAAAAATTACTACTATCTCGCAATGTTGTAAGATTTGTAATAGATGAGGCACACTGTTTCTCTGCTTGGGGACAAGATTTCAGAGTAGATTACTTATATATCGCAGACTTTATAAAAGAATATCAAAGAAAGAAAAAGATAAATTACAAAATACCTATTTCATGTTTTACCGCTACTGCAAAGCAAAAGGTAATAAGCGATATAAAAGACTATTTTAAAAACAATCTTGATGTTGATTTGGAACTTTTTGCAACGAGTGCATCTAGAACTAATTTGCATTATGCTGTTCTTTATAAAGAAACGGAAGATGAAAAATATATCGCTTTAAGAAAATTAATTAAAGCAAAAAACTGTCCTACAATTGTTTTTGTGTCTAGAACACGCAGGACAAAAGAACTTGCTGAAAAATTGACCAATGATGGATATCTAGCGTTGCCATATAACGGCAAAATGGAAAGAAGCGAAAAGGTAGAAAATCAAGAAAAATTTATTAAAAATGAAGCACAGGTAATGGTTGCTACATCTGCTTTTGGAATGGGTGTAGATAAAGATGATGTACAATTGGTCGTTCACTATGATATATCTGATTCACTAGAAAACTATGTTCAAGAAGCCGGTAGAGCTGGTAGAAATGATAAACTTCAAGCAGATTGCTATGTTTTATTTAGTGATGCAGACTTAGATAAACACTTTATTTTGTTGAATCAAACTAAAATAAGCATTGGTGAAATTCAACAAATATGGAAAGCTATAAAAGAATTAACAAAAGTAAAACCGTATTTTTGCCGTTCTCCTTTAGAAATTGCCAGAGAAGCGGGTTGGGATGATAGTGTTAGCGATATAGAAACAAGAGTGAAAACGGCTATATCTGCACTTGAATCGGCTGGATATATCAAGAGAGGAAAAAAATATCCTAAAGTTTATGCAACAAGTATTTTAGCTAAAACAATGATAGAAGCTTCGGAAATAATAGAAAAATCTAGCAGGTTTGACGAATCACAAAAATTAAATGCCAGAAAAATTTTGAGTTATTTAATATCAAGCAAAAATCGATCAGCAAGTGAAGACGAAGCAGAATCACGAATTGATTGGATAGCAGACAAGTTGGGATTTGAAAAAGAGAAAGTTGTTGAAACAATAAATTTGTTGCGAGAAGAAGGATTGCTTAGTGACCATCAAGATTTAACTGCGTATATAAAGAGAGTTGAACGTAAAAATAAAACAGCTAATATACTTAATAGATTTGTTCAGTTAGAAAGATATATTCTGTCTCAAATTGATGAAGAGCAATTATGCTATAATTTGAAAGAAATTAACGATGGAGCGTTAAATGATGGCATTAAATCTTCTACCGTCAAAAACATAAAAACTGTACTGTATTATTGGACAATCAGGTCATTAATAAAGAAACAACTTGATAATTCCGAAAAGAAAACAGCTATCATTCCTAATATTTCAAAAGAAAAAATATTAGAAAAAATCAATAAAAGAATAGATATTGCCGAATTCGTTGTAGACTATTTGTATCAAAAATGCCAAAGCAACGCAGATGATAATAAAGAAGAAATACTTGTTCAATTTTCTTTATTAGAGTTAAAAAACGCATATGAATCTAGAATAAGTATGTTTTCAGACAACAAATGTACATCTATCGATATACAAGATGCACTTCTATATTTATCAAAAATTGGAGCAATGAATCTTGAAGGTGGCTTCCTTGTGTTGTATAACAGTATGGAAATTCAAAGAATCATCCTTGACAATAAAATCAAGTATAAAAACGAGGATTATAAACAACTTAACGAGCATTATCAACACAAGATACAGCAAATACACATAGTTGGTGAATATGCGAATATGATGGTAAGGGATTATGATGAGGCACTTACCTTTGTAAATGACTATTTTCAATTAGAGTTTAAGCATTTTATTGCAAAATATTTTAAAGGCACAAGAGCCGGTGAAATAAACAGAAACATAACTCCTAAGAAATATGAAATGCTATTTGGTGATCTGTCGCAAATTCAAAATGAGATAGTAACTGATGATATTTCTAAACGAATAGCTGTTTTGGCAGGCCCTGGCAGTGGAAAAACGAAAGTTTTGGTTCATAAATTAGCTTCGCTCATGATATTGGAGGATGTAAAACATGAGCAAATGCTTATGCTTACATTTTCACGAGCGGCAGCAACCGAATTTAAGGGTAGATTAATTAAATTGATGGGAAATGCGGCACATTTTATTGAAATTAAAACTTTCCATTCATATTGCTTCGACTTGTTGGGGAAAATTGGTAACATTGAAGATTCCGAAGATATTGTTCAAAAGGCTGCAGATATGATTGAGAGCGGCGAAGTTGAAATTGGTAGAATTACAAAAAGCGTGTTAGTAATAGATGAAGCACAGGATATGGATTGTCACGAATTTGCTCTTGTGGAAGCATTGATGAAGAGAAATGAGGATATGAGAGTTATAGCTGTAGGAGATGATGACCAAAATATTTATGAATTTAGAGGTTCTGATTCTAAATATTTTAAGTCTCTTATGACTGCTGATGGCAAGCAATATGAAATGCTTCAAAATTATCGAAGCCAAATAAAAATCGTTGAGTTTTCAAATGCTTTTGTAAAAACAATTAATTCACGAATGAAAGTTTCGCCTATTGAATCTGTTCAAACAGAAGAGGGAATTGTGGGTTTGAGAAAATATTTTTGTAAAAACTTAGAAATACCACTAGTTGAGCAATTGATACAGCAGTATAACGGTGAAAAAACGTGTGTTTTAACTACGACCAACGAAGAAGCTTTGAGAATAACAGGATTGCTTTCTAAAAAAGGAATGCAAGCAAAACTAATACAAAGCAATGACGATTTTAGTTTGTATAATTTAGCGGAGATAAGATATTTTCTCAAATTGATTGATAGAGATAGCAAAACGCCAATAATATCAAATGAAACATGGAATACTGCGAAAAGAATATTGATGAATGCGTATAAAAACAGTGTGTGCTATCCTATCGTGAGCAATATAGTTGAAACCTTTGAAAGTGTCAATAGAAATAAATATCATACTGATTTTGAAGAATTTTTAAGAGAATCTAAATATGAAGATTTCTTAGAAGAAGGAAACAATCATATTATTGTCTCTACAATGCACAAGGCTAAAGGAAGAGAATTTGATAATGTTTACATATTATCAAATAATGGCGTATTTAATGATGACAAAGCTAAAAGGGCGATGTATGTCGCAATCACTCGTGCCAAAAAGAAACTATATGTACATTATAGTGGGGATTTCTTTGATAAATTCAAAAATCTTGGAATAGACTATTCTGTAGATAATGGTAATTATTCCGAGCCAGATGAGATAATGCTACAATTATCATATAAAGATGTTGTATTGGACTTTTTTAAGGATAAAAAAAGCAGCATTTTGGATATGAGAAGCGGAGCTTCGCTAACGTATAAAAACGGATTTTTGCATGGAATTATAGATGGTAAAGAAAAAGCTATTGCTAAATGCTCAAAAAAGTGTATGGAAATGATAGATTCTTTGTCATTAAAGGGATATGCAATATCAAGCGCAAATGTTAGATTTATAGTAGCTTGGAAAGGCGAAAATGACACAGAAGAAAGCGCAATTATTCTTCCAAATATTCAATTTAAAAAATAGAAATTGAGCCATATGGTTTTTAAAAAACTGTATGGCTTTTTTCTTTGCCTAAGGCCTCAAAAACATTAAATTTTTGGTGTCCTCATAACCCTTTAAAAATCTACTTTAAAATGTGATTGACACTTAGGCGAGGTGCTTATATGTATACAAGCACCTCGCTACGCTTGAAAAAATTAGAGTGCCCCGTACTTTTGCGAGCAAAAGCGAGCGGGAAGGCTCCTACGGAGCTATTTTCGCCCAGTCCCGAGTCAGCAAGCTACTCGCTGACTTTGGTCGAAAATGCGAACCCAATCCAAAATGCGCGGCATTTTGGAGGTGGGTCGTTGAGCGTACGGAGTCACCAAAAGAAAACAAAAAAGACAGGTATTAAACCTGTCTTTTTGTTTTGGTGACCCGTACGGGAATCGAACCCATGTTTCAGCCTTGAGAGGGCCGTGTCTTAGCCGCTTGACCAACGGGCCGTTTGTCAAATGCTTATGTATTATAACACAGGTTTTTTTATTTTGCAATAGTTTTTTGAAAAAAATTTATATATTTTATTTTGTTTCTAAAAACTCGTATAAAAAAGAGAGCTTATTGTAAAAATCGTGAGCTCTCTCTTTTATTTGGTTATTCGTTTTTACTTTAATTCCACGCCTATTTTATCGCTTGATGTGAAAATTCTTACCGTGTGCGGCATCATTTTGATTTTTACGCTGCCGCTAAGCGCGATATTTTCCTTCGCCCATGCGTCGCGGATGGTGTCAAGCTCGTCATTACTTAAGGAAAGCTCAATTTCGCTCTCGCCCAAATTGAGCATCATATAGGCAATTTTGCCATCTTCAAGCACCTTTTCGTACACGTCTAGGCGTGTTTTTTCATTATTCACACTCAAAATCGGCACAGGACGGTAGTATTTGGTGTCTTGGTTTATTGCAATAATTTCCTCGTTTGAGTATATAGCAAGCTCAAAATCGCTCGGGCTTTCAAGCTTGGAGCTTATCTGAATAGGCGAGCTTAAAAACGCACGAATAGAGTATTGCATTATTTTCTCATCCTCGGTCAAGACGTTGTGAAGCACCCACAAGCCGCACTGACCGAAATCAAGCATATCAAGGTCGAAAAAGTGTCCCTTGTTTAGATGCCTTGAAAACGGTTCATAGGAATTATAAACCGCCAAAAGGTTAGGGTAGTTTGCAAGCGTATCGGCGTTACATCTATATGAATTGCAGTAGCGCGACCAATACTCAACGTATTCCTTTAGCGCATTTACCGTAACACAAAATCCAAAATCGCGACTTAGCTTTGATAGCTCCACTCGCATTAGCTCCGCGTTTACAGGGTCTGTCGGCGCCCAATCGTATTTTAAGTAGTCAAAGCCCCACGATTCCCATTGACGCGCGTTGTTTTTCTCCTTGTGGATTACGCCAATGCCTCCGTTTGTCGAAGCAAAGCGGTGATCGGGCTCACCGACAGAGCATCCCGGAATTGATTTAAGCTCATCGGGGCAACCCCACGCCGTGAGCATAGGAGTTGAGTAAATTCCGCATTTTAAGCCGAGGGAGTGGATAAAATCCGTCATTTTTTTCATATCGGGGAACTTTGCGTTTGGCATGACCGCATCAAACTCACCGCCATATTCACCCTGCCAGCCCGAGTCCGTGTTTATGTATGAGTAGCCGTATTCACAAAGACCCAAATCAACAAAGCGCTGAGCCACCCGTTCAATGTCCTGTTGCTTAACGTGATGTGAAAAAGCATTCCAGCTTGTAAAGCCGAGCAGAGGCGTCAGCAAAACTCCACCTTCTTTAATTTCAAGCGTTATTTCCTTTTCCGCCTTGCCAAGCTCGTTTTCGCAAACGATAGTGATTTTATATTCGCCATCAGCTTCAACCGTACCCGTGATTATATTTTCCTTAAGCGTTAGCGTGCTCGGCAAATTTCGCACCGAGTATTTCATAGGGCGCTTGCCCACCACAGGAATTCTGAATATTATCGGCTTTTTCGGCGACGCGCCTAAAATTGACGCGCAGTTTATTTTAGGTGCACCCTCGTAAGGGCACGCCCTTGCGATTTTTGTGTAGCTCATTACGCGTGATAACCTCTGTTTTTTTGTGATTTAATTCGTCTTATCACCTCGGAGATTTTCACGTCGCCAAATGCGGCAACCGTGCTCTTTATCGTGTCGTTAAGCGGTTCGTACCAACGCGCAGGCACGTTTTCAATTCCAACCGCCGCGCCGATAATTGATCCAACCGTGCCCGAATTGCAGTCCGTGTCTATTCCGCACATTGTCGCGATAGTTATGCTTTTTGTGTAGTCAAGCTCGCCTGCCAAAATGCCAAGGGTTACCATTGCCATATTGTTAAGCGTAGCCGCAAACGGAAGATGACCGTATTTTTCGTAAATTTTGTCACAAACGGCAATCCAATCGTGGCTCTCATCCCACCACGCAGAAACAAGCGTTACCGTTTCGTATAGACGTGATTTCTTTGGAATTGCGGCAAGACCCGATTTTATAATAGTGTCAACGCTTGTGTTTTTTGACATCGCGCCTGCAATTGCACCGGCAACAAACATGCCGCCGTAAATTCCGTTTTTGGTTAAGCTGAATGCGCAGTCACGGTGTGCATCGTGCGCCGCCGCCTTGATGTCAGACGGATGAATATATCCCCAAAAATCGGTGCGAATTTGACCGTCAATACACTCGCGCCAAGGGTTGAGCTTGTATGGAATTTCAGCAATTTGCGCATCCACGTCCTTCGTGTCGTCAAGCGAAACCATATTGAAATATGCCTGGCGAGAGGCGCACCAGCACCAATGGTAAGCAATGTTTTCAAGCCAGTTCCAACCAACGTCTGCGCGCTTAAAGCCGCTTGGATGCGTTTCCGCCAAGCGGAGCGCAAGAAGCGTGTAGTTAATATCGTCGTCGGACTGTGCAAACTGCACGTTACTCTTAGTTGAATAAATGCAGTCACCGCGCAGACGCTTGTCAAGCTTCTCGGAATATGAAGAAACAAAGTCGTTAAGCGGATATTCGTCAACGCTTTCAAGATATTCCTTTATCTCAAGTCGGTTCATTCCCATCTCGAGCGGCTTACCAAGAATAACCGCGGCACATCTGCCGTAAAACGCACCGTTTAAGCGGCTGCCATACTCCTCGTCTGAGAGCGGCTCAAGCACGGGGGCATCACCCGCACGCGCCATTATTTCCTCAAAATCATTCGGCTCGTCATAAGGGTAGTCGGCTTTTAACGGTGTTTCTCTAACCTTAATTAAATTGTAGTAAGCGCGCTTCCAAAACTCCTTGTCGTCGCCCTCACTGTATGAATCACATTCGTTTGGAAACGGCAAAAAGCCCTCGGCGTCGGGGCTTGGCTGTACGCACGCGTCAACGTCGTAGCCCTCGTCCCTTAAGCAGTTATATTCTTCGGTGTAAAGTGTCTTGAAATTTGCATATCCCGGCATATTGTTTCTCCTTAGATAAAATATATAAATATTTTACCATTTTTGAGTAAATAAGTCAATAGCGAAGGGAAATGGGATAATGCTAAATTAAACTAAGCACTTGACTATTAGTCGGCACAGTGCTATAATTCACTTGTAAAACGACAAAATTCGCACATAAAGGAGGAAATCTTATGTACGAGCTTATGAAGCTTACCGCTTGGGGCATGGAAAAGCCAAAGGCGTATGGCGCGTTCCATCTGATATTTTTGTTTGGCGGACTTGCACTGTGTGTTCTTTTCGCGTTTTTGCTTCGCCGAACAAGCGATAGGGCAAACAAAATAATCATTTTTTCGTGCGGTGCCTTTTTGGCAGTATGCGAAATTTATAAGCAGCTTTTCTATACATTTTATATCGGCGAAGGAAACTACCAATGGTGGATTTTCCCGTTCCAGCTTTGCTCTGTGCCGATGTACCTTTGCTTAATCGTTCCGTTTGTAAAAAACCAAAGGGTGAGTGAGTGGATTTATACCTTCCTTGCTTCCTACAATCTCCTCGGCGGCTTTATTGCACTCTTTGAGCCAAGCGGCCTCTCTCACGAATACGTAACGCTCACGCTCCACGCCTTTGTTTGGCACATCCTGCTTGTTTTTATCGGCTTTTATATTATTGCAAGCGGCAGGGCCGGCAAAAAGCTCAGTGACTTCGTTATGGCGTTTGCAATCCTACTTTTCCTTGCTTCAATTGCGGAATGGATAAATACCGAAATGCGAATGCACGATATAAAAATGTTCTACATAAGCCCGTATCACTCAACTCCGCTTGCCGTTTTCAAATCCATAGAGGCGAAAACGAATTGGCTTGTAAACATGGTGCTTTACCTCTTTGCAATGAGCGTCGGCGCCTTCGTTTTCTTCCTTATAGGACTTTTGGTAAATAAGATAAAGCTTAACAAGCCACCGAAAAGAAAAAAAGCATAAAATCAAAGCACCGACCTGTAAAAGCGTCGGTGCTTTTTAATATAAAATTACGCTTGACAATTAAAATATTATATGTTACAATATACGCGAAAGAAACACAATGACAAAGAGGAGTAGTAGCTTACCCTGCATTAAGAGAGCCGTTGGTTGGTGCAAAACGGTTGAGGGCGCTATGAAGGTAGCTTTTGAGTGGTGGCGGTGAAGGCGTATGCTGTGTAGCTGTCAACGGCAGTCCCCGTTACGGATTTTGAGTGTGCGCCAAACGGTGCAAATTCAGGTGGTACCGCGCTTTATGCGTCCTGATGTGACTTGTCACATCGGGCTTTTTTATTTGCAGGGACGAGCGTCACTGCCAGTAGGGGACGGCGCCTTCGACGTCCCGCAAAAAATGAAAGAAGAAAAAGACAAGAGAATTCAGGGTAATTAATGTAGGGGACGGCGTCTTCGACGTCCCGCAAAAATGAAAGAAAAAGACAAGAGAATTTAGGGTAATTAATGTAGGGGACGGCGCCTTCGACGTCCCGAAAAAGGAGAAAATATGAAAGAATTAGCAAAAACCTACGCTCCCTCGGAATTCGAGGAGAGAATTTACAAGAATTGGTGCGACAATAAATATTTCACACCGATAATTGACAAAACAAAGCCAAGCTACACAATTGTTATTCCACCGCCGAACATCACGGGTCAGCTCCATATGGGACACGCCCTTGACAATACCTTGCAGGATATTTTAATCCGCTACAAGCGTATGAGCGGCTTCTGCACACTTTGGCTCCCCGGCACCGACCACGCGTCAATTGCAACAGAGGCAAAGATTGTTGAAGCAATGCGCAAGGAAGGTATTTCAAAGGACGATATCGGCAGAGAGGGCTTCCTTGAGCGCGCTTGGGCTTGGAAGGAGCAATACGGCGGACGTATTATTTCTCAGCTTAAAAAGCTCGGCTCCTCCTGTGACTGGTCACGTGAGCGCTTTACACTTGACGAGGGCTGCTCAGAGGCGGTTAAAGAGGTATTCGTGCGCCTTTACAACAAGGGTCTTATTTACCGTGGAGAAAGAATTATCAACTGGTGCCCACACTGCTTGACCTCAATTTCCGATGCAGAGGTTGAGTATGAAGACCAAGCAGGACATTTTTGGCACATTAAATACCCATTCAAGGACGGCAGCGGCTATCTTCAGTTCGCTACAACCCGTCCCGAAACAATGCTCGGCGATACTGCCGTTGCTGTAAACCCAAATGACGAGCGCTATAAGGATTTGATAGGCAAAACTCTTGTAATTCCGCTCGTAGGCCGTGAAATTCCCGTTGTAGCCGATGACTACGTTGAAATGGACTTCGGTACGGGCGTTGTTAAAATCACCCCTGCACACGACCCTAACGACTTTGAGGTTGGTAAGCGTCATAACCTTCCTATAATCAACATTATGACCCCCGATGCTAAAATCACCGAGGATTACCCCAAATATGCAGGTATGGATAGATACGAGGCAAGAAAAGCAATAGTTGCCGACCTAAAGGAGCAGGGCTACCTTATTAAGGTAGAGGACTACTCACACAACGTTGGCACCTGCTACCGCTGCGGCACTACCGTTGAGCCACGCGTATCACTCCAATGGTTCGTTAAAATGGAGGAGCTTGCAAAGCCCGCAATCAAAGCGGTTCGCGAAAAGGACATCAAATTCGTGCCTGAGCGCTTTGAAAAGAACTACTTCTATTGGATGGAAAACATCCGCGACTGGTGTATCTCACGTCAGCTTTGGTGGGGACACAGAATTCCTGCATTCTACTGTGACGATTGCGACGAAATTGTAGTAACCAAGGACGAAAGCGCAGTTTGCCCTAAGTGCGGCAAGGTAATGCGCCAAGACCCTGACACTCTTGACACTTGGTTTAGTTCAGCCCTTTGGCCATTTTCTACCCTTGGTTGGCCAAATAAGACAGAGGATCTTGAATATTTCTACCCAACACAAACTCTTGTTACGGGCTACGATATTATCACCTTCTGGGTGTCCCGTATGATCTTTAGCGGCCTTGAATATATGAAAGAGAAGCCGTTTGACACCGTGCTTATTCACGGCCTTGTGCGTGATGCACTCGGCAGAAAGATGTCAAAATCTCTTGGCAACGGCATTGACCCACTTCTCATAATCGAAAAGTACGGCGCAGACGCACTCCGCTTCGCTCTTGCAAGCGGCAACTCCCCAGGAAACGATATGCGTTTCTCTGATGAAAAGATTGAAAGCGCACGTAACTTTGCAAACAAGCTTTGGAACGCGGCACGCTTCGTTATGATGAACCTTGATATTGAAAAGGTTGAAATGCCAAATGAAGACGAGCTTGCACTCCAAGACAAATGGGTGCTTTCACGCTTAAACAAGCTTATCGCAAGAGTTCGCGCATCACTCGATTCCTACGAGCTTGGAATTGCTCTTGGCGAAATTTACGACTTTATTTGGGACGTATTCTGCGATTGGTATATTGAGCTTTCAAAGACAACGCTTTCAAACAAGGAAAGCGCACAAAACAAGGTTTCTCAAAACGTTATTGTTTACGTGCTTGAGTCAATCTTAAAGCTCCTTCACCCATTTATGCCGTTTATCACAGAGGAGATTTATCAGTCCTTGCCACATTTTGAAAGCAAGGAAAGCATTATGATTTCCACATATCCCGAAGCAAGCAGCAAGTATGATTTCTCAGCTGATGAGGAAAAAATGGAGCGCGTAATCGATGCAATCCGTCAAATCCGTGCGCGCAGAAATGAAATGAACGTGCCACCGTCAAGAAAAGCAAAGGTGTTCATTGCAAGCAAGTATAGCGATTCATTTAATGCATCAACCGCACAATTCTTTGAGAAGCTTGCAAGCGCTTCCGAGGTTGAGTTCGTAAATGAATACGACAGCGAGGGTGCAGTTCAAATTATCACCCACGCCGCAACAATCTATATCCCAATGGCGGAAATGATTGACACCGAAAAGGAAAAGGCGCGTCTAAACGGCGACCTTGCCAAGGTAAACGTGGAAATTGAACGTCTTGTAAAGAAGCTTTCTAACCCTGAATTCACCGCAAAAGCACCCGAAAAGGTAGTAAACGGCGAAAAGGAAAAGCTTGCTAAGTACGAAGCGCAAAAAGCAGGCATTATAGATGCATTAAACGCACTTTAATAAGAGAAAAAGCACCTCGGTCGAGGTGCTTTTTTGTTATTCTTCTATTTGATAATTGCAATACCATTCGTGATCCGAATACTGATTTGACAAAAACCAAGATGCATTTTCGGGTGACAAATCATCTGAGGTAAGATACACGTCGCCCTTGTCCTTGTCTTCGTCGTAATATGGGCTTACACACCAATCGGCGTTTTTGTTTTCAAAATAAACTGCATCAAGGTCGCAAAGGAAGAAAGCACCTCTGCCGATGAAATTAACGCTATACGGTATTGTAATTTGCTTAAGTGAGTAGCAATCGCCAAATGCAAAAGCACAAATATATTCAAGCGACGGCGAAAGCACAACGGTTTCAAGCGCGTAGCAGCTTGCAAAGGCGTAATCCTCAATGGCGTTTACCGACGCGCCCATTTCCACACGCTTAAGTGAGTAGCAATATTCAAAAGCGCTGCATCCAATGCTCGTTACCGAGTCGGGGATTACAATGCTTTCAAGGTTTTCGCATCTGCAAAAGGCATAGTCGGAAATTCGCTCAACCGAGCTGCCAAGCGAAACGTGCTGTAGCATACGGCAGTCCTCGAAAGCGCCGTAGTCAATGGTTTTTACAGTGTCGGGAATATAAACCTCGGTAATGTTATAGCATTCGTAAAAAGCAAGCATACCGATTGAGGTAACGGGCATTTCGTCAATATATTCGGGTATGAACACCTCGCCTGAGTGGCTTTTGTCTACCAAGCCAACAATTTCTATCTCATCTCCGTATATCTCGTACTCAAACGTTCCGTCGTTTTCAGGCATTGTAAGCACAACTACCAAGGCGATAATAACGCCGAAAAAGCTAAGCACCGCGGTGATAGCTAAAGCACCGAGTATTGCAAAAAGAAGGACAATTGAAACAACAATTAAAGCAACCTTTGCTCCTGTCGGCATTGGCTTTTTGCGCTTTCTTAGATACTGTGCCTCGGGCGTTGTGTCCTCGAAGACGGGCGATGGTGGGTTATTTACGGTTTCTTCACTTAAAATATTCTCGTTCATAAAAACCTCCTTTTAGTTCTAATTTAATTATAAACTAATTAAATCAAAAAATCAACAAAAAAATGAGCCGTCATTATGCGGCTCATTTTAATTTCATTTTATGCTAAGCTTCTGTCAAGCCACGGAATATCGATGTTTCCGTTTTCGTATTCGATGTAGAGATAAATTCCCAAAGCCGCACCGCCGATAAAGGCAATGCCGCAAAGAATTGCAACAAATCCGCAAACGCCGATAAAGGCAAGCAGACAAACCGCAAAGATGATAGAAATGATAAGTGCAAATGCAATAATGGTTAATGCAACCTTAGCGCCCGTTGGAAATCCACCGCCGCTCTTTTGCTTGTAGCTTTTGTTTGTGTCCTCAAAGGTAACGGTCGGTTCATTTTGCACGTCGTGCTCGTTGTTAATCATTTGTAAATCCTCCTTTGCATAATCTCTATTTTATTATATAACGAAAACAAGGTGATGTCAAGTGTCTTGGGCGAAAAAATACAAGGTATAATTTTACAATTTCTGTGTGTAAAACGTCAAAAAATCACCGCGGTGTCATAAATAAAATAAATATGAATAGTATTTATTAAAAACGGGAAAGGAACGAAAAATGAACGACGAAATAAAAAATATATCAAAGGAAAACGTGGAAAAATCAAGAAGCGTTTTCGGCAGAAACGAGCTTGCAAGACGAAAGAAAAAGAGCTTTTTTGGATACTTTTTAAGAAACCTAAACGACCCGATAGTGAAAATTTTAATAGCCGCGCTTTTTATAAGCACGGTCATTTCCTTGCCGAAAATCAATTACCTTGAAACAATAGGAATTGCGCTTTCGATTTTAGCTTCAACCTTGGTTTCAACCGCCTCGGAGTACAGTGGCGAAAATGCATTTGAAAAGCTTCGCTCAACGGGCGAGGGCGATACCGTTTTTGTAAAAAGAGACGGGGGAGTGGTTGAAATTCCACCGAAAGACGTTGTCGTTGGCGACGTTTTGATTTTGGAGGCAGGGTGCAAAATTTCCGCCGATGCGCTTCTTATTTCAGGCGATGTTTCAGCTGATGAGTCCGCTTTGACGGGTGAGAGCGTTGAGGTGCAAAAAAGCCCGATAAATATAAAGGAAGCGTGCAAAATACAAGCGGAAATTTTTGATATCTTGACAAAGTCAGACGTTGGGGAAAAAGCACAAGGTGCGCCTCAAACAAAGAAAAAGCTACACCTTGAAAGCCGGGCGCATAAAAGAGAAAGCGTTTTGTATTCGGGTGCGACGGTAACGCACGGCTATGGTGAAGCGCTCGTTACCTCAGTTGGCGAAAATACGTATCTTGGCGGAGAGGCGGGTGCGCTCTCAAACGACACAAGACCAAGCCCCTTAAAAACGCGTCTTGCACGCCTTGCAAAGACGATAAGCCACTTGGGCTACGTCTGTGCCGCATTAATTGGGGTATCGTACCTGTTTAACTCATTTATAATTGATTCCTCGTTTAGTCCAAGCGAAATTTTATCAAAAATCACCGACGTGAAGTTTTTAATTTCGCATCTGATAAATGCACTCACCCTTGCCGTTTCGGTAACGGTTGTTGCCGTACCAGAGGGACTTCCTATGATGATTACCGTTGTGCTTTCATCAAATATGAAGAAAATGGCAAAGGACAACGTGCTTGTTAAAAAGCTTGTCGGAATTGAAACCTCAGGCAACGTTGATTTACTGTTTACTGACAAAACGGGCACACTCACTGAGGGAAAATTAAAGGTCAAGGAGATTTTATCAAACGGAAAATCACTTAGCGTGCAAGAGATAAAATCAAAGCCAAAATTTAAAGAATACCTGACCCTGTGTGCGTATTTCTGCACAAATGCCGCAAAGGAAGGCGCGCGAATTGTAACTACGGACTCAACGGAACGGGCACTTCTTGAGTACGCCTCGTTTTATAAGCCAAAATGCAAGGTTATAAGCAAAATTCCCTTTGACAGCACGAAAAAGTATAGCTGTGTTACACTTGTCTCGGATTTTGGCAAGGTGTCAATTTTCAAAGGCGCGCCCGAAAAAATCATTGCCGGCTCAACGTGTTTTCTTGACGAATGCGGTGAGGAAGCACCGCTAAACGGGGAGAAAATCCGCGCCCTTTACGAGGAATATGAATCGCACGCCAAAACGGGAAGCCGCGTAATTGCCATAGGCATTAAAACTCAAAATACAGACACTTCCCCCGAGAAAATGACCTTTTTGTGCTTCGTTTGCTTGCGCGATAAGCTAAGAAAGGAAACACGCGGGGCAATAAGAGACGTGCAAGGGGCAGGCGTTGGCGTCGTTATGATAACAGGGGACGGCAAGCTGACCGCAGGCAGCGTTGCCAAGGAGTGCGGAATTATCTCGCCAATGAGCGCACGTAATCTCGTTTTGGAATCAAGTGACCTATCTAAAATGACGGATGACGAGGTTGCAAAAGCTCTCCCTAACTTAGCGGTTGTTGCCCGTGCCTTGCCAAGTGACAAATATCGCCTTGTAAGCGTTGCACAAAATGCGGGCTACACCGTTGGAATGACAGGTGACGGGGTAAACGATGCCTCGTCTTTAAAAACCGCCGACGTTGGCTTTGCAATGGGAAGCGGCACCGAGGTTGCCAAGGAGTCTGCCGATATAGTGATAAAGGACAATAATTTTGCATCAATTGTCAAGGCGGTGCTTTACGGAAGAACCATATTTGAATCCATTCGCAAATTCATTGTTTTTCAGCTTATTATGAATTTTTCCGCCGTCGGTATTTCCTTAATAGGCCCGTTTATTGGAATTGCAACACCTGTCACCGTTACTCAAATGCTTTGGCTCAATATAATCATGGATACCTTAGGCGCGCTTGCCTTCGCCTCGGAGCCGCCGCTTCAAGCATATATGAAAAGGAAACCAAAAAAGCGAAGCGAGCAAATTTTAAGCCGCGCAATGATAAAGCAAATCGCCGCCGTCACCTTGTATATTCTTGCCTTATGTGTGTGGTTCTTAAAAAGCCACTCGGGCGCTATGCTTCTTTCCAAGGGGAACGAAAGATACGTCCTTTCCTCATTCTTTGCGCTTTTTGTTTTTCTTGCCGTTTTCGTTTGCTTCATTTCTCGCACAAATCACGTAAACATCTTTTCAGGGCTTTTGAAAAACAAATTCTTTGCACTCATTATGGTTCTTATAGTTTTAGTCCAAATAATCTTTATTTATTTCGGTGGCGAAGCATTAAGGACCTCACCGCTTCACGCAGGCGATTTACTTAGCATTTTCGCGTGCGCCTTCAGCGTGGTGATTTTTGACACAATAAGAAAAGCAGTATCATATCTTTTCAGTATGAAAAGGAAAAAGCAAAAAACAAAATTTGAAAGGAAAATAACCAATGTTAAATAAATATTTGCCCGAGGGCAGCTTGATTTCCACGTCCGAAAATAGGGAATATATCTCCACACTAAGCGGACTTGAGCGCGCAAGGGCAGAGGGCAAAATCCTTGAGGGCATTGTGACCAAGTGTGATTCAAATTCAATGCGGCTCTACGTTGACCTATACGGTGTTGAGGGCATAATTGAAAGAGAGGAATGTCTACTTTGTGACGAGATAAAGGACATAGCAATAATAACGCGTGTAGGCAAATCGGTTGCATTTAAGGTGATGCAAATTGAAAACCAAAACGGCAAAACAAAAGCCATTTTATCAAGGCGCGAGGCACAAAGGGAGTGTATGGAAAATTACTTAATGGATCTTATCCCGGGTGATGTAATTCCTGCCAAAATCACACATTTTGAAAATTTTGGTGCCTTCCTTGATATCGGCTGTGGCATTCCCTCGCTCCTTAGCATTGACTGTGTTTCCGTATCGCGCATATCGACCCCAAGGGAAAGATTTCCCGAGCGCGAGGAATTAAACGTAATAGTTAAAAGCATAGATTACGAAACGGGCAGAATTTACGTTTCCACAAAGGAGCTTTTTGGCACTTGGGAGGAAAATGCAAGCGAATATGCATCGGGACAGACGGTTTTTGGCATTGTAAGAAGTGTTGAAAGCTACGGCATCTTCGTTGAGCTAACGCCAAACCTTGCAGGCCTTGCCGAATTAAAGGAAGGCGTTTGCGTGGGACAAAGCTGCGCAGTTTACATAAAAAGCATAATCCCCGAAAAAATGAAAATCAAGCTTGTCATAATCGACACCTATGACACCTTGCCACCGCTTGACACTAAAAAGCATTACAAAATTGACACAAGCAAGGTAAAGCATATTTCCTCGTGGCGCTATTCTCCCCCGTGCTGCGACAAAATAGTAGAAACTACGTTTGACTAACTTAAAACACTCACCACCACAAAATGCGCGCTTTTACAATCTCGCCACCACACGAGCCGCACCCCCAACCTCGACGCCTTTTTTGCAAAATTGCATCAAAATCTACAAATTGTATATAAAAAAGAGCGCTGAAACGCTCTTTTTTATATGAATATATCAACATATGCACATATATAATATATGTATTATCTCATTATTTTGTATTTGAGACGCATATTGTCGGCAATCATAGCGATAAATTCACTGTTAGTCGGCTTGCCGCGGTTGTTTTGAATTGTATAGCCGAAATATGAGTTGAGTGTGTCAACGTCACCTCTGTCCCAAGCAACCTCGATAGCGTGGCGAATCGCGCGCTCAACACGTGAGGTTGTGGTAGAGTATTTCTTTGCAACGGACGGGTATAGAATTTTCGTCACAGAGTTTATAATCTCGTTATCCGAAATTGTCATAAGAATTGCCGTACGCAGGTATTGATACCCCTTTATATGCGCAGGCACACCGATTTGGTGAATAATCTTAGTCACCTGTGTTTCAATGTCCTCGCTTGACATCTTGCCCGATGGAGCTGTTTCAATTCTTTGACGCTGAATAGTGTCTATATGCTCGTACAAGCTTTTTATGTCAAACGGCTTCATTAAACAAACCGATGCGCCTGCACGCGTTGCATCGACAAAAACACTCTGACTTGAAACTAAGGATGCCATAATAAAGGACGGCTCCTTGTCGGGCGCAAAGTTTATTCCCTTGCAGTTGCGCAAAAGCCCAATTCCGTCAAGCTTGGAAAGCCAAATGTCGCAAATAACTATGTCGGGGTGATTTCTGTTAATCTTAATTAACGCCTCCTCGCCATTTTGCGCTTCGTCAACCATTTGATATCCGCGGCGAAGTAACGCCTCCCTCGTTGCATGTCTTGAGCTTGCATTTTCGTCAGCCACTAAAATTTTAGCATTTAATTCCATTTTCTTACCTCTTTTTCCAAATATTGTAAATTGTGATTTAATTTTACCATATTTTACCAATTATTTCAACAAAAACTTCCTCGTCAATATTTACGAAAATTTACGCCGTAAATTGTAAAAATTATACAAATATGTAAAGATATGGAAATGTGGGCGCGTAAAATGGCGAAAAAAGTACGTGTAAAAAATGATGTTTTTGGCAATATTACTCTTTGCTAAATCGGAGCTTCCAAAAGCACAAAAAAAGAGACCGCTGAAGCGATCTCTTAATTATTAATAATGTAGCGTTTTTACACAAGCGGATTAAAGCGCGTCTTTTCTTGAAAGGTTTGCACGGCCCTTTTCGTCAATTCCGAGGAACTTAACAGGGAACTCGTCGCCTTCCTTGCAAACGTCCTCAACCTTTTCGGTTCTTTCCTTTGCAAGCTTGGAGATGTGAACGAGACCTTCTCTGCCTGGAGCATACTCAACGAATGCGCCGATAGGAATGATTCTTGTAACCTTTGCATTGTAAATTGCGCCAACCTCTGGCTCGAATACGATGCCTGCGATGATTTCGCGTGCTGCCTCGATTGCATTCTTGTCAACTGCGGAAATGAATACGCTTCCGTCGTCCTCAATGTCAATCTTAGCGCCTGTGTCAGCAACGATCTTTTGGATAACCTTACCGCCTGAACCGATAACCTCACGGATCTTTTCCGGCTTAATCTTCATTGAAATCATCTTAGGAGCAAATTCTGAAACCTCACTACGTGGAGCAGGGATTGCCTTCAAGATAACCTCGTCGATGATTTGGTCACGACCTGCGTGTGTTTGCTCAAATGCGCGCTTAATGATTTCAGGTGTCAAGCCGTCAATCTTCAAGTCCATTTGAATAGATGTAATACCCTTGTGTGTACCTGCAACCTTAAAGTCCATATCGCCATAGAAGTCCTCAAGACCTTGAATGTCGATCATTGTATCCCAAGAGCCGTCCTCTGCAGTGATAAGACCGCAGGAAATACCTGCAACAGGTGCCTTGATAGGAACACCTGCGTCCATAAGCGCAAGAGTAGAGCCGCAAACTGATGCCTGAGATGTTGAACCGTTAGAGGAGATAACCTCTGAAACAAGACGGATTGCATATGGGAATTCTTCAACTGAAGGAAGAACTGGAACGAGTGAACGCTCAGCCAAAGCACCGTGACCGATCTCACGTCTGCCGGGAGTTCTTGATGCCTTTGCCTCACCTGTTGAGTAGCCGGGCATATTGTAGTGGTGCATATATCTCTTTTCGGTTTCCTCGTCGATGCCGTCAAGCATTTGGCAGTCAGAGATAGGACCGAGTGTTGCAAGGGTCATAACCTGAGTTTGTCCACGTGTGAACATACCGCTAGCGTGAACTCTCTTGAACATACCAACCTCAGCGGTGAGCGGACGAATATCGTTCATACCACGGCCGTCAACACGCTTCTTGTCGTTAAGGAGCCATCTACGTACAATCTTCTTTTGAATCTTATAGATAAGCTCGCCGATGATTGTCTTGATGTTTTCGTACTTTTCTTCAAAGTTAGCAACAATGTCCTCGATAATTGGTTGCATCTTAGCATCACGAACTGTCTTGTCATCTGTGTCAAGTGCTTCCATTACGCGCTCCTCGCAGTAAGCGAAGATTTCGTCGAACATATCGTGGTCAAGCTCGCATGAAGGATATGAGAACTTTGGCTTGCCGATTTCATCAACAATACCGTTGATAAACTTGATAAGCTTCTTGATTTCCTCGTGAGCAAGCATAATAGCGTTGAACATATCGTCGTCGGAAATTTCCTTCGCGCCTGCCTCAATCATAACAACCTTCTTCTCAGAAGCAGCAACTGTAAGCTCAAGTGTGCTAACCTTTCTTTCCTCGAGTGTTGGGTTGATTACGATCTTTCCGTCAACCATACCGATGAAAAGACCGCCGATAGGGCCATTCCACGGAATGTCAGAGATTGAAAGTGCAATTGAAGCACCAAGCATAGCTGCAATTTCAGGTGAGCAGTCAGGGTCAACTGAAAGAACAGTGAGTGAAAGGTTAACGTCGTTTCTTAAATCCTTAGGGAACAAAGGACGGATAGGACGGTCGATAACACGTGAGGTTAAAACCGCCTTTTCACTTGGCTTACCCTCGCGCTTCAAGTAACCGCCTGGGATTCTACCAACTGAGTACATTCTTTCTTCGTAGTCTACTGAAAGTGGCAAGAAGTCGATGCCGTCGCGTGGTGCAGCTGAAGCTGTTGCGCAAGCGAGGATAACTGTTTCGCCGTAGCGTACCAATACGCTACCGTTTGCAAGGCCGGCCATTTTGCCGCTCTCGATAACAAGCTTACGTCCTGCAAGCTCGTATTCATAGGTCTTATAGTTGTTAAAAACCTTTTCTGTGAACATTTTTGTCATTTTTTTGTTTTCCTCCGTTTTAGTCTTTGGGGAGTTACCCCCGAGTGAATTTGTGCGTGAGGGACATAGCATTTAACTAAAAGCCAAGGCTCCTTTGTGCAAAGGGAGCTGTCACCGCACGGTGACTGAGGGATTGGTTCAAAATGCACAGTTCCCGTCAACATTTGAATTTTAGTTAACTGCTATCTCTTCACGCATACTAATAGGTAACAAAACCTTGGCTACCTTTGAGGGGTAGCCAAGGTAATTTGCCTATTATTTTCTTAAGCCAAGCTTTTCTACGATTGCACGGTAACGCTCGATGTCGTTGTTTGCAAGGTAGTTAAGAAGGTTACGTCTGTGACCAACCATCTTAAGAAGGCCACGACGGCTGTGGTGGTCGTTCTTGTTTGCCTTCAAGTGCTCGTTAAGATTGTTGATACGGCTGGTAAGAAGTGCGATTTGTACTTCAGGTGAGCCAGTATCACCTTCGTGTGTGGCATAAGCCGCGATGATTTCGTTCTTGTTCATCTTTTTTCACCTCATAATTTTATTTAGCCCCATATACTGTGCAATCGGTGGGTGAAACGCAGCGCCTATCGGCAATGCTCTTAGTCCGAAAACTCGGTATCGGGTGCTACGCGCAATATTATAACACAAGAAAATCATTTTGTAAAGTACTTTTTAAAAAAATATTTTTTTGCTTACGATTTCTTGGTGAGCATATAATTTCTCAGCGTTTTATTTGCTATGGAGAAATTCTTTGATATCGCGTCTTTGCAAGAATAAGCTTTCTTGGAATTACTGCTGTTCGCTATTTGTGTCAGCTTCAGCCATAGCGGGAGCTTCAACTGCATCAGGAGCTTCTGCCTGAGCCTCGGCACCTTCCGCGGCTTTGTTCTTCTTGTTCTTCTTGCTCTTTTTTACACCGCTTACAACTGCTCCTACAAGAGCTGCTTTAGCTTTGTTCTTAAGAACCTTCTTGACGGTTCTGATTACTATTGCTGCCACAAGAGCAAGAATAGCAATTACCGCAAAAACGAGCGCAAGGACAATAGTACCTAATCCTTCCATTTTTCCACCTCCAAAATAAATTATATAAATATATGATAACATATTTTTACAAAAAATCAATATTTATTGGAATTTTAATTATTTTTAGAGTGATACAAAACCGACCAAATACTAAGCCCACCCATTAAAATCAAGACACCCCCAAGCACTTTTTTAGGAATTTCGGGGTCTAAATTATTTCCTAAATTTGCAAAAATAAAGCTTCCAAGTGAGCCGAAAAGCACAAGAATGAGAAGCTGAAACGGAAAAATCTTCCGTTTTCTTATATGCACAGCTAAGGACGCCGCACTCGTCATTATGAAAAATAAGAGGTTTGTCCCTCGTGCAAGCGCAGAGTCAATCCCTTGCCAAAGCGTGAGGTAAACGATGTAGAGCCCACCTCCGCCGATTCCCAAGCCCATAAGCGTCGAAATGAGCATAGTTAAAATAAAATCAATCATATCTCACCCAAAAAGCATACTTACGCCCGAATAAATTACAAGCGCGCCGAATATTAAATTAAGATATTTAACCTTTAGCTTCTCGAAAAGAAAAGCACCCAAAATCCCACCTATCACGGCAGGCAAATATGCACGCGAAAGTATGGAAAAATCGACACTCCCCGCCCTGAAATATGCAAAAGAGCCAACAAGCGAGATGGGAATGACGGCAAGGGCACACGTGACAAAATTATCCCGTTGTTCATTTTTTGTCAGCTTGTTTAGGATAAATAAAATCAAAATTCCGCCACCTGTGCCGAGAAACCCGTTCAAAGCGCCGCCAAGAAAAGCGAAAATTACAAAAAGAAAAGCGAAAATCAAACGTCTTTTGCCTCTTAAATTTAGCGTGAGCATATTAAAAAATCACCCCCGAAAAAATATTTTCTACTTTTGTAAAAAATGTATTGTTTTTTTATTTTGTTTCTGTTATTATATATAATAGTAATTAACAGTTATGATATATATTAATCATAGGAAAGGAAAATTGATGGGCAAGCAGGGAAATACGAAAAACAATAAAAAGAGAACGGCTCTTAGCGATTTCAAAAGATTTTTGAAGGTGGTAAACTTCCTTATGCCGTACATTTTGTCGGTCAGCTTTGTGGTTTTGCTCTTTTCACTCCTTGGCATTATTGGCACACCCGGCAAAATCATATCTGCGCCGTTTCTTGGGCTTTTCTCAATTGCCGCTTCGGCATATTTTGCAATAATGCTTCTTTATCACGCAATTGTTTGGAAGTATGACCGTAAGCACAAAATTTGCTTGCGTCGCGTTATTTGCACGTTTATTGCGACAATTTCCGTGTCTGTGCTTCAGCATCTTTTACAGTATAACGCATATCATACAGGAAGCCCGACAAAGCTCTTTGAGCAAGGACTTGAAGGTAACGGCGGCGGTGTCGTTGGCGGCATAATCGCTTATTTTCTTGCGGAGTCCGTGACAATTTACGGCGCGGCGGCAATAATGCTTCTCGTTATGCTCTTTATGCTCCTGCAAATGTTCAACATCACTCCGTTTTCCATTGTTGTCGCTCTTTTTAAGGCAATTTTTGGAAGCAAAAGCACAAAAAAGGAAAAAGAGCCAAAGGAAAAGCGTCAGAAGCACAAAAAAGGCAAAAAGGTTGCTGTTTTTGACGATACTGCCGACACGGACGAGCTTAAGCTTGAGGAAGCAACAAGGTCGGCAAAACCGGCGTATCTTGATATAAGCAAATATATAAACGCAGACACAGAGGTTATTGCGCGCACGTCCGAGATTAAATATAACAGTCTTGACGAGCATCTTACGCGCACACGCGGAACTGCCTCAAGTCAGCTAAAACCGTATAGCGACAGATACTCCCCGTCGCAAAGAAACGAGCTTAACGTGGTTAGCTCCTTTGTTGAGGAGGAAGAAGCCACCGCTTCTCAGCTTCGCCCAATGTCGCGCAGCGTTGAGGAGCACGGTACAATTGAAGAAGGCGCAAAATCACCTGTGTACTTTGAGGATTTTGACGAGGACGAGGGTTACAGCGAAAGCGTGTACGAGGCGCCAAAGTCAACCGATAGCGAGCAGCAAACAAGAAAAGGACCCACCCCTGTGTTTGAATTTAACGCAGACGTGCGTTCTGAAAGGGGCTACAAAACTCAAGCCGAGGTTGAAGAGGATTTGGATTTCGACTTTGAAAGCACCGTCGTTTCAATTTCCTCGTTCGGTCACACAGGCGAAATTAAGGTGCCAAAGCAAGCGGTAAGCGAGGATACTTCCGACACTTACGTAAGTGAAACCGATAAGGAAGAAGCAAGCTACGAAAACGAGATAAACGACTATGAAGAAGAGTATGAAGCTCCAATAGAGGAAAGGATAGAGGAGAGCGCACCCGAAAAGGACAGCGAATACGGCTATCTTGATGACCTTATCGAAAAATCAATAAACGCGCCAAAGCCAACGGATGCGCCAAAAAAGGAAAGCATTATGTTTGACGATGCCGCAAGCTACATTCCTGTGAGCGAAAAGCCAAAGAAGGACGTAAAGGTGCCGCCAAAGAAAAAGACACCGAAGCGCACCTATAAATTCCCACCGATTCAATTCTTGCAGGAGCCGATTGACAACTCCGATTCCGACGAAGCAAAGGCAGAATTAAATGAAAATGCAAGAATTATAGTTGACACACTTAATAACTTTAACGCGCGCACAACAATTTCCGCAATAACAAGAGGCCCAACGGTAACAAGATATGAGTTAGTTCCCGAGGCAGGCGTGCGCGTGCGCTCGATTGCAAACCTCGTTGACGATATTCAGCTTAATCTTGCCGCAAAGGGCATAAGAATTGAATGCCCAATTCCCGGTAAGAGCGCGGTTGGCATCGAGGTGCCAAACAGAGTGCCAAGCACGGTTTACCTACGTGAGATTGTTGATTCTCAGCAGTTCAAGAGTGCAAAGGGCAAGCTTTTCTGCGCACTTGGAAAGAGCATTTCGGGCGAAAATCAATACGTTGATATTGAAAAAACACCTCACCTCTTAGTTGCTGGTGCGACAGGTATGGGTAAGTCCGTTTGCATCAACTCACTTCTTGTTTCCTTGCTTTATAAGGCAACACCTGATGACGTCCGCCTTATTCTTATCGACCCGAAAAAGGTTGAGCTTTCTAACTACAACGGCGTTCCGCACCTTTTGGTTCCCGTTGTTTGTGAGCCGAAAAAATCACTCGGCGCGCTCCAATGGGCGGTTACCGAAATGGACAACCGCTTTGAAATTATCGAGGCGGCAGGCGTACGTAACCTTATTGAATTTAACGAAAAGGTTGACAAGGGCTACGATGCGGACAAGATGTCGCGCATTCTTATCGTAATTGACGAGCTTGCCGACCTTAAAATGCAGGTTCCCGATATTGAGGGACACATCACACGTCTTACTCAAAAGGCACGTGCGGCAGGTATTCATATTATTATCGGTACACAGCGTCCGTCAGTTGACGTCTTGACGGGTCTTATCAAGAGCAATATACCGTCGCGTATTTCATTCAGAGTTCCGTCACAGATTGACTCACGTACGGTGCTTGACGAGGTTGGCGCTGAAAAGCTTGTCAGCCGCGGAGATATGCTTGTTAAATTGGTTGGCTCACTCAGCCCCGTGCGCGTGCAGGGTGCTTACGTGTCTGCTGACGAAATAGAAGAGGTAATCAATTTCTGGAAGGAAAACACCCCCGCCATTTACGACGAGGAGGTTATGCACCAAATTGACTCTAATGCCGCAAAGCTTGCAAAGAACGACAAGGACTTTGACGACGGAGGCGATGGCGGTGACGACGGTGACCTTGATGCCGCATTCTACGATGCGCTCGAAATTGCAACCGAAATGGGCAAAATTTCATCATCCTTCCTACAAAGAAAATTGCGCCTTGGCTTCCAACGCGCCGCAAGAATTATCGACCAAATGGAGGAATGCGGTTATATTGGTGAGGCAAACGGCTCAAAGCCGCGTGACGTTCTTATCACTAAGGAAGATTACCAAGAAATTATGATGCGCAGAAGCGACGATTAAAAAACAAAAAAATGCCGAGGAGTGTCGCGTTTTAAGGCACTCCCTTGGCAAAACTGAAAACAAAAACGGAGAATAAAATGGGATTATTTATCGCAATAGACGGTCTTGACGGCTCAGGAAAGGGCACACAAAGCGAAAAGCTCGTTGAATATCTTAAAGCGCAAGGCAAGGACGTGCGCGTTGTGTCGTTCCCTATGTACGAAAACGAGAGCAGTGCCTTCGTTAAAATGTACCTTGACGGCAAGCTCGGTGACAAGCCAAGCGACACAAATGCATATACCGCGTCAATGTTTTTTGCTTGTGACCGTTACATAAGCTATGCAACCGATTGGAAAAAGGATATTGAAAATCCAAACACGATAGTCGTTGCAAACAGATATACCTCGGCAAACGCGGTTCATCAGCTCTCAAAGCTTCCGCGTGGTGAGTGGGAGGACTTTCTTGCTTGGCTGTGGGATTTTGAATTTTCAAAGCTCACCCTTCCAAAGCCCGACAAGGTGATTTATCTTGAATTGCCTCCGCGCCTTTCCTTATCGCTTGTAAAATCGCGCAGTGAAAGCACGGGGCAAAAAATGGATATTCACGAAAAGGATACGGAGTATATGGCAAAATGCTACGATGCCGCACTCTATTCGTGTGAAAAGCTCGGCTGGGACAGAATTAAGTGCTACGAGGGTGAGATAATTCGCACCCGTGAGGAAATTTTTGACGAAATAATCACTCGTCTAAGCTTAAAATAAATTTTTGTGGGTAAATTTGCCCGCGTCAAACAACAATTAGCTTGTAGGGACAGCTACCTTGCGCAGACCACAACCCTTTTGTCGCTCTGCAACGTTTCCTCTCGCAGGGGAATCACCTCGACTGTCCGTATACAAAAGGAGAAATTATGATTTATCTATTCTTAGCAGACGGATTTGAGGAAATTGAGGCACTTTGTGTGCTTGACTTTTTAAGACGCGCAAAAATTGAAACAAAAACAGTTGGTATAAGTGGAAAAATAACCACAGGGTCGCATGGAATTGCTGTTATCGCTGACGTTGAAGCACAAGATATGACGGGCGAAGAGGACTTTGATATGGTCATTCTTCCCGGAGGATTGCCCGGCGCTAACAACCTTGATAACAGCCCACTTGTTGACAAATTCCTGAAAAGAGCAGTAAGCGAGGATAAATTTATCTCGGCTATCTGTGCCGCACCCTTTATTCTTGGCAAGCGCGGCATATTAAACGGTAAGCAAGCATGCTGCTATCCCGGCTTTGAAAAGGAGCTTTTGGGCGCAAACGTGCTTGAAAGCGGATGTGTGCGCGACGGAAAGATTATAACCGCACGCGCAATGGGCAAATCTCACGATTTCGCACTTGAAATTATCGAAGCACTCGCAGGTAAGGAAACAAGAGAGCAGCTTTCAAAAGCTGTGCTTTATTGAGAGGAAATAAGATGACACCGTTAAAGAAAGAAAAGGATACAATTAGAAAAGCGTGTGCAAGCGTACGCGACTCAATCTTGGCGGATGAGAAATGCGTGCTTGATGCCAAAATAATCAACGCGGCAAGCTCTATGATCAGCTTCCGTCACGCCGATATTATTCTTTTATACGCGCCGATAAAATCGGAAATCGACGTTATGCCGATTTTTGACATCGCGTCAAGTCAAGGCAAAAGGGTTGCCTTCCCAAAATGTAACCTTGAAGAGCGCACGATGAAATTCCATTTCGTTTCCTCACTTGATGACCTTGAGTGCGGCGCATACGGAATAAGAGAGCCGAAGGAAAGCTTACCCGTTTACGACCCCGAGTCAAGCGTGGGCGTTGCAATTTGCTTTGTTCCGGGTCTTGCATTTGACGTTTACGGCTACCGCCTCGGCTACGGCAAGGGCTACTACGATAAATTTATGAACGTCTTTCGCGGCTCAACAATCGGCGTTACCTACACAAGCCAAATTTTGCCCTCACTTCCAAGGGGCAAGTTTGACAGACACTGTGACGCGTTAATCACCGAAAAGGGAATAAAACCGCTCAAGCCCGAGAAAAAATAAATAATTAATCCACCGTGAATGGGAAAAACATAAAAATCCCGAAAAACGGTGGATTTTTATAATGAAAAATTAAAAATAGTTTTTGAGAAAACGAGAGAAAACAAGAGAAAACAAGAGAAAAAGAGAGAACGCACCCCGTGACATTAAAATTGAGCAAAAATCTTTCAAAAAAGTATTGACAAGGCGGGGGGCAAGTGTTATAATAGTTGAGCAAATAAAGAACGGGCATATGCCCAATCATCAAACAAATTAAATTCGGAGGAAACGAAAATGTCAACATTTATGGCTAACAACACCATTGAACGTAAATGGTATGTTATTGACGCTGCAAACAAGCCTCTCGGTAAGACAGCAGTTGCTGCTGCTAACATCTTAAGAGGTAAGCACCGTCCTGAATTCACACCACACGCTGACTGCGGTGAATTCGTAATCATCGTAAACGCATCAAAGGCAATCTTGACAGGTAAGAAGCTTGAGCAAAAGTACTACAGACGTCACTCAGGTTACATCGGCGGTCTTAAAGAGGTTCAATACAAGACTCTTATGGCTACCAAGCCGGAGCTTGCTATGGAGCTTGCTGTTAAGGGTATGCTCCCACACAACTCACTCGGCGCTAAGTCCTTCACAAGACTTAAGGTTTACGCTGGCGCAAACCACAACCAACAAGCACAACAGCCAATCGCTGTTGAAGTAAAATAATCGGGAAAGGATAGAAGAATATGTATACAAGTGCTAAACCATATTTCTACGGAACAGGTAGAAGAAAGAAATCAGTAGCTCGCGTTCGTCTTTATCCCGGTACAGGCGCTATTACCATCAACGGTAAGAGCATTGACGAATACTTCGGTCTTGAAACACTTAAGCTTATCGTTAACCAACCACTCGAAGCAACAGAAAACGTAGGCAAGTTCGACGTTGTTGCTAACGTTGTTGGCGGCGGTATCTCAGGTCAAGCAGGCGCAATCCGTCACGGCATTGCAAGAGCACTTCTCGTTGCTGACGAAGCAAACAGAGGCGTTCTTAAGGCAGCTGGCTTCCTCACACGTGACCCACGTATGAAGGAAAGAAAGAAGTACGGTCTCAAAGCTGCTCGTCGCGCACCACAGTTCTCCAAGAGATAATTTCGACCTATGGTCGAACACAAAAAGCTCTGCATTTTGCAGAGCTTTTTTATTATTCATTGAAAACCGCAGGTGGAGCAAGCGCGGACATCGAAGCGAGTCGCAGATAATTACCATTTTTGTATGTTTTCGTATGGCGATTCACGAATCGCCCGTTCCTTTACGTTTTGTCGCGGGCGGTTCAATTTGCAAAGAATCCCCCCGTCCTATTTACTTTTGCTGAAAATTATGATATAATGTAATTGGATAAACTTGAATTTAGAAAATAGAGGTGGTTTGAATATGAAAGAAAATATCAAGTTTTTTGGCAAGATGATGTTTGGCTTAGAGGTTGCATTCGTATTAATCATTCCTTTTGTTATTTGGTGGTCCACTACTCCTACAAATATTCTGAATTCTAATACTCTGTTTCAATTGTTGGAGATTATCGGTGTTTGGGGAAGCCATCTTATATTGTTTTTTGGAATACCTGTTGGCATTTTTGGAATAATAACGGCAAAAAGAATGATAAAACTGCGAAATGCTACCATTGTGTTGTCTATCATCAATTTAGTTACGGGAAGTGTCGAAGTTATTATTATGTTGGTTATATTTTGTGCTGTTGCGTTTGGAGGGGTTTCTGTCTAACAGCGGTACGACCAATTATAAAATAAAACTGAACTAAGGAGATACACAATGAAGCTAAAATTAATATTCAGAATAGTCAGCGCAGTTTTGCTCACAGTCGCTATTTGTTTTTTTAGCGGTTGCGCAAAACGAGAATACGAACTGCCGTGGGATCATTTTTGTTATTCCGCCAACGACGGAAGCGTAATTGAGCTTGATTCAGAAGAGAAAAACTATATTATTGACTTGCTGAACAATGGCGAGTGGTATGGAGAAATTGCAAAATGCACCCAAGATGTAATATTTGCAACAAAACAGCAAAGCATTGGTTATTGCATAAACGAAGGAATTTTCAATGATTTCACACAAAATAAATCGTTGCGACTCTCTAATGAAGATAAAAAAAGCGTCAATGGATATTTGATAAAACCGGCGACAAAGTTGATTGAAATCGAAGAATACGCCACTCTTGTAAGATATGGAACGACGTCTATTGAAGTCGTATATGATTATATCAAGGGCGGATTTACTACATACGAATTTGTTATTGATGACCCGGAAGTAATCGACAATATCATGGCAGAAGTATTCAATATGGAGCTTAAGCCGTATCCCGAATATGTGGATATAGAATTTTATCAGCGCTGGATTACCGTGAAGCAGGATGAACGTGAATATTGCATCTATTTAGGATACGCTTACGATGACCAATATGGATATCAATATCTGTGCCAATCTCAGTCAGTCTGCGAGATTATAGAAAAGTATATAGATACTAACTTGATAAAATGATGTAAAATTTCTGTCGCCCCTTCCGCTGTCTTATATAGTGAAAAGGAAACGTTTTTAAAGGAGGAAAAGCTATGAAAAAAGCATTTATCGTTATTTTAACAGTTGCATTGTGCGTGTTGTGTTTGACCTCGTGCGGTGTTCCCGAGCTCTTAAAATATGCTCTTTTTAGGGCAGATTATAGAGAAAATTCCTTGCACGAGCATACGATTGAGTGGGAAATAACGGAGCAAACACATAAGCGCATTTACTCCTGCTGTCCCGAATATACCGACACAGACTCCCCACACGTTGACGAGGATGAAAACGGCGTTTGCGACGAGTGCGGCGCGACGGTCAATCCCGAGTTTATCTCCACGGAAAATGGCAAAAAATATTTAATTTTGCCTATATCAAATGAGAAAATTGAGATTTTGGAAGAGTATGAGCAGTATATTTGCGAAATAGACAAGGAGCTGCTTCAAAATGCTGAAGAAAGCTTAAATGAGCAGACGCCGCAACAGTATTCGAAAAAATCTGACTTTTATCTGCAGATACACGAGGGCAGTCTCTGTCTTGTGATAGAGATAATTGTAGATCTTGAATCTACCACTGATTCCCCGGGATGTGGAATAGACCACGAGCATTTGTATTTAAGAGAAGAAATTTCAAAACAGCTATCGGAATCACCAAATGCTCAACTGTTGCCAACCGGAAACGTAGTCCAAATTGATTTAGCATCACTTCCCGAAGGCCGTAATTATTCGTTTAGCGGTGAAGATGCATATGCAATCGTCGATTATTTGTCTAATTTATCGTTAATTAGTGATTTTTCCGAAAATCCCGATGAATATGCAGGTGCGACTTGGGTTATTTCCTTGAAATATGACAACGGCAAAGCCATAACAGTTTATCATTTTGGAAATATGTTTGTTCGTTTTGGTGACGGACATTGGTACAAAATGCTTCCCGAAGAAGCAAGACAATTCGACACTCTGCTTAAAGACCTCAATAATTAAAAATTGCAATTTACATAAAAACAGTGCGCTCGCATTTAAGCGAGCGCACTGCTTTATTTAAGCATATTGTCTATTGCTTTTCTTGCATTTTTTAAGGTGTATTCGTCGAGTACAATTTCCTCGCCGCCTGTGCCCTTTAAGCAGTTATAAACGTCAACCAAGGTGGTTAAACGCATATCCTTGCAGACACATTCCTTGGAAAGCGGATAGAATTTTTTGTCGGGAAACTCAAATTGCAAGTGCTGAACTATGGAGTTTTCTGTACCGATGACAAACTCGTTTTTGTCGGATTTTTTTACGTAACCCATAATAGCCGTCGTGCTTCCTGCAAAATCGCAAAGTGAAACAACGCTCTCATCACATTCGGGGTGAACTAAAATTTCCGCGTTTTTATGGTCGCGGCGTGCGCGTAAAACGTCCTCTTTAGTAACAAGGCCATGCACAGGACAGCCGCCGTCAATGAAATAGTATTTCTTTTCGGGCACCTTGCTTTTTACGTAAGCACCGAGGTTCGGGTCGGGAATGAATATGATTTCCTCATTTGGCAACGCTTTAACCAAATCAACCGCAGATGCAGACGTTACACAAACGTCACTCTCGCACTTAAGTGCCGCAGTTGTGTTAATGTAAGCAACCACGGGAGCGTTTGGATGCTTCTTTTTGAGCTTTTTAAGCTCCTCAACGCTAAGCTGCTCCGCCATTGGGCAACCTGCTTCCGTGTGTGAAAGAAGCACGCGCTTTTCGGGCGAAAGGATTTTAACCGTCTCCGCCATAAATCTAACGCCGCACATTAAAATTGTACCCTGTGGCGCTTCCTTTGCTTCCTTTGCAAGTCCAAATGAGTCACCAACGTAGTCAGCGATTTCAAGTATATCGTGTGTTTGGTACGCGTGTGCCAAAATGCATACGTCGTTTTTCTTCTTTAATTTTAAGATTTCTTTTTGTAAATCGTGTGTGTTTAACATAACAACACCTCTTGTGCACAAATTTTTGTTATAGTTATTCTAACAAAATTGTTCCACAAAGTCAATAAAAAATTCAAGTTATGTTGAATTATTAAGAAAAATGTGTTATAATACTAAAAATTCAAGAAAACCCTTTGAAAAAGGAGAATTTTAATGTTAGAAACAGATGTTTTAATTGTCGGTTGCGGTTGTGCGGGTCTTTATTGCGCACTAAACTTGCCGCGCGATTTGAAAATCACGATGATTACAAAATCAATGACCGAAAGAAATGACTCATTTTTGGCGCAGGGCGGAATCTGTGTTCAACGCGACGATGACGATTTTGACTCGTTTTTTGAAGACACAATGAAGGCAGGACATTACGAAAACGACCCAAAGAGTGTCGAAATTATGATAAAATCCTCACGCGATGCTATAAATGACCTTCTTTCCTACGGAGTTGAGTTCTCAAAGGACGAAAACGGCGAGCTTTTATATACAAAGGAAGGCGCGCACTCCAAAAAGCGCATCCTTTTCCATAAGGATATAACGGGCAAGGAGATTACAAGCAAGCTTCTTGCGCGCGCAATGGAAAGAGAAAATATCGAATTTTTCGAGTACACACCGATTATTGACCTGATTATCGATAATGGCGAATGTGTAGGCGCTGTAATTATGACTCCCGAAAAGGAGGTAAAAACCGTCAGCGCAAAACACGTTGTGCTTGCAAGCGGCGGAATTGGCGGTCTTTTCAAGCATTCAACCAACTTCAAGCACTTAACAGGCGACGCGCTTGCTATTTGTCTTGAGCACGGAATTGAACTTAAAAATCTAAGCTACGTGCAAATCCACCCAACCACGCTTTATTCAGCGGAGCCGCTTCGCCGTAAGTTCTTAATTTCCGAGTCGGTGCGCGGTGAGGGCGCAAAGCTTCGCGATAAAAATATGGAGCGATTTACAAACGAGCTTTTGCCAAGAGATTTACTCACCAAGGAAATCTACAAGCAAATGGAAAAGGACGGCACGGAGTTTGTTTGGGAGGACCTTCGCGAAATCCCCAAAAAGGAGCTAAAGGAGCATTTCCCAAATATAGTAAACCACTGTCACGAGTTTGACTACGACGTAAGCAAGGAATGTATTCCCGTTGTACCCGCACAGCACTATTTTATGGGCGGCATTAAGGTGGATTACGATTCGAGAACCACAATGAAAAATCTTTGGGCAATAGGTGAAACCGCGTGCAACGGCGTACACGGCAAAAACCGCTTGGCATCCAACTCGCTTCTTGAAAGCTTAGTCTTTGCAAAGCGTGCCGCAAAGGATATTGTAAACAACCCTGTGGAAAGAAAGACCATACCCTGTGTCGATTTTTCCAAGTATGATGATATAGTAACGCTAAAGGCAACCCGCAAAGCAAGAGTAATTGAGGAAATTAAAAAGGACGGATTTGAAAATGTTTGATAATGCAACGTTAAAGCTAAGAGTTGACCCACTTATTTTGGGTGCACTTGAGGAGGATATCACAAGTGAGGACGTGTCAACCAACAGTGTTATGCCAAGCTTTCAGCTCGGTGAGGTTGACTTAATTTGCAAGGAGGACGGCGTTTTGTGCGGCGCGCAGGTTTTTGAGCGCGTGTTTACCTTGATTGACGAAAAAACCGAGGTTACCTTCTTCAAAAACGACGGCGACGATATTAAAAAGGGCGAGCTTATCGCTAAGGTTCGCGGTGATATTCGCGTGCTTCTTTCAGGTGAGCGCACAGCACTTAACTATATGCAAAGAATGAGCGGCGTGGCAACCTACACAAGACAGGTTGCATCGCTTCTTAAGGGTACAAAAACCACACTTCTTGACACAAGAAAAACAACCCCAAACAACCGTATTTTTGAAAAATACGCGGTTAGAATAGGCGGCGGCAAAAACCACAGATACAACCTATCCGACGGCGTGCTTCTTAAGGACAACCACATCGGCGCCGCAGGAAGCGTAACAAATGCCATTAAAATGGCTAAGGAATATGCTCCGTTCGTTCGCAAAATCGAGGTAGAGGTTGAAACACTCCCAATGGTGAAGGAAGCTGTGGAAGCGGGCGCAAATATCATTATGCTTGATAATATGAGCCACGAGCAGCTTAAAGAAGCAATCGAGTATATAAACGGCAGAGCAGAGATTGAGGTTAGCGGCAACGTAACCAAGGAAAACATCGCGCGCTTAACCGACCTCGGCGTTGACTTCATTTCAAGCGGCGCACTTACTCACTCCGCACCTATCCTTGATTTGTCACTCAAGAATTTGCATCCAATCGACTAATAAAAGAAAGGGCTGTCGCGTCTGAAGTGAACTAAATGGGGTTCACTTCATTAAGAACGGCCCTTTTTTATATATGATTGCAAAATCGATTGACAATCACCGCCACGTGTGATATAATACCCACGTTAACGATAAAAGGAGGATCATTTTAAGTGGATCTTAATTTTCAATTTTTCCTAACGAGCATTTTGCTCGGCTTCGGTCTTGCAATGGACGCTTTTTCTGTGTCGGTTGCCAACGGACTTAACGAGCCGAAGATGAAGCTTCCCAAAATGTGCGGTGTTGCCGGAATTTTTGCATTTTTTCAGTTTTTGATGCCAATGACGGGATGGCTTGCCGTTACACTCGTTGCAAATATGTTCAGCATTTTTGAAAGGTTCATACCTTGGATTGCACTTGGACTCCTTTCATTTATCGGTGTAAAAATGATTATCGACTGTGTAAAGGGTGACGACAGCGATGAGTGCGCTTGCAAAAAAGCAACCCTCGGCGCGCTTTTGGTGCAGGGAATTGCAACGTCAATAGATGCGCTTTCCGTCGGCTTTACAATTGCGGAATATAACGCGTGGGAGTCACTCCTCGCTTGCGGAATTATCGGCGTTTTAACCTTCGGTATATGTCTTGGCGGTATATTTATCGGAAAAAAGGTTGGCGGAAAAATCGCAGGCAAGGCGGGAATTTTCGGCGGCGCGATATTGATTTTTATAGGGCTTGAAATTTTTATAACAAGCTGGTTTTAGATGTGGCCGACACCTTAAGGCACAAACATAAACCACAAAACGAATGATATCACAGTAAATCAATAGTCGTTTGAAAATATAAGGTTGAAAAACTCCGTTTTTCTTCTTTAATGTGGTTTATTATCGCCGTTTGCTGAACTCTCGACGTACAAAGTACGCCTTCGGTCGCAAACGACGATTTCTGCTCTTAATCTGTCTAGCCATGTGATGCAATATCGGTTTACTCATAAAAAGAAAATCAGAAATTCAACCGAATTTCTGATTTTTTTATTTATAAAAAATTTTTATGAGCAAACCTTTTATTTATAAACCTCAAGTAAAAAGTCAAGACTGCTTTGTAGGTATGTTCTTGTAAATTCAAGCTGTAAATCCCAAGTTCCAAGTGCGGTTAGCGCATCGTCGTTTGGCCAAACAAACGTGCCAAGGATTCGCCATTTTACAAAGTTTCTGTCGAAGCTGTCGCGGCTTTCGTATAAGTAAGTGTAGCAAGAGTCGAGCTTTTCTCTGATTTTGTCCTCATTTTCGTGAAGTGTTTGGCTTACAAGCGCGTAAAACTCGTCAATTTCCAAAAGCGCCTCAAACCAATCGTTTTGCTCCCTTGCCCAAAGGGCGGTGTGTGGCTTTGCCTCACTATGGTGTCCAACAATTCCGAGTGAGCGGTCAAAGTCCCAAACGGGCCCACAGTATAGCTTGCCGCCTGCCTCCTTGTAAAGATTGAAGCTTGAATAGCCCGCATCTACACAGTTAAAAAGCTCGTAAACTATATACGCCTCGGCAAAGCTTTGCACGTCAATCAGCTCCGTAACCGTTTCGTAGTCGCCTGCTTTTGCCGCATTCAGCGCTTGCCTTAAATAGCTGTCAATGTATTTTTTGTATGAGTCGAAGTCCTCAATCTCATCCTTTTCGGGAAACTTGACCGTGTAATTGTCCGCGCCTATTGTGAAATCGCCGACCACGTGTCCGTCAAGCTCAATAAGATACGAGGTGTCAAGCGTGTCGGCTTTCTCTACCTCAATGCGGTTCTTTTCAAATTCAATTTGCTCGCAAACGAGGTAAACGCCTCTATATTCGCCGTTTAGGTATAGCTCCACAAACTGCACCGAGGTCGTTTGATTTATGCTCCCAAACAGAGAAGCCACGGACTGTGCAAGATAGTTGCGCGATAAGCTAAGGTCAGAGTGGTTTGCAAGCAAAATAAAGTCCTTTGCTTCACCGCAACCAAACAAATCAACCTCACTGTTGAATTTTAAGCGATACGGCTTCTTGTCGTATTCCCACGTGGTGTTGCCGCGCCCGCGTATCTTTGCGGAAACGTTGTTAAACGTATGCTCCTCGTCGCCCGATGCACTGACAAAGCAACCGATATATTTGGTTTTTGATGTGATTTTTTCGCTGTTTATAGTATTGATTGAAAGAATAGGCAAGGAAAGCTCACTTTTTTTGAAAATTGCCTCAATTTCCGTGTCATTTGTCGCGGTTATCACAATTGATGAGCTTTTTTCTCCGGTTGACCAATGTGAAAATTCGTAGCCAATGCGCGGCATAGCCGTCACAAGCTTGCTTTGCGTATTGTCAAGCACATATTGCTCGGTGTCGCCCGTTATAATTCCGCACATTTCATTATAAACAAACTTTACGTTATGTACCTTTGCAAAGCGCGCGTATAAGGTAATCTCGCCGTTAACCATATCTGCGCGTTCCTTTTCACCGCCACCGTCGCTCCAACCGACAAATCGATACCCATCGTTTGCAACCGCCGTCACTATTCGCGAAATAAACGGCTCATCACTTGATTGCCGATGCTCGCCCTCAATGTAGCCACCCTCGTTTGCTATATAATTGATAACAAAGCTCGCATTTTCCTCAGTTTGAGTGTCAGATTCCGTATTTGTTTCCACATCTGCACACGCAAAGAGCATCAAAACAACCGACAAAAGACAAATAATAAGAATCCTCTTTTTCATAAACCCTCCAAAAAAGCTTCATATATTTATTATATAGATAAATAGATGAAAAATCAAGTGTAAATGCAGTATGCTTTTGTTCTCGGTGCGCTGACGAACCAAGCATTGCCTTAAAGTGTCAGGGAAGAGAAAAAATGCACGAATATTACGAGAGGCGTACTTGGTACGTCGGAATAATATTCGTGTATAGAAATCACATTAAAATAAAAGAGGACAAGTCCTCTTTTTTCCTTAAAACAAAAAAGAGAGAGAATAAATCTCTCTCTTAATTATTACTTGATTGGTCTTGTGATTTCGGTTTTTCCTTCATCTGACCACTTCAAAGATTAGCCAAGCTTAGCGCCGTTAACCTTGATACCAGGGCCCATTGTAGAAGCTACTGTGCAGCTCTTAATGTATTGACCCTTAGCAGCAGCTGGCTTTGCCTTGATGATAGCGCCGAGAAGTGTTGCGAAGTTTTCGCCGAGCTTCTCGATACCAAATGATGCCTTACCGATAGGGCAGTGGATGATGTTTGTCTTATCAAGACGGTATTCAATCTTACCTGCCTTAGCTTCTGTAACTGCCTTAGCAGTATCCATTGTAACTGTACCAGCTTTTGGGTTAGGCATAAGTCCCTTAGGACCGAGAACCTTACCGAGACGGCCGATAACGCCCATCATGTCAGGTGTTGCGATAATAACGTCGAATTCAAACCAGTTTTCCTTAGTAATCTTTTCAACGTAGTCCTCAGCACCAACGTAGTCAGCGCCTGCAGCTTCAGCAGCAGTTGCCTTGTCACCACGAGCGAATACGAGAGTACGAACCTTCTTACCTGTACCGTGTGGGAGAACAACAGCGCCTCTAACTTGTTGGTCAGCGTGACGTGAGTCAACGCCAAGACGAACGTGAACTTCAACAGTTTCGTCAAACTTTGCGGTAGCTGTCTTGCAAACAAGCTCCATAGCTTCAGCAGGATCGTAAAGCTTTGTTGAGTCGATAAGACCTGCAGCTGCGATATATTTCTTTCCTTGTTTCATCTCAAACTACCTCCTATTAGTCTTCAACGGTAACGCCCATAGAACGAGCAGTACCCTTGATCATGCTGATAGCAGCTTCAAGTGAGCCAGCGTTTAAGTCAGGCATCTTTGTTTCTGCAATCTTTGTAACCTGTTCCTTTGTGAGCTTTGCAACCTTTGTCTTGTTAGGAGTAGCGGAAGCAGTCTCAATGCCAGCAGCCTTCTTAATAAGAACTGGAGCAGGTGGAGTCTTTGTGATGAATGTGAATGAACGGTCAGCATATACTGTGATTACAACAGGAATGATGTAGCCGATATCGTTCTTTGTTCTTTCGTTGAATTCCTTTGTGAAGTTAGGAATTGATACACCGTACTGACCGAGAGCAGGTCCGATAGGTGGTTGTGGTGTTGCTTTTCCGGCAGGGATTTGAAGCTTAATATAACCCTGAATTTTCTTAGCCATTATTATTTCCTCCTATGTGGTTCTGTACGAGAGAATTAAGAAATTTTTCTCTCTCCCACGAATTTGCGACTTTGTCGCGATAAATTAAACTTTTTTAATTGCTTTTGCATCCAAGTTAACGGGCATTTCACGTCCGATAGTGGATACGATAACGGTAACCTCGGAAGCATCCTCGGAGATTTCGCTGACAACACCCTTGTGTCCTGTCAAGAAGCCGTCAATAATTTCGACCTCATCACCGATTTTGATAGCATCGAGCTTAACCTGCTCTTCAACTGCAATAGCGAGAGCTTCTTCGTCTGTAAGCGGAACCGGTCTTGACCCCGGGCCAACGAAGCCGGTAACGCCGCTGATGTTTCTTACAACGTGCCAGGTTTCATCGTTCATAACCATTTTAACAAAAACGTATGAAGGATAAAGCTTTTCCTCCACGATTTTTTCCTCACCCTTTGCGTTAGTAACAACGGTAGGAATAACGGGGATCTTTACGTCGAAGATAACCTCAGATAAATTTCTGTTAGCAACAACCTTTTCAATGGTTGCCTTAACCTTATTTTCGTAACCAGTATATGTGTGAACGATATACCATTTTGGTCCGACGTTGAGTTCGTTAAAATCGCTCATCTCTACACCTCGATATTAATATCCGGTAAGACCGGGGAATAACTTGTTTCCGAGAGTGTTGATTCCTACAACGCCCAAGCCACATACAGTGTCAATAACTGCAAGTGCAATAGCGAAGCAGATTACGATAACAAGAACTAATAAAAAGTTTTTGAATGTAGATTTTGGGGAAGCCCATGAAATCTTCTTCCATTCAGATCTAAGGCCCTTGATTTTTTCTCCAAGCTTTCTGAAGAAATTACCGATTTTGCTGGGCTTCTTAGCCTTTGTTTCAGTTTTCTTTTCGTTGTTTGCCATAGCCATACTCCTTACTTAGATTCCTTGTGCAAGGTGTGCTTACGACAGAAGCGACAAAACTTGTTCATTTCAAGTCGATCTGGGTCGTTCTTCTTGTTTTTCTTTGTGTCATAGTTTCTTTGCTTGCATTCTGAGCAAACGAGAGTAACCTTGACTCTTGCCTCATTCTTAGCCATTTGTTCGGCACCTCCTAATAAAATTTATTTGCACACGACGTGTGCCTGTACCTCCCTCGAAAGAAGGATGAGCGCGAAAAATCCGCGCAAAAAAAGAACCCCTCAACGAGGTAGCAACATTTTACCACAACATTTTCATCTTGTCAAGCCCTTTTTCAAAAAAATATAAAATATTATTTTCTATATAATAAAATATTTAATTTATATATAATCTAACTACTTGATATTTTCATTTAAGTGTGTTAGAATATACAATAGATTTTTATTGCCATATTTTTGGAGGGCTACTATGAGACACGAATTTTTAGAGTGCGGACAGATTATGCGTGCACACGGCATTAGCGGTGCTATGGTTGTTAATCATTTTTGCGACAGCTACGAGGTTGTCGAAGCGCTCAAAACCGTATATCTGAAAAACGGCTCAACCTACACCCCCTACGAGGTGAAAAGGGTTGCCCCCTACAAAACAAACGTTCTTTTAACCCTTGAGGGAATTGTATCTCCCGAGGAGGTTACCGCTATTCGTCTTTCATACCTCTATGCCAAAAGAGAGGACATCTTAAAGGGCGAGGACGATTACTTTATAGTTGATTTAATCGGTCTTGACGTAATAGACGCGGACACAAGCGAAAAATACGGCACGCTTGACGACGTTATCAACCAAGGCGCACAGGATATCTACGTAATAAAAAGAGAAGGAAAGCCACACGCCTATATTCCTTGTGTGCCTGATTTCATTAAGGAAATAAAGCTTGATGAGGCAATTTACATTACACCTATTGAAGGGATGCTTGACTGATGCGATTTGATATAATGACGCTTTTTCCCGAGGTTATCGACTGTGTGCTTGGCTCAAGCATTATCGGCAGGGCAAAGCAAAACGGAATAATCGAGGTTTTCTCGCATAACATTCGAGATTACACGAAGGATAAGCACAAAAAGACGGACGATGCACCTTTTGGCGGCGGCAAGGGTATGCTTATGTCAACACAGCCAATTGCCGATTGCTTCGATGCGGTCAAAAGCCAGGTGAGTGGCAAAACCAAGGTTATCTATGCCTCGCCTCGCGGACGCATTTTTAACCACGAGGTTGCAAGGGAGCTTTCCGAGTATGATAACGTAATAATCCTTTGCGGACATTACGAGGGCGTTGACCAAAGAATTATAGATACAATAATAGATGAAGAAATTTCGATAGGCGACTACGTTTTAACTGGCGGAGAAATTCCTGCTTGCATTATGGTTGACGCGGTTGCACGTTTAGTGCCCGGCGTGCTCTCCGACAAGGAATGCTACGAAAAGGAAAGCATTGCCTCGGGGCTTCTTGAATATCCGCAGTACACTCGCCCAAGAGAGTTCAACGGTCTTTGCGTGCCCGAGGTGCTCCTTTCGGGACATCATGAAAATATTGAAAAATGGCGGCTTGAAAAATCCCTTGAGCTTACAAAGGAGCGCCGCCCCGACCTATACGAAAAATATATCAGCGAAAATAAAAAATAAGGGAGGTATATGAATGGAAATTAAGCACAAAAAGCGTTCCGCGTTTTCAAAGCTAAGCGCGTGGGCGTTTAAGGTTCTTGGAAACAGCTTTGTCGGCAAGTTCTTTAAAAGCTACGACAAGGCAAACGAGAAATTCGTGAAAAACAGTGTTAAAAATGCCCAAAACAGATACTCCCCCCGCCGAAAAAGGTTTGAACGCGCACTTGAAAATAACTTTTTTGCAAGAATTATACCGCGCTTTTACCACTTCCTTTTGAAAATATCAACAAGAAGCTACGCGGCGGTATTCTTAATTATGGGTGCGATGATTTTCTCACTCTACTTCTTGAACGGAAAAACGTTGATTACCGAAATTAAGGTTGACACAGTGTCGTTTATTACCTCGGTTGTCTTAATTCTCGTTTCCTTCCCGTTTTTGTTTTCAAGGAAAAATCTTGCAGGCACGGTGACGTCGAATAAGCTTATCTCCCTTGTGGCATTTAAGCTGCTCGGAATATACGATGATACCTGCTATGAGGTTGAAAAGGGCGGACGCGTAAATGCAACCACGGCAACCATTATCTTCGGCGTTGCCTTCGGCATTACGTCCTATTACATCAGTCCGCTTGTCTTGCTTGGTCTTATCCTTGCATTTATTTTAGCATATGCAATCTTTAAAACTCCCGAGGTTGGCGTTATAGTGGTAATTCTCACGCTTCCGCTTGCTGATCCGCTTGTTACGAAGATAGTGCTTGGCTACGTATTCTTTGCGTACATCGTTAAGGCGATTTTGAGAAAAAGAGTATATAGCTTTGAGTTTCTTGATATTTGGGCGATAGTCTTTGCCGCTGTATTCACAATTTTCGGCATCGATTTTCAAAACGTTTTCGGCTCGCTTGCTATTGTAATCAGCAATTTGTCGATTTTTGCACTCTATTTTGTAGTGTCAAGCTTGATTCGCTCGCAGGAATGGTTCGATAAATGTATTGCGGCGCTTACCGTTTCAGGCGTTTTCGTTGCCGCGGGTGCTATTTTGCAATCACTTCTTGGTGTTGCATCCTTGTATTTTGACAATATGCAAATTTTCGAGGCATATAGGTCAATGATTCCATCCACGTTTGGCGACAACCACGTTTTTGCACAGTTCTTGGTTATCGTCATTCCGTTTGGACTTGTTCATATGTTCACAAAGAGAAGACAAACTCCGAAAATTATCGGCTTCCTCCTTTCCGCAACTCTCCTTATCGGAATCACGGTCGCAAACTCGAAGTCAGCAATCTTTGGAATACTTGTCGGCGTTATGTTCCTTTTGATAATATACAACAGAAATTTCATTTATCTTGCAATTTCATTGCTTGCTATTATGATTTCATCGTTCTTTATCGTGAAGGAAAACGACCAAGTAAGAGAATTTGTTTTGTCACTCGGAATTTTCAAAAATATCGACCCTGTGTCTAAATTTGACTCTATGTGGGAGGGAATTAAACAAATTTTCTCACTTCGCGGATTTCTTGGCACTGGCGTTGGCTCTTCACTTGGAGATGAACAAAGCTTTCTTATTCAGCTTGGCATCGAAAGGGGCGTTTTTGCGCTTATCGTTTTTCTGCTTTTTGCAATTATGTTTGCGCGCCTTGTGTTCAGCTACCAAGAAACCACGAAAAATCACCCCAACCGTAAGGTTATTTCGGGTGCAGGACTATGCGCACTTGTCGGTCTTTTCTCAACGGGCATTTTCGTCAACGTTTGGGCAAGCGAAAAAATAGTGCTTTTGTCCGTTTTGTGCGTTTCTCTTTCGTTTGCATTTATTAAAATAGAAAAGGAAAGAGTTCACTCCTCGTATTATTACAAAAACGAGTTTTCACGTGCTTCCTTGGAAATTGAAGTAGAGGAAACGGTTAAGCACGAAAGCAAAAATGCGAGAAAATACGTGCATGCGCCTAAAAAGGTCAAGGTTGACTCGATGACAAGCACTGACATTCATAATACAGTAGAGGGTCCGATGTTCCAAACCGCAACGGGAATTTTAATCCCCGTCGAGGATGATGATATTGAGGATGATACAAGAGTATAAGGAGCAAAAATGTTTATAGATAAAGTTAAAATTTACGTAAAGGCAGGAAACGGCGGAAACGGCTGCGTTTCATTCAGACGCGAAAAGTACGTTGCCAAGGGCGGCCCTGACGGCGGTGACGGCGGCCACGGCGGAAACGTCGTTTTCCAAATTGACAAGGGCACAAACACACTACTTTCATTTAGATACAAAAGAAAATTCGTTGCCGAAAACGGTGGAGACGGCAAGGGTGCTAAATTCCACGGCAAAAACGGCGAGGATATTATTATCAAGGTGCCTGAGGGAACCTTGATAAAGGATGACAAAACAGGAAAAATTCTTAAGGATATGTCCGATTGTGAGGACTTTGTTTGCGCAAAGGGCGGCAGAGGCGGATGGGGAAACAGACACTTTGCAACTCCAACCCGTCAAATTCCTATGTTTGCAAAAAGCGGCACAAAGGGTCAGGAGTGGGAGCTTACGCTTGAGCTTAAAATGCTTGCCGACGTTGGCCTTGTTGGACTTCCAAGCGCAGGAAAATCATCACTTCTTGCCGCAGTCAGTGATGCTAATCCAAAAATTGCGGACTATCACTTCACAACCCTTTCGCCAAATCTCGGCGTAGTTAAAATAAGAGATGGCTACGGCTTTGTTATGGCAGATATCCCGGGCCTTATTGAGGGCGCGTCAGACGGCGCAGGTCTTGGCCACGCATTCCTTCGTCATATCGAAAGATGCCGCTTGCTCGTCCACGTGGTTGACGTTGCCGCGCTTGAGGGCAGAAACCCGATAGATGATATAAAAACGATTCACGCAGAGCTTGAAAAATTCTCCCCCGAGCTTTCCACACGTCCGCGCATCATAGTTGCAAACAAGGTTGACTCGCTTGACAAGGAAGTGGTTGACGTTGACGCGTTTGAAAAGTACGTGCGCGAAAACGGATGGGATTTAATTTATATTTCCGCATACACGGGCGAAAACACCGAGGAGCTTGTGGAAAAAATTTCAAATATGCTAACTGAGCTTCCGCCGCTCACAATTTACGAGCCGGAATACACCGAGGAGGACGCGCTTTACAACGAAGAGGACGACCACGCCGTTACAATCACAAAGGATTCAAGCGGTACTTACGTTGTCGAGGGCGAATGGCTTTACAACCTCGTTGGACAGGTTAACTTTGAGGACCGCGAGTCACTTATGTTCTTCCAAAGAGTGCTTCTTAAAAGCGGTGTAATCGACAAGCTTAAGGAAGCCGGCTGCGGTGACGGTGACGCCGTTTCTATGTACGATTTTGAATTTGATTTCGTAATATAATTTAATCTGTTGGGCGGTTTTAACCCACCCTGTGTCTAAAAAACAAAAATAACAGCTTGTAGGGAGGGGCTTGCTCCTCCCACTTCTTAATAATCAAGGAGACTAAAATGAAACTCAATTTAGGTTGCCACCTTTCAGTTTCGGGTGGATATACAAAAATGGGAAGAGAAGCACTTTCAATAGGCGCAAACACCTTCCAATTCTTCACAAGAAATCCGCGCGGTGGCTCGGTTAAAATTCCAACCGATGCTGACGTTTTGGGGCTTATTGAAATTATGGAGCAAAATAGCTTTGCACCGATAATTGCCCACGCACCGTACACCTTCAATCCCTGCGCCGCTGACGAGGGCATAAGAGATTATACCAAGCGCACAATGGCAGAGGATATGATGCTTCTTGACAAAATCCCAAACGCTCTCTATAATTTTCATCCCGGCTCACACGTTCAACAGGGGGCGGAGGTTGGCATAGCGAAAACCGCCGATACGCTCAACTCAATCCTTGACAAAAGCCAAAGCACAATGGCGCTTATTGAAACTATGGCAGGCAAGGGAAGCGAGATTGGCAAAACCTTCGAGGAAATTGCAAGCATCATTGAAAAAACAGAAAACAAGGCGCGTGTTGGCGTATGTCTTGACACCTGCCATATAAACGACGGCGGATACGACGTGACAAACGATTTTTATAACGTCTTAGAGGAGTTTGACAAAATCATCGGCATTGACCGCTTAAAGGCAATCCACCTAAACGACTCGAAAAATCCTCTCGGCGCACACAAGGACAGACACGAAAAAATCGGTGAAGGGTACTTAACTCTTGATGGCATAGTAAGCGTAATTACCCACCCCGTAATCTCTAAATTGCCGATAGTTCTCGAAACACCGAATGACCTCGATGGCTACGCGCGAGAAATTGCACTTTTGCAGGATTTGGTGAAAAACAAATAATTAAAACGAGCCACCCTGTGGCTCGTTTTTGACATTTTATATAATGTTGTTGATGTGAAACCGTTCCTTTTTTTTAATTTCCGCAACGTAATTTTTTAAAAGCGCTATATATTCATAGCAGCCGTCCTCGCCGTTTTTCATTTTCTCCTTTAGCACCTCGAAGGCGATATTTACGTTGTCAACGTCCTTGTGCGAAACGAAAATACATATTATATCCTCGTTTTCTTGCCAATATTTTTCCGCCTCGCAAAGCGCCGCCTCATCACCCGGCACAAGCTTGTCTATCATCTTGTCAAGGTTTTTTGTCACACTGTCAATATACAGTGAGTTTGCAACTGTCACGCCAAGCATGATGGCAAACGCACTTAGCGAAATTATCAATGCCTTCATTCACTTTCCTTCATTATTATATTAATATTGTTATTGTCACAAATCGTCATTAAAAACACCTCACCAAGCTTCATTTTGTGCTTGCTTAGGTATGAAAGGAGCCATTTTTCATCCTTTTTTACAAGCTCGAGGTTGCTTTTTATCACCGTTCCGTCGATTATCAAGGCGTGTGCAAGCGGCGGCTTGTCCTTTTCAAAAACAGAAAGCTTGCCGTTTTCCTCTAAAATCGCATAATCAATGTCGCTAACGTCGCCAACGTCCTTGAGCCGCAGCTCTGAAAGCAGCTCGGGCAATCCCATTCTAAGCCGTGCAAGCTCCTTTTGGTTGATTTTTCCGCGCTTGATTATATAGCTTGGATTTCCGTTAAGAAGCTTTTTTATAAAAGGTAATTTCATAACCAAAAATGATGAAACAATCTCGCTTGTAATCAAAACCACAATAGGAATAAACGCGTGCGAAAGCGGTATAGAGGAGTCAAGTATGGGTATTGTCGCAAGCTCCGACAGCATAAAGGTGATTACAAGCTCGGAAAGCTCAAGCTCGCCCACCTGCCTCTTGCCAAGTAAGCGAATTGCTATGATTAGCGCAAAATATATAATGAGAGTTCGTATAAAAACAGTTACCATATCAAGCTCCTTTTATGGTATTATTAAATAAATAAGTAGAAAAAATACATAAATTCACCTATTGGAAGCAAAATAAAATAAAAAATTAAAAAAATTCAAAAAAACTTTCAAAAAGGTATTGACAAACGGGAAAGTGTTTGATATAATAGCAAAGCACTGTGCGAAAAACGCGCAGGGACACGAAACAGAACCATATGGTTTGATGCTCGGTTAATTAAAAAGATCCTTGAAAATTGAACAATGAACTAATTAGAAAAAGAGAACTAATGTACAAAAGACGGAACTCTGAAATTCTTTTAGGTTTTTAGAAGAAATACTCGAAACAAGTAATTTATTAAGTAAAGAGCAAATATCATGCT
>JAZREL010000048.1:0-29617 GCA_045660785.1 Eubacteriales bacterium | reverse complement strand
ACCCAACTCCTTGGCCCACAGAACGACATGGCTACGATCCGACTTAAGAAGAATGGAAGGTTAAGTCCTTCCTTTGCAAGTGCAACGGATGCGGAAACTGCAATTGAAATACCCTTGTATGCAGGGCCGTAAAGTGCAGTTTGCTTCTTGCCTACCTTGTCGAGATATGCTTTTGCATAAAATTCGCCAAGCTTTGCGATATTTTCGCCCGTCTTAATCTCACCCGCGTTGATAAAATATGGGATTTTTCTGCCGCTCTTTGCGGTAAAATCGCCAAACTTCAAAACTCCTGCGCTTTGTAAAAACTGTATAAATTCTCTCTTGTATGCTTCCATAATAATTCTCCTTTTAGTCGAAATGAATTGGCTGACGCCATGAATTGATGCTTTGCATCATAAATTGTGCTTCGCACATGAATTGGCTTGCGCCATGAATTGGTGCTTCGCATCATGAATTGACCTGCGGTCATGAATTGAAAACGATGTTTTCATGAATTGTCATTCGGCACAATTCATTGAATTTGTGGCTTAGCCAACAAATTCATCTACACAACGTCTGTATGCCGCAACAGGGTCGCTCGCTGCTGTAATAGGTCTGCCAACTACGATATAGTCGCTGCCTATCTTCTTTGCCTCGGCGGGTGTCATAACGCGAACTTGGTCGCCCTTATCACCGTCTGCAAAGCGCACACCGGGAGTAACTGTTACAAAATCCTTGCCGCACACGTCGTGAACCTTTTCTGCTTCAAGCGGTGAGCAAACAATTCCTGCAAGGCCTGCCTTCTTCGCGTTTTGGGCGTAGTGCATAACAACCTTGTCAATTGGCTCGTTAATAAGAAGGTCTGTCTTCATTCTTTCCTCACTTGTTGAGGTAAGCTGTGTTACCGCAATAAGAAGTGGGCAGGTGCCGTCCTCACGTGTTAAGCCCTCAAGTGCCGCCTCCATCATTGCAATAGTGCCGCTTGCGTGCACGTTTGTCATATCAACGTCAAGGCGTGAAAGCACTGCCATTGCCTTTTTAACTGTGTTTGGAATGTCGTGAAGCTTAAGGTCCAAGAAAATTTTGTGACCTCTGCGCTTAATTTCGCGTACGATTTCGGGGCCCTCTGCATTAAAAAGCTCCATACCGATTTTTACAAACGGTTTTTCGTTTTCAAACTTATCAAGAAAGCTGAAAACCTCCTCCTTGCTTGCAAAGTCACAAGCTACAATTACGTCCTTTCCCATTAGTGGGCACCTCCTATTATATCTTTAAGATTTTTTATACCGTATTTTTCCATAACCCTTGGTAAATCCGCAATAATTTTCGGACAAGCCATCGGGTCAACCAAGTTTTGCGCGCCTATTTCAACTGCGCTTGCACCCGCAAGCATCATTTCAATTACGTCCTCAGCCGAGGCAACACCGCCGCCGCCAACGATTGGAATTTTCACCGCTTCATATACTTGGTAAACCATTCTTATCGCCACGGGCTTAATTGCAGGGCCCGAGAAGCCGCCCATTTTGTTTGCAATTACGGGCTTTTTGGTCTTTAAATCTATCTTCATACCGAGAAGCGTGTTGATTAAGCTAATGCCGTCGGCACCTGCCTCCTCGCACGCCTTTGCGATTGCAACTATATCGGTTACGTTTGGTGAGAGCTTAATTATAAGTGGCTTTTTGGTCACTGCACGGCAAGCGCGCGTTACCTCTGCCGCCGCCTCGGGGGATGTGCCAAAGCTCATTCCGCCGCCGTGGACGTTAGGACAGCTGATATTAACCTCAAACCAGCCAATGCCCTCCTCCTTATCAAGCTTTTCAACGGTATATACGTATTCCTCAACGCTAAATCCGCTCACGTTTGCCATAACCGGCTTATGAAAGCATTTTCTTAATTTCGGAAGCTCGTTTTTTATTACGTTGTCTACACCCGGGTTTTGAAGTCCCACCGAGTTTATCATTGCGTTTTCACACTCGGCAATTCTCGGGGTGGGGTTGCCAAAGCGCGCGTCCTTCGTCGTTCCCTTAAACGAGAACGAGCCAAGACAGTTTATATCGTAAATTTCCGCAAATTCGTAGCCGAAGCCAAACGTACCCGAGGCAGGAATTAATGGATTGTCAAGCTCAATTCCACAAAGCTCTGTTTTCAAGCTTACCATATGATTTCCTCCTTCTCAAGCACGGGGCCGTCCTTGCAGATACGCTTATTTCCGTATTTTGTTTTGCAGGAGCATCCCATACAAGCGCCAAAGCCGCAGCCCATTCGCTCTTCAAAGCTGTATTGACCGCTTGTTACGCTCTTGTTATATACCGCCTTGAGCATCGGCTCAGGACCGCAGGTATAAATATAAGTATAGTCAATTTTGTCAAATGCATCTGTAACAAAGCCGCGAATTCCATATGAGCCGTCAACGGTTGTAACGTAAACGTCAGCGCCGAGCTTCTTAAATTCGTTTTCGTAGAAAACCTCGTCACAAGCGCCAAAGCCAAGAATTACCGATGGCTTTTTGCCCTCGCTGATTAATTGCTTGCAAAGCTCGTACATCGGGGGCACACCTGCGCCGCCGCCAACCAAAAGCGGCTTTTCTCCGCTTTTTGAAGTGTTGTAGCCGTTGCCAAGACCTGTCAAGGTCCAAAGCGTCTCGCCCTCTGACATTTGTGCCATTTTTTCAGTTCCCTTACCGACTACCTTGTAAATAAGGGTGAGATTTTCGCCGCTTACCTCGCAAACCGAGATTGGACGGCGCAGGAAAAATCCGTCGAGCTTCAAGTTTACAAACGCGCCCGCCTTTATTCCCTCTGTATCGCCCGAAAGCACCATTTCATAGGTGTTTTTAGCGATTTTTTTATTTGATTTTATTGTAAATAATACGTCCTTCATCTTTTTCCCTTTTGCGCGCCAAAGGAGGTGGCATTTGCCACCGCCTTAAGCGTCAATTGTTGAAATTGTAATTGTGATTTCCTCTAAAACGTCAAGCAAGATTCTTACTGTATCAAGTGAGGTAAAGAGTGAGATGTTGTTTTCAATTGCCAAGTGTCTGATTTGGTATCCGTCCTTCTTGCCTTGGTCGGTGTCGAGGTCGGACGTGTTGATAACGTAAGCGATGTGTCCTTGGCGCATAGTTTCGGGAATATCGCCTGAGCCGTCGCCAATCTTTTCCTTAACTCTGGTTCTTATGCCATTTTCTTTGAGGAACTTAGCTGTGCCTGCGGTTGCCTCAATATTGAAGCCGAGGTTGTAGAAGCGACGGATAAGTGGGAGTGCCTCCTCCTTGTCGCTGTCCGCAACGGTAACAAGAACCGTGCCGTAGTTTTGAACCTGCATGCCCGATGCTTGAAGTGCCTTATAGAACGCGCGGTTCAAGGTGTCGTCGTAGCCGATTGCCTCACCCGTTGATTTCATTTCAGGGCTGAGGTACGCATCTACACCGCTGATTTTCTTGTATGAGAATACAGGAACCTTACAGTACCAACGCTTCTTTTCCTGTGGGTAGAGGTCGAAAATTCCAAGCTCCTTAAGGGACTTGCCGAGAATAACCTCTGTTGCAATATCAGCAAGGGAGTAGCCCGTTGACTTTGAAAGGAACGGAACTGTTCTTGATGAACGTGGGTTAACCTCGATAATATATACGTCGTCGTTTGAGTCAACGATGAACTGAATGTTAAATAAACCGATAATGCCGATGCCAAGACCGAGCTTCTTTGAATAGGTTAAGATTTTGCCCTTAACCTTGTCGGAGATACTAAACGTTGGGTAAACGCTTATTGAGTCACCTGAGTGAACGCCTGTTCTTTCAACAAGCTCCATAATACCTGCAACGAAAACGTCGCGTCCGTCGCAAATTGCGTCAACCTCAACCTCTTTGCCTCTGATGTAGTGGTCAACAAGAACCGGCTTGTCCTCGTCGATTTCAACCGCGGTTCTAAGATACTGACGAAGCTGCTTTTCATTGGAAACGAGCTGCATTGCGCGTCCGCCAAGCACGAAGGAAGGACGAACAAGAACAGGGTATCCAACCTCCTTTGCTACTCTTACGCCGTCAGGGATGTTAGTAACTGCTTGACCCTTTGGCTGTGGAATATTAAGCTCCTCAAGGATTTTTTCAAAGGTATCACGGTTTTCTGCTCTGTCAATTGCTTGGCAGTCAGTGCCGATGAGCTTAACTCCACGCTCGTAAAGAGGAGCCGCCAAGTTAATTGCGGTTTGTCCGCCGAGTGAGGCAATAACGCCGTCGGGCTTTTCAAACTCGATAACCTCCATTACGTCCTCAACCGTAAGTGGCTCAAAATAGAGCTTGTCTGAGGTTGTGTAGTCGGTTGAAACTGTTTCGGGGTTGTTGTTTATGATAATCGCCTCGTAGCCGCTGTTTTTGATAGTGGTTACTGCGTGTACGGTTGAGTAGTCAAACTCAACGCCCTGACCGATACGGATTGGGCCTGCGCCGAGAACGATAATTTTCTTTTTGTCTGTGTGGATTGACTCATTCTTTCCTTCGTATGAGGAGTAGAAATAAGGTGTGTATGCGCCAACGTGTGCGGTATCTACCATTCTGAAGCTTGGCACAATGCCGTTTTCGTGGCGGAACTTATATACGCACTTTTCGCAGGTATTCCAAAGCTTTGCAATATACTTGTCGCTAAAGCCCATTTCCTTTGCTTCCTTAACAACTGAAGCGTTGTTTACGTTTTCCAAAAGTGCTTTTTCCATCTTAACGATTTTCTCAAAGGATTTTAAGAAATACTCTGTAATCTTTGTAATTTCGTGAAGCTCAGCAGTTGTAACACCGCGGCGAAGAAGCTCACAGATTGCAAACGCGTTATCGTCGTGGAACTCGTTAATATATTCCTTGATTTCCTCTGTTGTCTTTTCGTCAAACTTTGCCATATGAAGGTGGCAAACGCCGATTTCCAAGCTTCTTGCAGATTTAAGCAAGCATTCCTCAAGGTTAGAGCCGATGCCCATACATTCGCCCGTTGCCTTCATTTGAGTGCCGAGCTTGTTTGGCACGGTTGTAAACTTATCGAATGGGAAGCGTGGGAACTTTGCAACGATGTAGTCAAGGCGCGGCTCGTGTGATGCCTTTGTGCCTGCAACCTCAATCTCGTCAAGTGTCATGCCAAGTGCAACCTTTGCAGTTACTCTTGCAATTGGGTAGCCGCTTGCCTTTGAAGCGAGCGCTGAGGAACGGCTAACGCGTGGGTTAACCTCGATTAAGTAATATTCACTTGTTTCGGGATTGAGTGCGAACTGTACGTTACATCCGCCCGAAATTTTGAGTGCCTTGATAAGCTTGATTGCGCTATCGTTTAACATCTTGTGGTCATGCTCGTTAAGAGTTAAGATAGGAGCAACAACAAGTGAGTCACCTGTGTGTACGCCAACGGGGTCGATGTTTTCCATACCGCAAATTGTAATTGCGTTGTCCTCGCCGTCACGCATAACCTCAAACTCGATTTCCTTGTAGCCCTTTACGCTCTTTTCAACAAGAACCTGATGAACGGGGGATGCGTTAAGCGCGCCCTCTGCAAGCTCTACGTATTCCTCCATATTGTAAGCAAAGCCGCCGCCTGTACCGCCAAGGGTAAATGCAGGACGAAGAACAACTGGGAAGCCGATTTTTTCAATAGCCGCCATTGCCTCTTCCATATTGTTTGCAATTTCGGAAGGAATTACGGGCTCACCGATTTCTTGGCAAAGCTCCTTGAAAAGCTCTCTGTCCTCTGCTCTTTCAATACTCTTTGAGGAAGTGCCGAGAAGCTCAACGCCGTTTTCCTTAAGAATTCCCTTCTTTTCAAGCTGCATAGCGAGGTTAAGACCTGTTTGACCGCCGATACCGGGAACGATGGCATCAGGACGCTCGTGACGGATAATCTTCGCCACGTATTCAAGAGTAAGCGGCTCCATATACACCTTGTCCGCAATTGTGGTGTCAGTCATAATTGTTGCGGGGTTTGAGTTAACGAGAATAACCTCGTAGCCCTCTTCCTTAAGCGCAAGACACGCCTGTGTGCCCGCATAGTCAAATTCAGCGGCTTGTCCGATGATAATAGGACCTGAGCCGATAATCATAACTCTTTTGATATCTGTTCTTTTTGCCATTTTTCTTTACCTCTCTATATATTCTTGATTATTTAACGTAACTATTTTGCCGTCCTTGACTGTCATTAAGCATTTGCCCCACAGTAAATTGCCCTCAAAGGGAGTTGCTTTTCCCATTGAAAGGAATTTTTCAGGGTCAACCGTGAATTTTTCGCCAAGGTCAAAGACCGTATAAGACTCGCCAAGCTCAATGCCGAAGCGCTTTCTTGGGTTGTAGCATAAAAGCTCAAGCAGCTTTTCCATTGTAATTTCGCCCGTTTTAACGAAGTGGGTGTACATCACGGAAAATGCGGTTTCAAGCCCGACAACGCCCATATTGCTTCCGCAAAGCCCGCGCGATTTTTCCTCTTTACTGTGCGGCGCGTGGTCGGTTGCTATCATATCAATTGTGCCGTCCTTTATTCCTTCGATAAGCGCTAAGCGGTCGCTTTCGCTTCTTATCGGTGGGTTCATTTTAAAGCGTCCCTCGTCCTTTAACATCATATCGTTAAGAACAAGGTAGTGCGGGCCCGTTTCGCAGGTGATGTCAACGCCGTCCTTTTTCGCTTGACGTATCAGCTCAACCGTTTCCTTGGTTGAAATGTGGCAAACGTGGTATTTACAGCCGATTTTTTTAACCAATTCAATATCGCGCTTTACCTGTGCCCATTCGCTCTCGGAGGAAATACCCTTCATTCCGTTTTGCTTGCAAAATTCACCGTCGTGGATGTAGCCGCCGTGAAGCAGCGCATTTACCTCACAGTGTGCAACTATAATTTTTCCAAGCTCCTTAGCTTTTATCATAGCCGCTTCCATCATAGAGTCACTTTGCACGCCTCTGCCATCGTCGGAAAAAGCAATTGCAAGGTCCTTCATTCCACAAAGGTCGGCAAGCTCCTCTCCGTTTTGTCCCTTGGTTATCGTGCCAAGTGGATGCACGCCGATTTTCGCGTCCTTTTTTATAATATCAAGCTGCAGCTCTATATTTTCTCTTGTGTCGGGTGCGGGCTTTAAATTTGGCATTGTGCAAACGTCTGTGTAACCGCCGTTTGATGCCGCAAGCGCGCCCGTTTTCACCGTTTCCTTATAAGAAAAGCCCGGCTCTCTGAAGTGAACGTGCACATCACAAAAACCGGGAAAAACAACAATATTATCATTACCAAAAACGGTGGTACCGAAAAGAGCATCACTTACAAAATGTTCATCAACCTTAAACTGTGTGTAAAGCTTCATTTGTAAGTCCTCCTGTATTTTTAGAAAAATTCCGTAAAAAAACCTATCTTTGTGCAAGACAGGTACGGTTATATTATGTCGTAAACGACACAAAATCTTATCGAGTAATCTCGCAGATTTATTTTTTAATATTATAACAGAGTATATTTATTTTGTCAATATTATTTATCATATTTTTTAGGAAAATATTGTATAAATATTATTAGCGCCCAAAAAGATTTTTTGTGCAATTAATAGAATTAAGAAGCGTATTTTTGGCTATAATGACGAAAAGTGCATTTTTATGATACGCTTTTTTGCGGTCTTTTGGGCAAAAAATACAAAAAATATTGTTGTTTTTATTGACAAGAGCGTTCCTTTGTGATATTATTAAAAGGAAGCTTGACTTACTTAAATTTGGGAGGTATGCTATTTATGGAAATTGCCATCATTGCGGACGACACTAAAAAAGAATTAATCACGCAGTTTTGTATTGCGTATTGCGGAATTTTAAGTAAGCACTCTATTTGCGCCACAAGCACGACAGGACAGTATATTTCCGAGGCAACGGGGCTTAAAATTGAAAAGCTTCTTTCGGGTGAGCTTGGCGGTGAGCAGCAAATTGCTTCCCGTATTGCATATGACGAAATAGATATTCTTTTCTATTTCCGTTCAACCTCTCCACACAATGATTCATATTACAGCGGTCACTCCGCGGTTGAGCAAAACCTTCTCCGCCTTTGCGACGTGCACAATACCCTTTTGGCAACCAACATCGCAACCGCAGAAACAATTGTTACCGCACTTGAGCGCGGCGACCTTGATTACCGTGAGATTATCAACCCACGAAGCGAGTATAACCTCAAAAAGCGTCTTGTCGTTAAATCCCCCGTTCCTGACGACTTTATTTTGTAAACAAATGAATTGCCCTGCGGACATGAATTGATGCTTTGCATCATGAATTGACACTGCGTGTCGTGAATTGTCCTACGGACATGAATTGTGCTTCGCACATGAATTGCCCTTTGTGCATGAATTGGCTAACGCCATGAATTGATGCTCTGCATCATGAATTGACACTGCGTGTCGTGAATTGGCTGACGCCATTTTGATGGGGCGTGGTAAATTAAAAAATCTAATAAACCGGAGCAGGATTTTTATCTTGCTCTTTTTTATTGATAAGCACTTATACCTAAAAGGCAGAAAAATTATAATTTTAAAAAACCGCTTGACAAACACATTTCTATTTGTTATAATATCTACGCAACAGAATAATGCTACTATGGCTCAGTTGGTAGAGCACATCCTTGGTAAGGATGAGGTCATCGGTTCGATTCCGATTAGTAGCTCCAAAAATCGACAGGTTTATGCCTGTCGATTTTTATTTTTGATTTTGATGTTTTCGGCTTGAAATGCGCGTGAAAATGCGGTAAAATAAAGTAGTATTTTGAAAAAAGGGGGCGGTAATATTTCACAGGTCAGCCAAAATCCGTTTAAGTACAGCGATACAAACAAGCGATACCACACCTACGATTATTATCTAAAGCACCGCTTTGGCTCAAAATGCGCAAAAATTCCACTTGACTGTGGCTTTACCTGTCCGAATATTGACGGCAAGGTAAGCACGGGCGGTTGTATTTACTGCTCGGGTGGAAGCGGCGCACAGCTTTCTCGCGCTTGCTTGCCGCTTACGGTGCAATACCGTGAGGGAATTGAAATATTAACTAAAAAATGGCAGACAAAAAGCTTTATTCCCTATCTTCAAGCATACACAAATACGTACACGTCCCCCGATAATTTAAGAAAAATCCTCGACCACGTGTCTGAATTTGAGGGTGCGGTAATGATTGATATTGCCACGCGCGCAGATTGTTTAAGTGATGAAATAATTTCCGTGATTAACGAAGCGTCAAAGAAAATCCCCTTAACTGTGGAGCTTGGGCTTCAAACCTCAAACGACAAAACCGCCGCTCTTATCAACCGCGGACACGACCTAAAAACGTTTATCAGCGGCTTTAACCGCTTGCGTGCTTGCGCGCCCGACGTAAAAATCGGCATACATATTATAAACGGCTTGCCAAACGAAACAAGAGAGGATATGAAAAACACCGCGACCTGTGTCGCTAATTTACATCCCGACCTTGTTAAAATTCACCTTTTACACGTAATTTCAGACACTCCCCTCGCCAAAATGTACGAAAGCGGCGAATATACGCCAATCGACCGCGACGAGTATATCGATATCGTTTGCGACCAAATTGAGCTTCTCCCACCCGATATAGTAATAGAGCGAGTGACGGGTGACGGCATTGCAAGCTCGCTTCTTGCCCCGCTTTGGTCACAGAAAAAGGTAATGGTCATAAACGATATTGACAAGGAGCTTGTACGACGAAACACGTACCAAGGAATATATTCTAACAGGACAAAATGATTGCTTTAGAATCTTGAAATTAACTACGGCAAATAAAAATTTTGAAACACTTTTAAGGAGATATATATAATGAACGTACTTTGCATAGGAAACAGCTTTTCACAGGATGCAACGAGATATTTGCATCAAATTTCAGATGATGAAATCTACGTGCGCAACCTTTATATCGGCGGTTGCTCCTTGGAAACTCATTGGAACAACATTGTCGACGAGCGCCAGGATTACGAATGGCAGAAAAACGGCAGAATGCTCAAAATGATGTCGATTAACGATGCGCTCACCAAGAAAAAATGGGACGTTGTCACCGTTCAGCAGGTGTCGCACTTCTCCGGTATGCCCGAAACCTATGAGCCGTTTCTTACCAACATTCTTGAATTTATAAAGGAAAAATGCCCGAAGGCAAAGATTGTTTTCCATAGAACCTGGGCGTACGACGATAAAAGCACACACGGCGGCTTTGTAAATTATGATAACGACCGTAAAAAAATGATTGCGGCTATTATCGAAACGAGTAATTTCTTTGCAGCTAAGCACGGCTTGGAGGTTATTCCAAACGGTGAGGCAATCGAGGCGGCGCGCGACCTACCCGAATTCCAAGGTGAATTAAACATCAACCGTGACGGCTTCCACCTCTCCCTTGACTACGGCAGATACTTAGCCGGCCTTACAATGTACGGCTTTTTAACTAAAAAGGATGCCACCTTGGTTACCTATGAGCCAGAGGACACCGACCACGAAATTTGCCAAAAATTAAAGGTTATTGCCCGCGACCTAACCATTTAATGGAATGAATTGCAGCTATGCTGCATAAATTGACCTGCGGTCATGAATTACCCTTTGGGCATGAATTGGCTTCGCCATGAATTGTTTCTTTGAAACATGAATTGAGGCAAGCCGCATAAATTGCCATTTGGCGCAATTCATCTTTTTATATATAATATAGTGAAAATGCACAACTTAACCGCTGTGCATTTTTATTTTCGGCGGTTTTTTTGTGCAATATGTAGAATTGGGTGATTTTGGCGTTATAGCTATTTACAATATATTAGTTATCTGTTATAATTATTAAGCAAAAGATTGCGCTCACGTACGGGCGCGTCAAATATTAATTTCTGAAAGGAAAAACAAAATGAAAAGAAACACACTTGTAAAGGTAATTCTTTTGGTTCTCGTTTCTATCTTCGCTTTCACACTCGTTGCTTGTACAGGCGGTGGAAATGATGACGTTGAAAAGGTTACCATTTACCTTGATCCAAACGGCGGCGTTTTAAAAGACGGCGAAGCAGACGAATTTGAAGTAGCTATCGGTGAATCAATCGGTAAGCTCCCAACTCCAACAAGAGGCGGTTACACATTCCTCGGTTGGTACGAAGACGGTAATGAAAGATGGGAAGTTGACCGTAGAACAAAGGCAGAATACGATATGGAAATCGTTGCTCTTTGGGAAGCTCAAGGCGACCTTGTAACAGTTGAGTTCTCAGTTTCTGAGGGTCTTGGCGAGGCACTTGTTGGTGACCTCTTCGTTGAAGTTGTTAAGGGTCAAAGAATTTCAACCGTTATTAGCTCTATGCCATATGCTACCCGTCCTGACTACAAGTTCAAGGGCTGGAAGGACCAAAACAATAACACAATCACTTTGACATCAAAGATTGACGGTGATATCGTTCTTACTCCTGACTGGGAGCAAATCATTTACTGCTACGACGGAACAGAAAACCACCCATGGAATGCATGGCAAGAGGCAACTGAAGCAACTTGTACACAAGATGCTACATCCTCAAGAACCTGCGGTATTTGCGGTCACGTAGAATACAACATCACACAAGCGGCTACAGGACATAAGTTCGATAACTGGGTTATCACAGCATCAGATAGCGGTATGGTACGTTCACGTGTTTGCGTAGAATGTGATGAAAAGGAAGCAGATCCACTTGAAAACATCGCATACGGCTCATTCAAGACACCTATCATTGACGGCGACTGCTGGGGCGGCGACAAGGGCGCTAACCTCTTTGATAACAACTACACAGACAGACCAATTGCAGGTAAGGGTACAGGTGCTTTGACTGCTACAATCGAAGCAAAGGAAGCAACAAAGGTTGACCTTATCGCAGTTACCGGCTTTGGCTCAGCTGCTTATAACGTAGTTGTTTACTTCAGCGACGGTACTCAACAAGACCTCGGTGTTGGTGCGTTCGGCTCAGGCGAGGGTGCAACAAAGTCATTTGACGTTGGTAAGTACGGCAAGGAAGTTACAAAGATTGTTGTAACTCAGCCATCACCTTCAAACGGTACAGACTACTGGAGCGAAATCGCTATTCTCGTAGTTCCACAATAATAAGCTTGACTTGTTCCCTCGAAAAATATTTTTCGGGGGAACTTTTGTAAAACAGCATTATCCCGTACGGTTTTCCGTACAAGACAAGGAGACAAAATGAAAAAGAAATTACTTATAGCTTCCTTGATTATTGTTTGTCTTTGCGCTGTATTCTTCCTCGCTTCCTGCGATGGCGGAAACGGTGACGACGGCCGCCCCTCATACACCGTTACGTTCAACCCTAACGGCGGAGAGTTTAACGGCGCGCTTACAATAGAGGTTAAGGAAGGCGATAAAATTCCAAAGCCGAATGACCCGACACAGAACGGAAAGATTTTCTCGGGCTGGTATTCAGGCAAGGCAGCAAGCACAAAATGGAATTTTGAAACAGGCACGGTAACTGAAAATATCACCCTTACCGCTTGGTATGCAGGCGGCGGTGGATATTGCCAACACGAGGAAACATACGTTGTTGCCGAAAAATCATACGCTGCAACCTGTGAAAAGGGCGGTAGAGAAACTGTAAAGTGCGTAAAGTGCGGACTTGAAACCTTTACCAACATCACAAAGCTCGGCCACGATTTAAAGACAGAGGTATTCGCTGTTACCTGCGCTGAAGACGGCTACACACGTGAATATTGCACAAGATGCGACCACGACAGAACCTTTGCTAAGATTACTGCAACAGGTATTCACGAATACAGTGACCGCTTCGTTACGTTGATTGAACCAACAAAGTACACAGGCGGACAAGAGGCAAAAATTTGCGACGTTTGCGGTAAGCAACAAATTTTCGATATTCCTTCCGTTTCCGAAATGGAGGAATTACTTTGGAACATCGACATCGGTAACTACACCTACACAGGCGGTAAGTACGTTGATGCTTCATTCGTTGATATTGCAAAGACGGCAGGCATTTTCGCTACGTCCTACTACACCGTTTGCTCAATTGAAAAGGCAATCGATAGCAGCTCAAGCACCTTCTGGTGTGCTGACACCTTGGCAGACGGCGCAGCATTTAGCGGTGATACAATCACTCTTTCCTTTGCACAAAAGTTTGATATCGGTATGATTAGCTTAATTGTACCTTACTACTACTCCTGGGAGCTTGGCGAGGACTGCTACGTTGCGTACGACCTTGAGGCAATGATTAACGGCGAATGGGTTTTCGTTACAACACTTTCAGATAAAAATGCGGTAGCTGCAGGCGTTAACGGTACTATTGCATATGAGCTTGACGCTCCTATCAATACAGATTCACTTCGTCTTACAGTTAAACACTCATCACGCTATACACCTGCTATGATTTACGACGTTTCCATTATGGCGCACGTTGAAAAAACAGAGCGCGTTGTAGCGGATCTTATGAGCTCATCATCCTACTCCGCATCAGGTAAGTACAACTCCTGGGCACCCGGTGTTGAAAAGATTTATGACGGTAGTCTTTTAACATATTGGCAAACCGACTACAACCAAAAGGGCGGCACAAGCGAGGAGGTTTTTGCAACCATTACTCTTCCTGAGGAAATGTTTGTGGCGGCAGTTCAATTTGCCGTTCCCGCAAATAACACCAAAAAGTTTGAAATTTACTATTTAGATGAAAACGGCGCGTGGGTTAAGGGCAGCACCTGTGACGTTGTAAAGGGCAAGGACATTTCCCTTAAAACAAGCGGCGACTTAACCGCAAGCGGCGAGATTATCACCGTTAAAAACGGTAGCAAGGACGAAAGCCGCGCTATGTTCACCGTTGACATCGAGCGCTTCACTTCAGCTGTAAAGCTTGTTGTTGCAAGAGAAGCAGCTTATTGGGAAAGCTACGTTTACGAGTTTAACGCTTTCACTGCTATTGAGCAGGCGGTTATAAGCTCACCTACAACCCCTGACGGCATTGAGCAATACTCCGGCTGTAAGCACGGCTCATTTGAGGAGCTTGAAATTGTAAAGCCATCCTGCGACAATGCGGGCTATACTCTCGTTCGTTGCTACGGCTGCGGTCTTACAACAAAGACAGACGCTATCGACTCATACGGTCACTTATGGGGTGACTATGAAATTCTTACAGCGGCAAGCGGTAAGGAAGCGGGCACAAAGCATTCCGTTTGCCTAAAGCCGGAATGTGACGCTGAAAGAATTACAAACTACTATAACGAATACCAAGACATTAAAATTACAACCTATAAGAATAACGCTCCTGCGGCTTGGGCACAAACCCTTGACGACGGTAACTATATCGACACGTACGAGTGGATCATTCCAAAGCTTCAGCACTACGGCTGGAAGGCAACTGCGGTTCTTTCAATCACCTTCTGCGATGCATACGTTGAAAACTGGAAGGAATACTTCGCAACAGGCGTTTTAGACCTTGGCTCACACTCATACACTCACGGTGGCTACTACTCAGGCGTTATCAGTGAAAACTCACTTATTTCCGACGTAAATAACGCTCACTACTGGTTTATGAGCAAGTTTGCAGGTCAAAGACTTCTCGGCTTTGCAACACCTAACGGTGCAACCTCAACAAGCACGTCAGAATTTGTAACAGGTATTATGGCATCCGCACGTAACGGCGGTAACTCAAAGTACTTCTATAACGTAATTGACGAGTTTAAGACAAACGGCTACGGTCAGTCTGCTTACGTTGGCTCAATTACAATTGACGAGGAAACAGGCGAGGTTATCTTTACTCAAGATACTCTTACATCAACAGGCGAGCCGGTTTGGATTTCAACAAGACGTGCTTGGGGTAATATGAACTCATATATCTCTAAGGCCGACCAAACAGAGGGTCCATACGTTTACGTTACTAAGGACGGAAAGATTGCAAGCCAAAAATATAAAGCAATAACCGAAATTCCCGTAATTGACGAGGAAACAGGCGAGCAAAAGGTTGACGAAAACGGCAACCTCGTTTGGGAAAAGCTCAATACACCTATTTACGAGGAAACAAACGGCGGCTATACTAAGTCAGAAACAAGCGGCTACGTATTTGATGAAAAGGGTGGCACACACTCACTCATCAAGCTTCCAAACGCATACGTTTACGTTGCTAATTCCGAGCTTGGTGTTAACTACGTTTACGATGCAGAATCTAACCGTCTTAAGGACGTTGGAATTACTGAGGGTACTTACAAATACGTTGAATTAAGAGACGCAAGCGGCAAGCTCCTTGACAACTACTTTGAGTGGGTTGAGGTTGGCTCATACGACTTGGTTGGCGGCGAATTCGTATTTAGAAATGACAACGACGGTCAATATAAGATGAACCACACTGCGCTCGGCTCATACGAAAAGGGTATCAACGAAATCCTTTCCGTTGGCGGTATGACAGTTGAGTGCTTGCACGAGATAGGTCAGGGTGGCACAATTTGGTCAACTTATACGTCAACAAACTCTAAGTTTAAGTACCTTGATCAAACAGGCATTTGGGTATGCTCATATACAGAGCTTATTCAATATATGAAGGAGCAAATCTACTCTACTGTTGAAACAATTTCACGCAGCGATAACGAGGTTGTATTTAGTATCACCGATACTCTTGACGATATTATGTATAACTACGCGCTCACCGTAGAGGTTGACGTTGACGACTCATGGACACAGGAAAATATCACTGCTACACAAAACGGTCAAGCAGTTGAATTCTTCGTTGAAAACGGCTTCGTTTACGTTAACGCTGTTCCTGACAGAGGAAACGTTGTAATCTCATATAACGGCTAATTTGTCGGTCACTAAAAAAACAAAAGGGCTTCACTCGAAGCCCTTTTTTCGTTGTAATTTAAACGGATTTAACTTTTAATATTAACATTTTTGATATCATAATATCATGATACAATATGTGCAAATAAATTATTAATTTATGCTTCGTAGAAGCAATTCATGTCTCAGCCAATTTATGACACATCGTGTCAATTTATGTTGCAATGCAACAATTCATGCGCTTATAGCGCATCACAGGCAAGCTGTGCCCATATGCGCCTCGCGTATTTCTGCCTCAATCTCTTCGTCCTCTTTTTTGTCGAAAAACTCGTTTAGGCGGCAATACATTTTAATGCAGGTGGATTTTTTAGGGCACGATGGGCAATTATGTGCGCGCACGGTCATTCTCTTTTCTATATCAAGTGGGTAAAGTCCAACCTCGTTTTCTTGATGATTTCTTATTTTTGACGTTGAGCGCTCTAATCGCTTATCGCGGATTACAAGGTTAATTGCATCGCTGAGCTTGCTTGCCCTATTGTCGTCAATTACCGTTATAATTCTGTCAAGGTCGCGGTAATATTTTTTGTTAATGAGTGATTTGTTTTCCTCAAAATATTCCTCGTCCTCGTCTATTCTGTGGTTTGATTTTGCCACGGTCTTTTCATATTCGTGCGTTAGTGCTTCAACCTCATTTTGGTACTGCTGCCACAAAATCGGAAATTCCTTTTCGTTAAACTCCCTGTTTTCCTTGTTTGTTTTCAAGCGCGCCTTATATACCTGCCTTGAAATAAAGGTGTATGCAACCTCGGCTGTTAGGAAAAATGCAAATGAGGAAACGCCGTACGCGCCAAGGAGACCAACCACCAAGGCAATAACGGATAAAACAAGCGTCACCACACTAACCGCGGGCAAAATAACGGAAATAAGCTGTAAAATCCAATAAGCAACTAAGCCGAAAACGCAAATAGACACACAAAGAAGAAGCAAAAGAAGCAGCCCTATTCTTATTGGAGTAGATGAAAACGGCTCCTTTTCGTCCTTTATCACCTTTTGCATCGGCATTTTTGTGCGAAGGGCAATATACTCGTCCTTGGTTGTAAGGATGTCCTTGTGGCTTTCCTTATATTCCTCAACCTTATTTGAAAGCTCGTTTAACTGCTCTCTTAATTCGTAAAGATTTTGCATATTTTCCCCTCCCCGTGTCTGATTTTTAAAAAAATAACGGTAATTTTCGCATCGTTTTTTCTTTATCTTGAGCGAATTTTTCACGTTATTTTATTTGGTAAATTTATTATAGCACCGCACTATTTTAATGTCAATAGTGGGAAAAGGACTTATTCTGTATTTTTTTGTTACATTTTGGGATGTTAATTAAAAAGGACGGCGTCAGCCGTCCTTTTAATTAGTTTTTGAAATATTTCATATTAAGTGCAAAATAGTTAATTCCTGAGGCAACTGTCATAAAGGTCATAAGTGCCAAGGATATGTAGGATGCAATCCAAAGTGTATTTACACCGAAGCCGGCATTTACCGCGTACTCGATAAGCACTACTAAAATTGCGATAATTTGAGTTACTGTCTTTGCCTTGCCAAAGAAGTTTGCAGGGATTACTCCGCCGCCGCCCTGTGCAGAAACAAGACGAACAGAGGTTACCGCAAGCTCACGAAGCACAACAATTGTTGTCACCCAAAGAAGCACGTTTGCAAGCACCTTTTCGTTTACACCAGCGCCGCTTTTGCCGCTCAAAATAAAGAATTTAACGGTAATTGAAATCATAGCCGAAAAAACCATAAACTTGTCCGCAAGTGGGTCCATAACCTTGCCAAAGGTTGTTACAAGGTTATATTTTCTTGCAATCTTACCGTCGAGCATATCAGTAAGCGAGGTTACGCCGAAAACTGCCGCCGCAATAAGTCCGCACGCCACAGGAAATGGCTCTAAATAAATGAGCAATGCGATAAAAACGGGAACGAGAAGCGCCCTTAAAATTGTTAAAATATTTGGTACGTTCATTTTTTACTCCTTATACCTAATTTATATTTCCTTTGCCAAGAAATCAAAATCGTCAAGCACCTCGACAATTTTTACCTTGACAAAATCTCCTGCCTTGTGTCGTTTTTTGGCGGTAAAAAATATCTTTCCGTCAATATCGGGGGCATCGTGCTCACTTCTTGCTACGTAAATTTTTTCAACCTTATCGTAGTCCTCGCAAAGCACGGTTATCTCCTTGCCGATTCTTTTTTCGTTATACTCCTCGGTAACAGAGAGCTGCTCTCGCATTAAAATATCATATCTGTCCTGCTTTATTTGCTCGTCGATTTGGTCAGGCAAATTATATGCAGGGGTGTCCTCCTCGCGCGAATATGTAAACGCGCCGAAGCGGTCAAATTTGACCTCGCGTATAAACTCGCAAAGCTCCAAAAAGTCTTTTTCCGTTTCTCCCGGGAAGCCGACAATCGCCGTTGAACGAATGGCAATTCCCTCAACCTCGCGCAGCTTTTTCATTACATCGCGTACAAGCTTACCGTCGCCCTTGCGGTTCATTTTTTTAAGCACGGAATCACTGATATGCTGTACGGGAATGTCTATGTATTTTACAAGCTTTTCGTTTGTTTTAAGCTCGTTTATAAGCTCAGGCGTTATCTTATCGGGGTAGCAGTATAAAATACGAAGCCAGCTTACGTCAGTTTCCTTTGCTAAGCGCGAAAGAAGCTCTGCAAGCTTATATTCACCGTATAGGTCAATTCCGTATGCGGTTGTGTCCTGACCGATAACTATAAGCTCCTTAATGCCCATAGAAACGAGTGAGCGCGCCTCCTCAATTATCTCGTCCATAGGACGTGAGCGGAATTTTCCGCGAATTAAAGGAATTGCACAGTACGTACAGCGGTTATTACAGCCCTCGGAAATTTTAAGGTAGGCGTAGCCCTTTTCCTCGGTAAGCACGGCTCTGTCGCCGCCAAGCGCTACCTCATTTTTGTCCTTATATTCCGAAAAGCGCTCCCCGCCTTCGACCTTTTTTATTGCATCAACGATGGAGTGGACGCTTCCTGTGCCAAGCACCGCGTCAATCTCGGGAAACTCGTTAAGCAATTCGTCACGGTATCTTTCCGCTAAGCAGCCGGTCACTACAATTCCCTTAAGGTTTGCGTTTTCCTTGAGCCACGCAATATCTAAAATATTGTCAATTGACTCCTGCTTGGCGTCGTTTATGAAGGCACACGTGTTAATTATAACAACGTCCGCCTCCGTTTGCTCAGGGGTTATTTCGTAGCCCTCTTTAAATAGGTGTGCGAGCATAACCTCGGTATCGAGCTGATTTTTAGGACAACCAAGTGAAACAAAGCCGATTTTACTCATTTACACCCTTGCTCCTATCTATTGCAATCTTGATGCCTTCCTTAATTTCGCCAATGTTGTAGCCGTAGCGAAGGAGCGTGCCCATCATCTTCTTTACGTCGTCGGCATTACCCGAGAGCGGCATAAATTTGTTTTCGATGATGTATGCGCAGTTTTCTGCAAAGTTAACCTTTTCAAGATTCTTCTTTACAAATTCCTGCACGTCCTCACGCTGATATCCGTGTGCAACAAGCTCGTTTATAATCTTAAGCTTACCGTACTTTTTCTTGAGGTAATTTTGGCAAAGAAGCTTAATTTGCTTTTTCTCGTCAATATAACCTCTATGCTCCATATAAATGGCTACGTTTTTGCAAAGCTCGTAGGAATAACCGCGAGCTTGAAGCTTAGTTACAAGCGCCTTTTTGTTGTTTTCTCCACATGAGAGAATTGAAAATGCCGCGCGGCGGGCGTTGTCAAAAAGCATTTCCTCGCGAATCTTAAGAAAATGCGCATCGTCTATAATCTCGCCCTCTTCAATATCAAATCTTTCGTACTGCTCGTTTGAAACAAGCATCTCAAATACAGTACCCATATTTGATTTAATGCAGAAAATTCTGCCCGCGGGAGTTTTTTTAATTTTTTCTACCTTGTAATAGATTTCGTTTTCCATAATTAATCCAAATTAAGTGAATCGAGGTCGAAATCGTCAGAATCGATATCGAAATCCTCTTCGGGTGTGGCTTCTCCGTTTGTCATTTTTTCCTTGATTTTTTCTTCAAGTACACTCATAATTTCGGGGTTATCCTCGAAATATTTTCTTGCATTGTCCTTGCCCTGTGCAATCTTTGAGCCCTCGTATGAGAACCATGAGCCGCTTCTCACTACAAGTCCAAGCTCGATTGCAATATCGATAATTTCAGATGATTTTGAAATTCCCTTACCGTAGATCATATCAAACTCGGCAACCGTAAACGGTGGTGCAACCTTATTTTTTACAACCTTACATTTTACGTGGTTACCGTAAGCAACCGTGCCGTTTTTAAGCGTGTCCGCCTTTCTTACGTCAATTCTAACCGAAGCGTAGAACTTAAGCGCACGGCCGCCCGTTGTGGTTTCGGGGTTGCCATACATTACGTTAAGCTTTTCACGAAGCTGGTTAATGAAAATTACAATACAGTTTGTCTTTGCAATAGCGCCAGAGAGCTTACGAAGCGCTTGTGACATAAGACGCGCTTGAAGTCCCATATGGGAATCTCCCATTGAGCCCTCAATTTCCTGTCTTGGCACAAGTGCCGCAACAGAGTCAACAACGATAATATCAACAGCGCCTGAGGAAACCAATTTTTCGGTAATTTCAAGTGCTTGCTCACCGTTGTCGGGCTGAGAAACCAAAAGCTCATCAATATTAACGCCGATTGCCTTTGCGTAAACGGGGTCGAGCGCATGCTCCGCATCGATAAATGCCGCTGTGCCGCCAAGCTTTTGGCTTTCTGCAACCGCGTGGAGCGCAATTGTCGTTTTACCTGATGATTCAGGACCGTAAATTTCTATAATTCTACCCTTTGGAAGTCCGCCAACGCCAAGGGCAAGGTCAAGTGTTAAGGAGCCGGTTGAAATTGAACCGATTTGAATGTCCGCCTTGTCGCCAAGACGTCTAATCGACTCCTCGCCGCATTCCTTTTTTATTTGAGAAAGAGCGGTTTCAAGCGCCTTTTTCTTCTCTTGGTCATTTGTCGCTTGCTCCGTCTTTGTTACCTTTGTAGCTTTTTTTGCCATTATTTTCTCCTTCAAAGCTGCCTAAAATATAGACAGATTAGATGTTTTTTCATAAAACTCGCACACAGGGTGCGGTGTTTTTACCCTTTGTAAGGCGGGGGCTTGCTCCCGCCGTTATTAAACGCATTTTATTAATACGTCGGTGAATCTATTCTCCAACCGTTTTCCTCTAAAATAAGAGTAACTAAAATTGTTTCGCTTCCGTCAACTGAGGTAATGTATGCCTCGATAAAGCGTCTTGAAATTTTCTTAATTTCGATAGTTGAGGAGTCATATCTATTAACCTTTATGCCATAGTAGGAAATTTCCTGCTTTTCTCCGCCAACGCTAACGCTTCCGTCAAGGACAATATCGTTTTTAAGCACCAAAAAGCCCTGCTCGTTTTCTATATATCGCTCGGGAACCTCAGTGCCGCTAACCACTCCGCTTTGTCCAACGAATGCGGTTGTTTTCATTGTTTTTGAGTATTCCTCGGAAAAAACCTTGTCAAGTGCAACCCTTATATCGTTAATTGAGTTATACTTGTCGTTTTCCTTAACTAAGGCGTATCTTGTGTTTTTGGATTCCTCGGTTTCAATATATTCAAGACCCTTTCCAAAAACAATTTCGTTAAGCTCGTATGAAGCGTCAACAAGCTCACTAACCTTAGCTATTGCCTCGTCGCGGCTAAGCTTTTTTGTGCAGCCCGCAAGCCCAAGTGTAAATATTAACACAAGGGCAACGGATGCTACTCTTAATAAATTTTTACTTATTTTTCCCATATGATGCCTCAAAATTATTCATTTTCGGCTTGGGGAGTGTCTGTTTTTTCGATATTTTCGGTATTTTCTGACGTTTCAGCAGTTACTGCCTCAGCGGTATTTTCAGTGTTTTCCGCTTCCTCGTCTGCTTCCTCTTCCTTATCAACAAGAGTTGTGTTTGCAACAATTGCACCGTCGTCAAGACGCATAATCTTAACGCCCGTTGTGCTTCTCTTGTAGGTTGGGATAACGTCGGTTGCGGTTCTGATAATAACGCCCTCGTTTGTAATTACCATTACGTCCTTGCTTTCGTCAACGCATAGAACTCCGGCAAGTAAGCCCGTCTTTTCGTTGATATTGTGTGCGATAACGCCCAAAATACCGCGGTTTCTTGGCTCAAACTCGTCAAAATTGCTCTTCTTTCCGTAGCCGTTTTCGGTAATTGTAAGAAGCTGCTTTTCGTTATCAACTATAACAGCGCCGCAAACTATATCACCCTCGCGAAGGTCAATTCCGCGTACACCGCGTGCGGTTCTGCCAACTATTGAAACCTTATTTTCATCAAAGCGAGCGGCGTAGCCGTTCTTTGTCGCAATAAGAATATGCTTTTGTCCGTCTGTGTGGCCAACGAAGATAAGCTTGTCACCCTCGTCAAGATTAATTGCAATCTTACCGCCCTTGCGCTGATATTCGTATTCTGCAATATCAGTACGCTTAATTATACCGTTCTTTGTTACCATAGTGAGGTATTCACCGTGTGTAAACTCGGAAAGCGTTACCATAGCGGTTACGCGCTCGCCCTTTTCAAGCTCGATAAGGTTAATAAGGTTAGAGCCCTTAGCCGTTCTTGACGCCTCAGGAATTCTATATACCTTACGAACAAAAATCTTGCCGTTGTCGGTGAACATAAGTAAGAAGTCGTGGCTGTTTGCAACCAAAACCTTTTCAATAAAGTCCTCTTCCTTGGTGTGCATTGCGATAAGACCCTTACCGCCTCTTTTTTGTGCTGAATAAGTATCAGCAGGAATTCTCTTGATGTAGCCCGAATTTGTAAGCGTAATTACGCACTCGTGACGCTCGATAAGGTCCTCAATGTCGATTTCCTCCTCGCTGTCGATAATATCGGTGCGGCGTACGTCTGCAAACTTTCTCTTAATTTCGGAAAGCTCTTCCTTAATAAGAGATTTTAGCTTGTCGCTGTTGTTTATAATCTCGTTTAATTCCTTGATTGTTTCCTGAAGCTTAAGTAAGCGCTCCTCAATCTTTTGACGCTCAAGTCCCGAAAGACGTCCGAGTGTCATTTCAACAATTGCCTGCGCCTGCTCGTCGGAGAGTAAGAACTTCTCCTTTAATTTTTCCTTTGCCTCGGGTGTGCTTGCACTGCCTCTGATTATTGTAATAATCTCGTCGATATTATCAAGTGCAATCTTGTAGCCCTCGTAAATATGCTCCTCTGCCTTTGCCTTTGCAAGCTCAAATCTTGTGCGGCGAAGAACTACCTCCTCTTGGAATTCAACGTAGTTTTCAAGCACCTGCTTTAAGTTAAGCGTCTTTGGCTCACCCTTAACGAGTGCGAGCATATTAACGGCACACGTGTCCTGAAGCTGTGTATTTTTGTAAAGAGTGTTAAGAATAATTTGTGGGTTTGCATCGCGCTTGTATTCAATTACTATTCTCATACCTGCACGTCCGCTCTCATCGCGAATGCCCGAGATGCCCTCAACGCGCTTTTCCTTAACGAGGTCGGCAATTCTTTCAACGAGTTGGCTCTTGTTTACCATATAAGGAATTTCAGTAATGATAATGCGGTGGTGGTCCTCCTCAATTTTTGCCTTTGAGCGCACCATTACTCTGCCGTGTCCCGTTTCGTATGCGTCAATTATACCGCGCTTTCCGTAAATTGTCGCACTTGTTGGGAAGTCAGGGCCCTTAATATGCTCCATTAAGTCAGCAACCGTGCAATCGGGGTTGTCAATTAAGTGGATTGTACCGTCGATAACCTCGCCAAGATTGTGAGGTGGCACGTTTGTTGCCATACCAACCGCAATACCAACGCTACCGTTTACAAGGAAGTTAGGGAAGCGGGAAGGAAGCACAGTTGGCTCCTTACGTGAGTTATCAAAGTTAGGAACGAAGTCAACAACGTCCTTTTCAATATCGCTCATAAGCTCATTTGCGAGCTTTGACATTCTTGCCTCTGTATAACGGTAAGCAGCAGCGCCGTCGCCGTCAACGTTACCGAAGTTACCGTGTCCGTCAACGAGTGGGTATCTAAGTGAGAACGGCTGTGCCATTCTAACCATTGTGCCGTAAACTGATTGGTCACCGTGTGGGTGGTATCTACCAAGCACGTTACCAACCGTTGTTGCCGATTTTCTAAACGGCTTATCGCTTGTTAGGTGGTCCTCATACATCGCGTACATAACGCGTCTTTGACCCGGCTTCATACCGTCGCGCACGTCGGGGAGCGCACGGGAAACGATAACTGACATTGAGTATTCAAGGAATGCCTCGGGCACTCTTGACTCAATAGTTCTGCCAACTATCATTTGCTCGGTATTTTCATAATCTAACGTATTTATATCTTTTTCGCTCATTTTAATTAGCTCCTGTTTTTATTATACATCAAGGTTCTTAACGAATCTTGCGTTTTTCTCGATAAATTCACGTCTTGGCTCAACCTTATCACCCATCAAAAGTGAGAAGATTTCGTCACATCTTATTGCATCGCCGATTTCAACCTTAATTAAGGTTCTTGTGGTTGGGTCCATGGTTGTTTCCCAAAGCTGCTCCTTGTCCATTTCACCAAGACCTTTATATCTTTCGGCTTGTCCGCCGCCAAGCTCCTCAAAAATTCTGTCTCTTTCCTCGTCGGAGAAGGCGTATCTTTCGGCTTTACCCTTTGTAATCTTGTAAAGCGGTGGCTTAGCCAAGAATACGTGGCCGTCCTCAATAAGCTGACGCATATGACGGTAAAGGAATGTAAGTAAAAGAACTTGAATATGGCTTCCGTCAACGTCGGCATCGGCCATAATGATAATTTTGCCGTAGCGGAGCTTTTCGGAGTTAAACTCCTCACCGATACCGCAGCCGAGTGCTTGAATAATTGGAATAAGTGAGTCATTTGAATAAACCTTGTCAAGACGGCTCTTTTCAACGTTTAATACCTTACCGCGAAGTGGCAAAATTGCTTGGAAGCGGCTGTCGCGTCCGTCTTTTGCTGATCCTCCGGCGGAGTCTCCCTCAACGAGGAAAAGCTCGGTATATTCAACGCGGCGGTCCTGACAGTCAGCAAGCTTACCGGGAAGAGTTGAGCCCTCTAAAACTCCCTTTCTTCTTGCAAGCTCTCTTGCCTTTCTTGCCGCCTCACGCGCACGTGATGCCGCGCAGGATTTGTCTATAATAATCTTAGCTACGTCGGGGTTTTCCTCGTAGTATTCGCTAAGCTTTTCACTTACGATATTATCAACGATGGTTCTTATCTCACTGTTACCGAGCTTTGCCTTTGTCTGGCTTTCAAACTGCGCATCGGGCAATTTAACCGAAACAACCGCGGTAAGACCCTCACGTGTGTCCTCACCAGAGAGCTTGTCGCCGTCCTTTAAGAAGCCAAGCTTCTTTCCGTACGCGTTTGTAACCTTACGAAGGCCTTCCTTAAAGCCGATTTCGTGTGTACCGCCGTCAATTGTTGACATATTGTTGGCAAAGGTAACTATTGCCTCGCTATATGAGTCGTTATATTGGAGCGCAACCTCAGCGGTAATGTCGCCCTTTTCCGCCTTCATATAGATAACGTCATTATGGATAAGTCCGCCGCCCTTATTGTTGTTAATAAACTGAACGAACTCACGAATACCGCCCTCGTAGTAAAGCTCCTCTTCTCTTATATTGTCCTCATCGCGCTCGTCGCGGAAAACTATCTTAATGCCCGCGTTTAGAAACGCTTGCTCACGGAGTCTTGTCAAAAGAGTTTCGTATTCAAATTCAACTGTTTCAAATATTGTGTCGTCTGGCTTGAAGCGAACGTAAAGTCCCTTCTTTCCCTCGGGTGCATCCCCAACGCACGCGAACGGACGAACAACCTGTCCCTTTTCAAATCTTTCGGTATACATTTTGCCGTCGTGGCAGTTTTCAACCTCGAGCCACGATGAAAGTGCGTTTACAACTGATGCACCAACGCCGTGAAGACCGCCCGAAATTTTGTATCCGCCGCCGCCAAACTTACCGCCTGCGTGTAAAACAAGGAAAACAACCTCGAGGTTTGGAGTTCCTGTCTTTGCGTTAATTCCCGCAGGCACGCCGCGTCCGTTATCCTGAATTGCAACGCTGCCGTCCTTTAATATAGTTACGGTAATTTTATCACAGTGTCCTGCCATTGCCTCGTCGATAGAGTTATCAACAATCTCGTAAACAAGATGGTGAAGACCCCTTACCGAGGTAGTACCTATGTACATACCGGGGCGCATTCTTACAGCTTCAAGACCCTCAAGGACCTGAATCTGCTCGTCGCCGTATTCTTTTTCTACCTTGTTATTTTCCATACTTTTCTCCTTTTTGGCTGACCAATATCAACCCTTAATTATTGATGAGGTATTAAGCGGGGAAAGATATACCTCGTTGTTATTTAATACAATAAATGATTTTGGAAGCTCATAAGAAAGCGTAATTACTCTTTTTTCCTTTTGCGCCAAGCTTAAAAAGCTTCTCGTTTTAACCGAAACGGTTGCTGAGTCAAGGTCAAATATGCCTAAAATCATCGATTTTTTAACGACCTTGTTGTTTCCTATATGTATATACATTTATAGCTCCGTTTCGGGCGTTTTTTCGTCGTTTTCCAAAGTAACCGAGTAGTCATTATCTAAGGATACGGAATCGCTTGAAATATCGCGTTTTTTTCCGTCCTTAATATTTATAAAGTGACAGCCCTCGTTGTTTTCAAAAACGCTTCTGTCGCAAGCAGTTATTATAACCTGCCTGCTTTTTATGTTTGATAAAATATATTTTTTTCTTGTGTCGTCAAGCTCGGAGAGTACGTCGTCGAAAAGAAATACGGGATAATCCCCCTTGCTTTCGCGGCTTATCTCACCCTCTGCCATTTTCATAGCGAGCGCAAGCGAGCGCTGCTGTCCCTGAGAGGAATAAAGGCGTGAATCGCGACCGTTTATTTCAATTTTTAAATCATCCTTATGGATTCCAAAAAGCGTAGCTCCAAATTTGTATTCTCTTTCCTTATAATCAGTTAAAAGATGTAAATATCTTTGCTTAAGCGCTTCTCTTTCACTAAAATCACTTTCATTTCCGTTTGACTCATAGGTAATTTTCGGCTCCTCGCGGCCGTCTGTCATTTCGCGGAAGAAAATTTTCACCCAATAGTCAAGCTTTTTTATATATTCGTTTCGTATATCGGCAATATCGGCACAAAGCGAAGCAAGCTCCTCACTATATATATCAATCAAAGCTTCGTTTAATTTTCTTTCCTCGGGGTTCATTTTTATTATAGTGTTTCTTTCCTCTAAAACCTGATTGTAGCGTGACATCATTTTAAGGTAAACGGGTCTTAGCTGAGAAATTGCAACGTCTATAAATTTCCGTCTGACAGCGGGTGCATCCTTAATTATGCCGAGGTGTGACGGACAGAATAAAACCGCGCGGAATTCACCGATAATTTCCGAGGTTTTGTTTATCTTTACGTTATTTCTGTAAAATTTCTTTGGCAAGGTCTTTGAAATTTCAACGCCAAGAAGCGTTTTTTCATCCCTTGACTCAAATTCCATTTTTGAGTAGGCAATATTACTGTCGAAATTCACAAGCTCCTTGTCCTTGAAGGCACGAAAGCTCTTTCCTCTTGCAAAGAGGTAAATTCCTTCTAAAATATTTGTCTTTCCCTGCGCGTTTTCACCGTAAATAACGTTAATTCCGTCCTTAAATTCAATTACTTCACTCTCGATATTTCGAAAGGAATTAAATTCAATTTTTTTAACGTTCATCAGTGTGTCATTCTCATTGGCATAATGAAGTAGGTAAATTTGCCCTCGTCGGTATTTTGCGGCTCAATCAAAACGCCTGTAAGCGGATTAACAAAGCTTAATTTTGCCTTGCCGTTATCGCATACCTTAAGTGCATCGAGAAAGAACTTGCAGTTAAATGCAATAACAAGCTCATCACCCTTTATTTTTTCAATCTCAATTTCGTCGTAAACGTTTCCGTTTGAGGAAAGCGTTGAAATTGAAAGCACCTCGTCAATAGTAAACTTAACGTAAGGACGGAGTGTGCCGGCGAGGTTGTCCTCGATAATAAGCGCGGATCTTTCAAAAGCGCCTCTTAATTCCTCACAGTTAAGATAAAATTCTATATTTGCCTGCTTAGGCATAATTCTTTCGTAGTCAATATAAGCCGATTCAATCTTTTTCGAGAAAAGCACGTATTTGCCAACCTTGAAAATAAGCTGACGGTTAGCAACGCGGATTTCCATCGTTTCCTCAGTGTCCTTAACAAGCTTAAGAAGCTCAACCAAGGTTTTGCCGGGAACGATAAAGAGAATATAAAGCGGTGCCTTTGAATCGTTTGCATTTTCAAGCTCCGCCTCGTATTCAAGGTGAGCCAAGCGGTTACCGTCGCAGGAAACAACGGTCATTTTCTTATCTCTTATTTCAAAGTACGCGCCGTTAAATACGGGACGGGTGTCGTTTTGACCAATCGCAAACAAAATTCTGTTTACAAATTTTCTAAAGAGGTATTGTGGGATTTTAAAGCCACGGTCCGCGCGAAGCTCTGGTAGCGTTGGGAACTCGGAAGCGGAGAGTGCCTTAAAATCAAAGTGTGAAAGACCGTTTTCACTTTCAATAACGGTACGGAAGGACGTATCAACCGAGATTTTGATAGGACCCTTAGGCATCGTTCTTACAATTTGAAGAAGCTTGTTCGCGTTTATTATGCACTTGCCTCTTTCAATAACGTTACATTCAAGCTGTGTTCTCGTTCCCTTTTCAAGGTCGTATGAGGTAAGTGTGCAAATATTATCCTCTTGGTTACATTCAATTAAAATACCCTCAATGCAAGCCATTGTGTTTTTGCCCGAAACGGTATTCATAATAGGACCGAGTGATGAAAGAAGCGCGTCCTTATCGAAAATAGCAATCATAGTAAAATCCTTCCAAAAATCCAAATTTTCCAAAATGAATTTTTTCTTTTATTTTTCTTTTATTTTAATTAATATTTATAATTTATAGTAGTTGTAGTAGTAGGGGGTAGTTTATATGTTGAAAAATTAAATAAACCTATATAGTATGGCTTTTTTTATCAAAACTTATTCACTAAGACGTGTTGAAAACTGTTGGTAATTTTTAGGAAGCTAAGAAAAAATTTTTGCTTAAAATACCAAAAGTTATAAGACAAAATTTCCACCGTTGAAAATTTAAATGTTAATAAGTATCACAAGCCCTTTATTTATAAGGGTTTTTTCGTGTGTTGATAAATTGTGGAAAAATATCAGTCAACAGTGAACGGTAAAAAATCGGTTGATTTTCGATTTTTGAAAATCCTCATTTTTATGTAGATGAAATTTCTCTTATAATGCTGTTAATCTCGTACTTAAATGAGGAATCGTTTTCCATCGTTTCCTTAACGAAGCTCTCGCTTGAGATAACGGTTGTGCGGTCACGGTTTATCGCCTTGCCTATTTGTGACTGAGAAAGATTTGTGCATTGGCGCGCAACGTAAACGCAAATATGACGTGGAATTGCAATTTCCTTGTTTCTCTTGGTTGATAAAATATCGTCGCGTGAGATATTGAACTTTTTGGAAACCGCCAAAATAATGTCGTCCATCTTCTTTTGGTCGGAGTCCTTCTTCGGCACAAACTCGTTAATTGAGCTTTTTACTCTTTCCATGCTGATTTCGCCACCCTCAAGGAGCTGAATAGCACCGAGCTTTTTGATAACGCCCTCAAGCTGTCTTATCGATGAGGTAACGTTTTCTGCAAGGTAGCTTATTATATCGCTTGAAATTTGAAGATGGTTAAGGAGTGCCTTTTGCTGCAAAATTGCACA
>JAZREL010000047.1:0-15022 GCA_045660785.1 Eubacteriales bacterium | reverse complement strand
CCCCCCCCTGCGAAAATTTTGTGAATATTCACGACAAAATTTTCGCGTTGCAACGCGTTTTTTCAAAGTTTACACGTCAAATCTGCTCGCTCAAAAAGCGTCGAAAGCCCGATTTTTATAGGCGAAACGGGCGTTTTTCGTTGCAAAAAGCAACTTTTCGCCTGTATTTTTGTTGCATTTATCAACATTTTGGCAAATCATCCAGAAATTGTCGAAACAAAAAATTCACAAAAAATTCACAATTTAAAATCGCATTTTTAACCGCAATTACCGTTTTTGTGTAGAAACATCGCAAAACGGACGTCACATCCGCACGCGCAAATACGCGCAAAATCACTAAAAATCCCCCGTTTTCACTTGGAATATCAGCCGTATCGGGTGCATATACTGTATATTGACAATGCATATACCGCCCCGCCCCTGCGCAAGCTCCACAATAAGCAAAAACAGCACCCCAAGCCAAGCAAAGGCGTTTTATATAGCTTCTCCACCCCCTTTGCCCGTATTGCGACCATACGCGCGCATAGATCTTTGCGACGCGCATTTACATTTTCGTGCTTTCAGACGATACTCGCGCGCCATTATATTATAGCGCGAGTTATTTAGCTACGAGCCGTCAGACGTCGCCCACGCGCGTCAACCAGATAGCGTGAGCTGTTTTATTCCTGTGCCACCGAACCTCCCACGCGCTTATATCATATAGCGACGAGCCATTTACCACCGCGCTACCGAGCCGCCTCACACTAACAATTTATAGTGACAAGCCGTTTTATCTCTCTGCTTCCAAAAGCCCTCGCGCGCGTTTATATTAATATGCAGCCATCCCACGCCCCCCACAAATCGAGCCAAATTCAGATTCAATTGGCACTTCTGGGATGAAAGCTCAACGTTTGGGCACAATTTGTCAAGATGTTGTGTGAAGAGTGGTGTCAAGCACAAGATATAGACCCAAATATTGATTTATTTATCGATTGAGGGATGAAAAAATGGCAAATTTAGACACAGGGTCGGCTATTTTTTGCCAACATTCACAATATTTAGCATTTATTTTCCTTGATACACACAACATTTTGTGATTTATTCGTGTTTATAACGGATTATTTTCACACAAGCATCATACTTTTTTCACCATTTTATCCCTTTTTTCACACCTTTCCTTCATTATCTATACGCGCGCGGGCGTACGCGCGTATAGGATTAGCGCGGAAATTCCAGCACCGCACACAAATTCATCACACAAAAACGCGTGCATAGGTACATATAATATATAAAAATCTCGCGCAATTTATCTCTCAAAACAAAAAAGCACCCGTTTGGGTGCTTTTTTAGGTGTTTTTTGTGGTTTTTGACACCTTTTTGGGTGCTTTTTATTAAAGAACAGCGTTTAAGAACTGCTTTGTTCTTGGATTTTGTGGGTTATCGAAGATTTCTGACGGTGTGCCCTCTTCGGCTATTACGCCCTCATCCATAAAGATAACGCGTGTGCCAACCTCACGGGCAAAGCCCAGTTCGTGGGTAACGATAACAATTGTCATGCCCTCGTTTGCAACCTCTTTTATAAGGTTCAAAACCTCGCCAACCATCTCGGGGTCAAGCGCCGAGGTCGGCTCGTCAAAGAGCATAACCTTGGGGTTCATTGCAAGGGCGCGAACTATTGCAACTCTTTGCTTTTGACCGCCTGACAACGTTGACGGATACACGTTTGCCTTGTCCTCAAGCCCTATGCGGCGAAGGAGCGCCATTGCTTTTTCCTTACACTCTTTTTTGTAGTCAAGCTTTGGTCTTTCCTCGATTTTTTTGGTAATTTCCTTGGCTTTTTGCTCATCGCCTGCCAAAATGGCTTCTTTAAGTGCGATTTTATCCGCCTTAACCTCTGCTTTATACGCTTTTTTTGCCTTCTTTTTATATATCATATAGGGCGCGAGCATAATGTTTTTAAGAACGGTTTTGTTGTTAAATAAGTTAAATTGTTGGAACACCATACCCATATTTTGGCGGTGAATGTTGATATTTACCTTTGGGTCCGCAATATCAACGTCGTCAAAGATAATTTGACCGCCGTCGGGGTCCTCAAGGCAGTTTAAGCATCTTAAAAACGTGCTTTTACCAGAGCCGGACGCACCAACCAAAACAACCTTTTCGCCCTTTTTTATATCGGTGGAAATATCCTTCAAAACTACGTTGTCACCGAAAACCTTTTTAAGGTTTTTCACGGAAAGAATCGGCTTTTCATTCATATTAATTTCAGCCATTATTTCTTACCTCCGTTTCTGTCGCTCTTTGCAAGCTTCTTTTCAATAAGGCGCAAAATGAGCGTAAGTATCATTACGACAATAAGATAAAGAATTGCGGCTATAATAAGCGGTGGCAAATATTCAAAGGTTCTTGACTGAATAAGGCCAGGGATTTTACCGAGGTCCATAATGCCAACGTAGCCAACAATTGCGGTTTCCTTAACGAGTGTAATAAACTCGTTAAAGAGCGGCGGCAAGGAGTTTTTAAGCGCCTGCGGTATTATAATATGAAACATTGTTTGCCACGTATTTAAGCCAAGACTGCGTCCTGCCTCTCTTTGTCCGTCGTCAACGCTTTCAAAGCCGGCTCTTATAATTTCAGCCACGTATGCGCTTGAATTTATACCGAACGTGATTGCGCCTATTAAAATTCCGTTTTCCCACGTTGCAAAAACAACGAAGTAAAGAATCATAAGCTGTAAAACGACAGGGGTGCCGCGAATTATGGTAATATAAGTGTTGGCAACCCACGCAAGCGGCTTTAATTTGCCCGTTTTCTTATTAAGAAAGATAACCATTGAGAGCGTAACGCCGACGATAACGCCGATAAGCGCCGCAACAAAGGCAATCATAAGAGTATTTGTAATACCCTCTAAGTATAAAAACCATCTGTTTTGGTCGATAGTTGCCTTATATATGCTTTTGAGCACGCCCCAACCAAAGAACGAGTCAATCTTTGTTACAATATCTAAAATGAATGCTTTTATTCCAAAATAGGCGTCTATTTCGTTTACAGCATTCAAAATGTACGTCTTTATCATATTTTTTCCTTTAATTAAAGAATTTAGTAACCAATTAAGAAAGTTTAGAGAATTTTTGGCAAAATAACTGAGGAGCAAAAAGCTCCTCAGTCTGTGCCTATTGAATATTAGCCAACAAGGTTGAGCATTGTAAGTGCAGGGAGCTTATCCATTACGATAGCGTCAATTCTACCGTTCTTGAGGTCTTGGAATGCAAGTGAATATTGCTTGTATTGCTTAACCTCTGAAATTGCTGCCTTAACAGTTACTGTTTCGCCATCCTCGTTTTCATATGTGTGACCTTCGCCCTTAGCTGCTGAAACGATAAGGTCACCGCTTGTACCCTCTTGAACGCCTACCTTAAGGCCTGCGAGGTCTGAAATTGAGTCGAAGCTGTTTTCCTTTGCGGAAACAACAACGAGTGTTGAGCTGAAGTAAACAGATGAGAAATCAACTGCTTCTTTTCTTTCGTCATTGATTGTAAGGCCTGCAGCACCAACTGCATCGCCCTCTGCTGTCTTAACGCAGGTAGGAATTGTGTCGAATGCAACGTCCTTAACGTCGATTGACTTACCAAGACGCTCTGCAACCTCGCTCATAATAGCGATGTCAACGCCGATGATCTTCTCGCCGCTCATAAACTCGAATGGAGCGAAGCCGGACTCTGTGTAAACGGTGATAACGCCGCCGTTACCGAATTCCCAGCTTGTTTGAAGGTCGCCTGCCTCAGGAGCTGTGTCCTTTGCGCCTGCTTCGTAGTCAGCAAGGTCTGTGTAGTAGTTGATGTACTTTTCCATTGTGCCGTTTGCAACCCACTCGTTAACAACTGCGTCAACGGCGGTCTTCATAGCTGTGTCACCCTTCTTAATTGCGATACCGAAGTCCTCTTGCAAGAGGTCAACTGCATCAACTGCAACGTACTCTGTTGGCTCCTTGCCGCATGAAGCGAAGCAGAAAGCAAGAGAAACGAGCATCATAACAGCTAAGCTGATTGAAATGATCTTTTTCATTTTAGTTTTCTCCTTAAATTTTCTAAAATTGGTTTTCTTATTATATACTCATATTATTATGTTGTCAAGAGAATTTTGAATTTTTCTGAAAAATATTCACAAATATTCACACTTTGATGAATATATTCACATTTTTATGCAAATATTCATTTTTAATGCATCTTTAGCGGTGGCAAAGAAAAAGCGAACGGACAAGGGTATGACCGTTCGCTTTTTTTGTAAAATATACGTTTTGCTCAAAATCACTCGTATTTGCAAAGTGAAATATCGCCCAAAATGCCGCTCGGTGGAATTTGGATAAACGATGAAAACCAGTCGCGGCGCTTGTGTGCAAGGTTGCTTTTTACTACGATTTTCAGCTCGTTTTCGCCCTTACAAAGTGCTTCCTTCAAGCTAAATTTGTACGGTGCCGTGATACGCGCACCGAGGTATTTGCCGTTTAGCCACGCCTCGCAAACCTCACCAACCTGACCAAGGTCGATTACGGTAAAGTCACCGTTTGCGACAAAGCCGGTTTTATAAAGGATTTCGCCGCTGAAATTCGGGTAGCGCTCGGGTGCGGAAATGTCAAAAAGCTCCGCGCCGCTTGCAATTTTAGAAAACTCGCTCGCGCCCTCCTCCTTCAAGCTAATATCAAAGGATAAATCAAGCGGTGTCCTTTCACGTTCGTAGGTGAATTTTGGCGTGTTTTCAGGAATTTCAGCACCGAAAATAACAAAAATCATATTTCCCTTTTCAAGCTGAAGCTCAAAAATGCCGTCTTGTGCCTCGTGGCGGTAAATTTTATTATCCCACGGCTCGTAAATCAGACACTCCCCGCCTTGTTTTAACTTTATTTTTGCTTTTACGTCGTTATAAACGTCCTCGTTTGAGAAAAGGTAAATCTCACTTTCACCCCTTGAAACGTGATAAAAACGGAGCTTGGAAAGGTTTTGACCCTCACCGCTTATATCGGTTTCTACGGTATTGCGTAAATAAGCGGAAAGCTCACTTGTCTTTACCAAGGTAAATGTGTCGTTTAGCTCGTCTATATCCGCCTTTTCCGCTGCGCGCGAAGGCAAGTAATCGGTAAATATAACGGGCAAGCCGAGCTTTGCAAGCGAAGCAAAAAGCTCCAAGCATTCAAGCGGCAAAATTTCACTGCTTGAAATAACAAGCGCGCCAAAGCTCTCACCGTTTATGTGAAGCTTGCCGTCCTTGACCGTCGCCGTCTTTAGTATATCATAAGGAACAATATCAAAATCTATAAGGTTTTGTGTCAAATCGCGACACAGGGTGGGGAAAAGCTGCTTCTCTCCTCCCGTCCACTCGCACTCGGCGTTATAGAAAACCGCAACGTCCGCACGGTGAATTCCGCCATCGAGTGCATGCACGGTGCGTCCCATATATTCCATCAAACGCTTAAATAACGGATACTGAATGTTTTTTCCGCCGTTATAGAAATGCGGTGGGCAATCCTCGTCCTCCTCCTTTGGAGAAAACGCGTGAGGAACGAAGCGGTTTATTCCGCTTGCAAGCATAATATCGCTAAGCCCCTTCATAAACGGAAGCCCCTCTGCCCATCCGAACGCGCCGAAGATTTCACACATAGCCCTACCCTTTTTGAGCGGTTGAAGGTGCGAATGTGAGGCGCCAAGCTTGGGAAGCGTGTAGCGGAAGAAGGCGGGGTCTGATTTTCCACCGTCCGCCAAGGGTGCCCTATGTATTCCCTCACTAATTCCAACCACGTCTTGCGCCAAAACGATGTCTATTCCTGCCATGTCCTGACCGTCAAGCGCACGGAAATAATGTCCGCTGCCGTAGCCAAGATGCGTGTGCGCGCCCATATCCTCGATAACGTGGCCTATATACATTACGTTATGCTCGCGGCACCAATCACCAAGCAAATAGGTGAAATTTTCGCTGTAAAGCTTGGTTATCACGTCCATATAATGAGCGCGAATTAAGGAAGTAACCTCACCAAGGTTTTCCCATAGCGCAGGCAAATAAAGGCGCACTTGCTCGGCTGGTAAGTTGGCATTTTTTGCAATAAGCTCGCATAAATCGTCTCGCCAAGGGAACGGCGAAAACATATCGCCAAGCTGATTGTTGTAGGTGTAGCACACGTTTAAAAAGCCCGGCTCATCGGAGAAAAATCCGCGGAAGGTGTTGCCAAAATACTCCTTGAAGTGTCTAAAATGTGGCTCATAGATTGCATCTATCATTGCATGGCACGACTCGCGGCTTAGCATATCGATATAGTAAAACAGGCGGTCGTTTTTATATTCGTACGGTGCGGTTTTCACCGTCACACATACGCGCCACACACCCTTTGGCACGTCCCAATATACCATTCCGTCACTTAATTTATCGGTCAAATCAACAGCGGTTTTCGGGTCAAGCTCCTCGCAAACGCCTGTATGCTCGTAGGCGATAACGCTTATTACCTCCTCGCCCTCGAAAACGCGAGGGGAGATAAGGATTTTTGCGCTTTTCATCGGGCCAATTGCCTCAACTTGAAATTCCCTTATCAGCTTTTTGCGCAAGGCGGCATTTTCCTCTCTTTCGAGGTAGCCGTTTGCATAGCCCGTCGGAAATTTTTGGTCATCGAGCAGCCAAACGCCCATATCAAGCTCACGTGCGGTCTCTAAAATAAAGGCAAAATCATCCCACCACTCGTCCTGACAGAATTTTTCGTACGGGCGGCTTTCAGCGCAAAACTCGTTAATTCCGCTGTTCTTTATTGCTAAAATTTCCTCTTTCACGCGCTCCTTTGGCTCACCGTGAAGCCAAAGAAACGGCAATATATAGCTTCCGTGCTTGTTTTCCAAGCATTCCTTAATTTTTTTGTCCACTTTTTTCTCCTAAAAAGACGTATTCTATCTTTACTATATCATATTTTTGCACGCTAAACAAGCAAAAAAGCAAAAATCCGCAGAGATTTCTGCGGATTTTCAAGTGTTTTATTTATTAACGGCAGGGTGCTTCATCTTATGACGTCCCGCATATACAGAGAGCAAGAAATAATAGTTGTCGGCAAGGTAGTTATAGCCGCAACGCACGCCGTCCTTTGTGCGCCAGTCAATGCTTTGGCAGTAGCCCGGCATAAGTCCTGAGTGTGTCATATCCTTTTCGTAGGTATTAAGGATTGCAAAAAGGATGTCGTCCGCCTCGCGCTTCATTCCCACGTTATACATTGAGGTCAAGAAGTGGAAGCCGTTCATGCCGCAAAGGCCGCCGTTTTCGTATCTGCCCCAATCGGTCATACACGGCCAATGGATGGTGTCGCGCTCGCCAACGGGCATTACGTTACCGGGGATTCCGTAGCGAAGGTCGCCGTAGCCCTCTTTTTTCATAATGGAGAGGAGCTTTTTGAGCATCTTTTTGCCCTCTGCCTTTGGAATAAGTCCCTCGTTTATACCCATTGAAACGGCAAAGGTAAAGCCGTAGTCGTGCACGTTTCCGTCACGGCTAATCCAGCCTGCCATAAGCTCTGTTTCAGGGTTATAGAAGGTTTTAAAGAAATTAGCGTCGAATTTTTCAAGCTGTGCGACGTATCTTTGCGCCTCATTTTCCATTCCAATCTTAATAAGAAGCTTTGAAAGCTCACGGAGTGCGCGATGGCAAAGATAGTTAAAATAAATGTCCTTGTGTCCAAATGCAAAGTTGTCCCACCAGTTGCCCTGCCAGCCGTATTCTGACGGTTGTCCGATATAGTCGCCTGCGAATTTAACCTCGAAAATTCCGTCACCGTCGGTGTCCTGTGCAAGCAAGAAGTCCGCCGCCTTTATTGCGTTTTGAATATATTTCTTTGCAAATTTAAGGTTCCAATTTGAAATACCCGTGAGTGAAATTATCGCACCAGGGGTTGAATCAACCGAGCAGCCGTATTTGTCCGTCTTTTCTCTGTTAAAGAAGCTGACGCTTACCTCACCGTCGTGTGCTTGGCAGGTAAGGAAGGTTCTTTCAACCTGGCGCTCAAAGGTTTTTCTGATTATTGCAAATTGCTCGTCGTTTTTGTCAACGAACTGAAGCATATCGGACTTCATATGAATTGCCAAGTGGCCTGTGCCGTGGAAATAAATATTATCTGCCATATCGAAAAGCTCACGGTTCATAGCAAATGCGTTGAGCCAATTGCGCTTTAAGCCGTTAAATCTTTCGTCATTTTCAGGAAGTGGCGGATATGCCTCGTCCATTACCCTAAAGGTTAAGGAAATTTTGTCTGCGTCTCCCTTTGTTTTAAAGGTAAGGAATGAGCTTCCGTAGTGAAGGCCGTGCATTCTGTTATGGCTATAACCGTAGTTTAAGTAGCCAAGGTCAATTCCGATAAAGTCCTTTGACTGTTGGAGCTCCTCAATGCAGTATACGTCAGGTGAGCTCGCGGAAATTTCAACTCTACCAAAGTCGGGGAAATGCACGTAAAGCGGGAGCTTATACTCCGTTTTGTACATTGTAAGATAGTTTTTGCTCTTTAATTTTTTCGGTTGCTTCTTTGTCCAAATCGTTGGCGGAGCGGTCTTGATTGCAAAGCGAACGGAGAAAATATCGCTTGGCTTTGCGCCGTTCATTTCAATATTTACTGTGCGTGTGCCGTCAAAATCGTATTTTACACTCGCACCGTTTTTGTTTTCGTAATAAGCGTAGCTTTCGCCCACGTCCTGCTTTATTGGAAGTGCGCCCTTGAATGCTCCAAAAACGCCACCGTAGCCAGGAAGCATTAAGTTGTAGCTTGCGTGCTTATCTCTATCTCTTGCGCCCGATTCAATTCCAAAAAACGCGATTCTACCCTTTTCGTTTTCGAGCGTATATGAAATATAGTCGCTGTTATATGCTGAGTATTTTGCAGCCATTTTCCCTCTCCTTAAAGAACCTGATATGCGTTTGCCGCCCAAGAATAGCACTTGCAACGGAGTCCCTTGCCTGTCAAGGCGCTTGTGTTTTCGTTAAAGCCGTATTTGCAAACCGCACTCTTGTAGTTTTCTGCAATTTCGTCTGCAAGCTCGGTGTAGCCGAGGTTGCGAAGCGCGTAAACGAACATGATTACGTCAGGCGCCCAAACCGCACCGCGCCAATAGCCGTCCTCAACGAACCACGGGCTGTCAATTGCCTCACTTGCAATACCGCCCTTGCAAAGGTGATGCTCCTTAATTGTCTTTACAATATATTCCTGCATTTCCTTTGGAAGCATGTCTTCAAGCACTATTACGCGAAGTGGCATAAGAGCGTTGCAGTAGTACGCCTCACCTGTTTCAGCCAAGCGCACGAAGATTTTTTCTCCGTCCCAATAATCCTTGATTGCCTTTTCTGCAAGCTCAGAGGCAAGCTGCTTATAAATGCGCTTGTCTGTTGGGAAATTAAGAATTTCAGCCGCCTCGGCAAGGAATGAGCATTGAGCGGAAAGGAACGCGATAAGCTCGCCCGTTTCGATATGCTCGCTCTTATCGTAGCAGGTGGAGTTGTCCTGGCCAGAGTCATTTCCGTGATAATATGAAGGAGTGTCCCCACGAAGATTAAGCCACCAGTCCGTGTTGCGCTTCATATCGAAATAAACCTCTTCAAGCGCGTGTGGAGTTGCAAATTCGGGATTTCTCTTCATCATTTGCTTATACATCCAGCCCTGCACGGGGGGTTTTACGAAGTTCCAAACCTTATATTTTTCGGAAATTGCATCGGGCACTCTGCCAACACGGTTGATATGCTTATACATAATCATAAATTGGTCCATAGCTATACGGTAATCAATATCTGCAAGACCGAGTGCGTTGAAGGCATTATCCCAGCTCCAAACGTTGCTCATGCCTGCCTTACCCATTACGATTGCTTCAGTTGAGAAGTTGCCAAGCGGAGCAATTGTGTTTGACCACATTATGTAGGCACATTCCTTTTCATACTTGTTCTTAGGGTTATATTTTTTCTCCCAAGCCTTGTAGTCTGCCTCGGCAATGTCCGCATAGTAGTCGTAGTTCATACCCTTTGCCTGAACAGCGCCTGTATCAAGGAAGTTTTCCTCAATTGAAAATTCATATTCACCGTTTTCGTCGGGAAGCACGCGAATGTTTGCAAATTCAGAGGTGATTTCGCCGGGCTTGCGAAGCTTTTCAAGCTTCAATTCTCCCTTTAAAGGAACGATCATAAGACTGCAATTGTTCTTAAAATCGCAAAGCTCAATAACGCCGTTTTGAACTATCTGGTAGTCGAATTTTGCGTGTGTCTTTGCAATCTCAACAAGGAAATCCTTGCCCTTACCCTTAATATACGTGCCGTCGGTGCCGAACATTGTGATGTTTTGCTCACCACCGTCAAATTTTATCGTAACCTCACGTGGAACGAATGACATCTTTGCGGTTTTGCCATAATCGATAGACAAAATTCCGTTAAAAATATCTTGTCCGTGGCTGTGAATCATATCGAGCTTCAAAACGCCCTTTTTGCGGCTGTCCCAAACAAGATATGAGCCCCTGATACTATAATGAAGTCTGTCAAAAGAATACATAATTTATCTCCTTTAAAATTGTATTACACTCATATTATACAACCATTAGAATAGAATATCAAGCCAAATATATAAAGAAAAAACAATAATATTCTAAAGAACGTATTGATTTTGAAATTTTAGTGTGCTAAAATAAAATTGGTATATTGTTTTTAAAAGGAGAAAAAAATGAAAAAGAAGATATTTTTATTATGTGTTATAGTTGCGGCGCTTATATGTGCTTTTACTATTACCACGCTTGCCGTTGAGGTTGACGGAATTGACTATTCCTTTAGCGAAGGTGAAGCAACGGTCACGACGGTTAACAAAGGTTGCAAATTGACTGTTGTCGATATTCCGGAAACGGTAACTTACGAAGGAGTAACCTATACCGTTACCGCAATCGCGTCTCAGGCATTTAGGAGCAACTCTTCCATTACAAGCGTTACGATTCCAAAAAGTGTAAAGACCGTGGGAGCTCAAGCCTTTTACTCATGTGGCTCGCTTAATACCGCTACGTTTGAGGGAGCTGATACCGCACTTGACAAGGAAATCTTTTTCTTCTGCGGAAAGCTTACAAGCGCAAGCCTCCCAACCAATATAACAAAGATACCTAACGGTACGTTCTTTGGAGTAGGCACAAGCGCTTCCCCATTTACAATTCCGAATCTTTCAGAATGTACAAAGCTAACCACAATCGGTGCGGATTGCTTTAGAGATTCCAAGGAAATTAGCATATCAATTCCGGATACAGTTACTACAATTGAGGCGCGCGCTTTCCAAGCAGGATGCAGCAGCGGTTCTATTAGCATCGGAAGAAATTCACAGCTTCAAGTAATAGGCGATAACGCGTTTACGTCCTGCACGGCTATAAAAAGCATTTATATTCCTTCAAGTGTAACAAGCATTGGCACAGGTGCCTTCAGCGGTTGCGGCAACTTGACAACCTTTGAAAATTTTGAAAATTGCCAAATTACCGTTATCGAAGCAAGCTTATTCGAGGGACTTTCAAAGATCACGTCAATAAAGTTGCCCGAAACCGTAACAACAATTGAGCATGCATTTATCGGAAACAAAAATCTTAACAAGGTATATATTCCAAAATCAGTTACTGAAATTGCAGATACGTTTTTGAAATCCGCATGGGAGACTGCACCTACTAAAATAGTGTTCGTTTATACAGGTAGCAACGCAAGCGTGCTTTCAACCTGCCAAATGATTGCAGGAGCTAACGTAATTTCAGCATCAGACTACGACGACAGCGTTTCATATAGCGGTATAAATCTCGTTACGGGATACAGCCACTGCGTTACTTACTTTGATGGCATACACAAGGAATATATCTCTGCCGTTTCACTTACGTCTTACCTTGAAAAATTCGAGTTAAGCTCACAGTGCAAGGAGTGCGGCACACCTAAAGAGACAGAGGAAATAAATCCAATCTTTACCTGCTACGGCTATTCTTATTCAGAAACTGACGTGCAAGAGGGCATTTCAATTCGCTACACGGTAGATTTCGACTCACTTGAAATTTACGAATCAGTATCTGGCATAAAGCTTAACTACGGCTTGTTCGTTACAGCAAACAAAGGAATCGGCACAAGTGACGTGCTTGATGAAGAAAACAAAGCCCTTGATGGTGTTGTAACGGCGGAAATTTCAGGCACGGGATTCTTCTCATTTGAAATTAAGCTTGTTGGACTTGAAAATAACCAAGAAACCGCGTTTGCCATCGGCACTTACGTAATTGAAGAAAAAGAAAACGAAAAGGAATTCGTATATCTCCAGCTTGGCGAGCCAAAGGAAAACGAAAAATACTACTTTGCTTCATATAACGATATAGTATCAGCAAAATAAGACTTACAAATAATAACGAAAAGAGGACGCGCCGCGTCCTCTTTTTTGGTGACAAGCAGAAATTTTGAGTGGAAAATTATATGCAACTATATCAGTCCTTATTTATATTTTACGCGCCAAAACGCGACACATCTCGAGGTTTTTTTATGTTTTTTATCAAAACGTGCTTGCTTTTTCTCTAATCAAATTTTCTTTGACAGCGCGCTTTGACAAAAACGTCGCTTCGTTAGGTGTAGAATAAAGCAAAAACGAAAGGATTTTTATGGTAAAGCAGCTTTATAAAAAGAAATTTACGCTCTCGCCCGAGGCAAGGCGGATTATGCTTGAGTGCGCACTTTTCTTTCTTGCATTATTTTTAACACCCGTTAAATTCATTTTCGGCACGATTCCCTTTGGCTTTGTCCTTTGTGCAAGCGCAAAAAAGGATGCCCCTTTTGCATTTGTCGGTGCTATTGCCTCGTGCATATTTTTCGTTACGGATGCGGGGGTATATATTATAGCTTTCATCTCGCTTTTCATTTTGCGCACCCTTGCCGCGTTTTTAAAAAAGCCCGAAAAGGAAGCAAAGGAGCGCTTTGGGGCGCGCTTGCCACATATTTTAGGTGAGCTTTTTTGCGAAAATATTTTTCTGCGCGTTTTAATTTCGCTCGCTTGCGCATTCGGCGTTGGAATTTACTACACCGTCCTTGGCGGCTATATGCTATACGACGTCTTTGCACTTGTATTTTTTGTCACCGTCTGTCCGCTTCTTACGTTTCTTGCAAGCGGCGCTTGGGAAAATATCGTATCCTTGGAATTTTATATCGGCCTTGCAATTATCGGCTTTATGGTCGCATTTGGCTTGCGTGGGCGCGCCCTTGGTGTCTTTGATTTCTCCGTTTTTCTTTCATTTGCGCTCGTTTTTTATATTTCAAAGGTCGCCTCACCCGTCTGGGGCTCGGTGCTTAGCGCGCTTCTTTCCCTGTGCTTTGAGCCGCGCTTTGCCCTTTCACTTGTTATTTGCGCGCTTGTTTTCGGAATTCTTTTTCACCTCTCAACCTTCGTTGCAATTTTGTGCTCCGCGATTTTATCGATTAGCTACTCTATTTGGGCGGGCGGCTACGATGCCTTTACCTATATTGTGCCCGAGCTAATTGGCGCGTGCGTGCTTGCTTTCCCCATTTTGCAGCTTGACCTGCTTCCATCCCCAAAAATTCGCAGTGCCATAGGCAAGACAAGCTATAACCTTGGAAAAACGGCGGAGCTTTCGGAGCTGAAGCGCGAAACAACACTTGCCTCGCGTGCATTCTATGACGCGTCAAAAGCGCTTCAAAGCGCCCACCGAGAAGCCAAAAGCGTCACCCTCGAGGCGTTTCAGGATGACGCAAAGCATCAAATGCTCAAATTGTGCACCGCCTGTCCAAAGGAGGAAATTTGTTGGTCACGCGATAGTGAAACCACCGAGCGCGCATTTTCCTCTATCGGCGAAAGCGCGTATTTCCTTAGCTCGGTAAACAAAGGCGCGCTTGACGAAAAATTCATCCACAGATGCCCAAGCTTTGAAAAAATAAGCGAGGAGGCGGTGTCGCTTTCGCGCGCGAATTTGGAAAACGGTATCAAAAACGACAAGCTTGAAATCAGTGCCTGCGCGTTTGAGCTTGCCGCAAAGATGGTAAGCGCGCTCGGTGCAAGGGACACAGAGTACGAAAAAAACGAACATCTTTCAAAAAAGGCGGAAAAAGCACTTATTAAGGCGGGGGTCTTTTTTGACGCTGCCGAGGTATTAGGCACAAAGAAAATACGCGCCTTTATTTACGGAGTTGACACCGTGCGAAGCAAAATACCGATTTCTAAAATCACAGAGATTTTAAGCGGTGCTCTTTCAGTAAGCTTTGACGAGCCAACAATTGAAGCAAAATCCGAAGCAGCGACGGTTGAGCTTTCTATGCTCCCCCGCTACAAAACCTCGTATTCAAAAAGAAGCATTTCCAAAAAGGACGAATCAAACGGTGATTCCCTTAGTGCCTTTGGCGGTGACGGTCGCTCCTTTTTCCTCATCGCCGACGGAATGGGCACGGGCAGGGGCGCGCACCTAACCTCAAATATGTGCGCCTCGTTCCTTTCCTCAATGCTTCCCGTTGCCAAGGAAACGGAACCCTGCATTAGCGCATTAAACTCTTTTGTGCGTGCAAAATGCGGCGAGCTTTCCTCGTCCCTTGACCTTTTGGAAATCGACAGTATATCAGGGGAAGCCGCCTTTTATAAAAGCGGTGCTTGCGCCTCCTTCATCAAGCGGGGGGAGCGCGTTTTCACCCTTTGTTCCAAAACCGCGCCAATAGGAATTATGAAAAAGCTCGACTGTCAGCGGCTTTCCTTTACCTTTGAAAGCGGCGATATTTGCATAATGATAAGCGACGGCTTACTTGGCACAAAGGGAGATTTTTCATATATAGAAAAGCTTCTTGAAAAAAGCGATTTGTGCGAGGTGAGCGCACTTAGCGAGGAAATTGTAAACGAATTCCTAAAAAACAACGAGCAAACGGACGATTTAAGCGTTTTGGTAATAAGGATTGATTAAAATTCATATATTAGACGTGAACCCCAGCCCCTTGTGAACCCCGAACCTCATTCCTCGCTTCGAGGACCCCAACCCTTGTGAACCCCGAACCTCATTCCTCGCTTCGAGGA
>JAZREL010000046.1:0-43681 GCA_045660785.1 Eubacteriales bacterium | reverse complement strand
ATTAGCTCGCCCTCACGGTCAGTATATATTTCAAGTGCATCGCCCTCGCGAATTCTCATAGTTCTTCTTATTTCCTTTGGTATAACCACACGCCCAAGGTCGTCAATTGTTCTAACAATACCTGTCGCTTTCATACAAATTCTCCTTTTGAAATGTGCTTGTCATTATATGTCACAATGATTTAAGCTCAATGTGATATGCTTGCTCTTTTATTGTTTGTACTTTTTTTGTAGTTATACATAAATTTTCATTTACAATAAAAAAGCCGCTCCCGAAAGAGCGGCTTTAAAATTAGATTGCCTTATAAACGTCCTTGAGTGCAGGATAAAGCTTTTTGAAATTTTCATATTTTTTGTTGTAAAGAGATGAAATTTCATCCACAGGGTAGGTTATATCTCTGTTTTTGATAAGCTTTTCGGTTGCCGCCGCAACGCTTTCAAACTCGCCGTTTGCCACCATTGCAAGTATAGCACCGCCATAAGACGGACCCTCCTCGATAAGCGGTCGTACAACGGGAATTCCAAGCACGTTTGCGACGATTTTGCGCCAAACTGCGCTCTTTGCGCCACCACCGCAAATCTTTGTCGATTCGATTTTAACACCGCTTGCGCGTGCAAGCTCAACCGAATCGCGAAGTGCGAAGGCAACACCCTCCAAAACCGCCAAGGTCATCTCGCCGCGGGTGGTGCTTGGTCGCATACCGATAAACGCGCCCTTTGCATTTACGTCATTGTGAGGTGTGCGCTCACCCATTAAATATGGGAGAAAATAAACGTCGTTTTTGCCAAGGAGAGAGTCAAGGTCTGCTTCCTCACCCTTGAAATCGTGTGAGCCGAGAATTTCCTCTACCCACCATTTGTTGCAGGATGCCGCAGAAAGAATACAGCCCATTAAGTGATATTTACCGTTTGCATGGCAGAAGTTGTGAAGCGCGCCACACTCGTTTTTGGTGAAGCTGTCCTGCGAAATAAATACAGTGCCGCTTGTGCCAAGGGAAATATTGCAGTCACCACCCTCGGAAATTCCTGTGCCGATTGCCGCGCCCGCGTTATCGCCTGCACCTGCCGCTATGGTAATTTCGCCAAGTCCAAGCACCTTGCCAACGCTTGGCAAAAGAGTGCCGATTTTTTCATATGATTCAAAAAGAGTGGGGAGAGTGTCCAAGTTTACACCGCAAATGTCACACATTTTTTCTGACCAGCATCTGTTTTCAACGTCCAAAAGGAGCATACCGGAGGCATCTGAATAGTCAGTTGCAAACGTGCCGCTTAATTTGTAAGCGAGGTAGTCCTTTGGAAGCATAATCTTTTTAATTCTTGCAAAATTCTCGGGCTCGTTTTCCTTAACCCACAAAATTTTCGGTGCGGTAAAGCCGGCAAAAGCAATGTTCGCCGTGTATTCCATTAGCTTATCTTGACCGACAACCTCGTTTAGATAAGCTGTTTCCTTTGCGGTTCTTCCATCGTTCCACAAAATTGCTGGGCGAATTACCTCGTCGTTTTCGTCAAGCAAAACAAGTCCGTGCATCTGTCCGCCAAAGGAAATGCCCGAAACGGTTGACTTATCAACGTCTGAAAGAAGCTCCTTCAAGCCCTCAATCGTTTGCTCGTACCAATCGCTTGGATTTTGCTCACTCCAACCGCTGTGTGGGTAGGAAATTGGATACTCACGGCTAACTGTTTTTTCAATTTCGCCATCAAGTCGTACCAAAAGAATTTTAACTGACGATGTGCCTAAATCAATTCCAATATATCTGTTCATATTAACCAAAGAGAACACTGTTTACAATACTCTCAAGCATTTCTTGTCTGCCGCTGCCCGGAAGCTTAGCATTTCCAAGCTTTTCAGCGTAAGCTGCAAGCTCTTCAAGAGATGTTTCTCCTTTAAGAATTTTTTGACCGATTTCTGTGTTATAGTAGCTTGAATATCTTTCCTTCTTGAACTCGTCAAGACGTCCGTCCTCGATAAGCTCTGCCGCCTTGATAAGACCGAGAGCAAACGTGTCCATACCGAGAATAAAGCCGATGAACATATCCTCATATGTGTATGAAGGACGGCGGTTCTTAGCGTCAAAGTTAAAGCCACCTGTAAGTCCGCCTGCGTTTAATACCTCAAGCATACACATTGTAGCTGTGTAAACGTCAAATGGGAATTCGTCAGTGTCCCAGCCAAGGAGATAGTCGCCTTGGTTTGCGTCAATTGAGCCAAGCATACCGTTGATTGCACTGATTCTCAAATCGTGCTCGAAGGTATGACCTGCAAGGGTAGCGTGGTTTGCTTCAATGTTCATCTTGAAATCTTTGTCAAGACCGTGTTGGCGCAAGAAGCCGATGGCAGTAGCCGCGTCAAAATCATATTGATGCTTCATTGGCTCCTTTGGCTTTGGCTCAATGTAGAAGTCGCCGTCAAAGCCAATTGAACGGCCGTACTTAACTGCCATCTTCATAAGCTTTGCAATATTTTCCTGCTCAAACTTAACGTCTGTGTTAAGAAGAGTTTCGTAGCCCTCACGGCCGCCCCAGAATACGTATCCCTTACCGCCAAGCTTAACTGTTAAGTCAAGTGCTTTTTTAACCTGAGCCGCCGCAAAAGCATAAACCTCAGCGCTGTTTGATGAGCCCGCACCGTTGCAGAAACGTGGGTTAGAGAACATATTCGCTGTTCCCCAAAGGCACTTAATGCCTGTTTCGTTCATCTTTTCAAGAATATAGTCGGTAATTTCGTCAAGACGGCGGTTTGTTTCCTTAATATCGTCCGCCTCGGGAACGATGTCAACGTCGTGGAAGCAGAAATACTTAATGCCAAGCTTTTGCATAAACTCAAAGCCCGCATCAACCTTAGCTTTTGCATGCTCCATAGTGCCGTATTCACAGCCGAAGGATTTGTTAGCCACACCGCGGCCGAACATGTCAGTGCCCTCAGCGCAAAGATTGTGCCACCAAGCCATTGCAAATGGGAGATGCTCACTCATCTTTTTGCCCATGATAACTCTGTCAGCATCATAGTACTTGAAGGCAAGAGGATTTTTGCTCTTTGGACCCTCGTATTTGATTTTTGGGGTGTTAAAAATTTCGCTCATTTTATTTATTCTCCTATAAATATATTTCTTTCTATTTTACCGCCGTCTTTAATGAAAAGCGGAATTTTATCAATCGGCGCATCGCACATAATTGTTTGACCGCCTGTGTGCTTTTCGCCCGTCCAAGCGTTAATCCATATTGCGCCATCGGGCAAATAAACGTCTCTTGCAAACTCGTTTTCGTTTATTATCGGAGCTACAAGCAAATCATCACCAAACGTATATTCATCGTCTATTTCCCAAGCTGTACTGTCATTTGGAAATTCATAGAACAACGGGCGCATAGGCGGCGTGCCGTCCTTGTGCGATTTTTCCATAATTTCCTTAATGTACGGCTTCATCCTTTCGCGAATGAATATGTATTTTGTGAAGATTTTTTCGTTTTCCTCACCATAAGACCAAATTTCGTTTGGCGCACCGCCACCGAATATTCCGCCGCCACTTAACGGCTCACCACCCTCAGGGAAGGTTTCGTGCCAAGGCATACGGCATCCGTGCATACGAAGCACAGGGCAGAAGGTTGCATATTCAAACCATCTTGCCATAAGCTGTCTGAAGCTTGGGTCGTCGTTTGTGCCGCCGTCAAAGCCGCCAATGTCGGTTGTCCACCAAGGGATGCCCGCCATTGCCATATTAAGTCCTGCACGCACCTGACAGGAAAGCGCATCAAACGTCGGCATAATATCGCCCGACCAAACAAGCGCACCGTATCTTTGAGAGCCGAGCCAAGCACATCTTATCAGGTTAAGAATGTTTTCTTGACCCTCGCGTGCCATTCCCGTATAGAAATTCTCGGCATATCTTTGAGGATATACGTTTCCAACCTCCAAGCAATCGCCAAGGTGGTAAATATGGTTGTCATAATCGTAATAATCAAACTCGGGCTCTGCCTCGTCAAGCCAAAATATTTTAATTCCGTGCTTGTAGTAGTTTTCCTTTGCCTTGCTCCAAACAAACTCGCCCGCATCGGGGTTTGTTGCATCGTAGAAAACAGCAGGGGAAACACAGTTCATATGGTTGCGCCGTCCGTGATGGTTCTTTATAAGATAACCCTTAGTTTCCATCTCCTCGTAGTTTTCACTGTTAAAATCAACAGTCGGCCAAACGGAAACCATCAGCTCCGCGCCCATTTCGCTAAGCTCCTTGACCATACCCTCGGGGTCGGGGTAGTAGTTTTTGTCGAACTTGAAATCACCTTGATTTGGCCAATGGAAAAAGTCACAAACTATAACGGAAATAGGAATACCTCTTTTTTTGTATTCACGCGCCACCTCAAGCAGCTCCTCTTGATGAGTATAGCGAAGCTTTGATTGCCAAAGTCCCATAGCATACTCAGGCATCATAGGCGGCTTGCCGGTTAGAGCCATATATTTTTCCAAAATTTCAGAGGGAGTATCTCCCGATATAACTAAATAGTCGATTTCCTCACCCATTTCGGCTTTCCACGTGGTTATGTTTTTGCCAAATGATACCTCGCCAATTGATGGCATATGGTAAATAAATCCGTAGCCACGATTTGAAATATAGAAAGGAACTGACGCCTGCGAATTTCTGTGAGAAAGCTCAAGTGTCGCACCCTTGACGTCCAAAAACGGCTGCTGATACTGTCCCATGCCGAAAATCTTTTCACCCTCGTTTGCAAAAAAGCGAAGATTTATGCGATATTTCCCATCACCGCGAGAAAGAAATTCCTTTCCCTTTTTCTTAAGCGGCTTCGGCACGTAATATTCTTCTAAAAGAAGTTTTCCATTTTCATTATAAAATGAAATCTTGCCGCTTTCCTCAATCACCGCGCGTGATTTTCCGTTTGCGATTTCAGCGCTTTTCTCTGAAATTTTAATCTCGCCGACAACCTCGTCTTGTGGCAAAAGAGCATAGCTGCGTTCTCCAAAGCAGTCATCAAGCCGCGCGCGAACTCTCAATGTGTCCTTGCCGTATGGCTCAATTCGTACACAAATGCTTTCGTCCTTAAAAACGAGCGCATTATTGTCTACTGAAAACATAAAATCCTCCTTATAACATTAAAATATTAAACTGTCTAATTATATCTTAAGATATAGGGGATTGACATTGCTATTCATAAGTGATACAATTATAATCATAAAGTAAGATTTTTGGAGTAAATTATGATTACATATGAAGGACACCGTTCGTATTCGGGACACGAAATATATTCACAGTTTGATGAAAATTTAACCTGTGGAATACATCTGCACAACAGCTTCGAGCTTGTTTACGTAAAGGAAGGAGAGCTGTCGGTTGGCTTGGACGGAAAGGACTATACGGTAAAAAAAGGGCAAGCTATGTTCATTTTGCCAAACAGCGTTCATTCGTACAAAACGGAAAAATATTCACTTAGCGATCTTTATATTTTTTCCAACAGATACGTGCATACTTTTTACGGTCAAATTAAAAATAAGGCACCCCTGTGTCCGATTTTTGACCTTGAAAACCCACACTTGTTAGAAAATTTGAATGATGAAAGCATAGATAAATATCTTGCAAAATCGATTTTTTACAATTTAATTTATCAGTTCAACAAAAACACGGGCTATGAGGAAAAAAACACGAAGTGCCTTGATAATTACGGCAGAATTCTCAACTTTATATCAATGCATTATCAGGAAAATATCACAGTCAAGGACGTTGCAAGGGAAATGGGATACGACCACAGATACGTTACCTCTCTTATTAAAAAGGGTCTTGACACCACCTTCCGCGCACTTCTTAATGAGTACCGTATTCAAAACGCTCAATATCTTTTATCAACCGAGACAAAAAATATAGCTGAAATTGCGTATGAATGCGGTTACGATTCACTTTGCTCGTTTAACCGTAATTTCAAAGAAATCACAGGAATAACTCCAAAACAGTTTAGGCAAAAATAACTTCTTGTTTATTAATTTTGATTTTACCGATATTGATAGTCTTATAGGTTGTTGACGGTTCAAGAAAAACCTCAAAAAATCGTAAAAATTTCGCGCACATATTGAAAAACGCGTAAATATATGATAATATATAGATTGAACTTTATTTGACTAAAGTATTTTTTCATTAAATCAAGGAGGAAATATGGATTCAAGTACAATATCTCTTATAGTATCGGTTGCTTTTTTGGCTTGCTTTGCTGTTGGATTTTTAAGAGGATTTTTCAAGGGTGCGGTCAAAAGCGTTATCGATACGTTTCTTGGTGTTTTGGCAGTAGCGCTTTCTTTTCCGATCACAAGGATTATAATGGGCGCACTTGTAAATTCAGAGGTTCTTTCCTTTGTTGCAACGGAAATTATGGAAGCTTTGCCAAGCGAAGCATCAACCTACGTTGAAGCAATCAAGGGGTATATGACAAGTGAGGAAAGTGGTGCGCTCGTTGGTGAAACGCTTGAGCTTATCGCCGCATTACCAACAATTTTTCTTGCCCCGTTGATTTTCTTAGCGGTTTTTGCAATTTTGGCAGCTGTGCTTTTCGGTATGGGCTTCTTTATAAAAATGTTCATAAACATAAAAAAGCAAAAAATCGGATGGCGTCTTTTCGGTGGCGCGCTCGGTGCATTTACATACGTGCTTGTCATAACCGCTTTTATCATTCCGCTAAACGGTTACGTTAACATGACTAATGAAACCGCCACACATCTTTTAGAGGTTGTTGAGTCAAACAAGCTTCCAAGTGAGGAAGCCCCAAGCGAAAATCAACCGCAAGACGGTGGCGAAAATGAAATAATCAATGCTTCAAGCAAGGGTCAAAATAAGGATTTAGTCGAGGGTGACACAGTGCAAGCGCCAAGCAATGACGCATCAGCTGATGAAAAGCCGACAAACGGACTCGAAATAGACCTCACGGTTATTAAGCCAACGCTTGACGTGATTATAGAATATACAAGCAGCGCAAAGGACAGCCCTGTTTTATCGGTCATTCATTCCTTTGGCGGCAAAAAAGTATTCAATTCACTCACAACCGTTAAAACCACAAGTGCCCAAATCAGCTTGGAAAAAGAAGTAAACGGACTTATTGACCTTTGCGACGTTGCCTTGAAATTTGCAAACACCAATCCCGAAAAATACGGAGAGGAGCAGGCAAACGCAACTGAGCGTCTAAACGAAATTCTTTCCTCGTCTGATTATTTGCCTGAGCTTGTGTCAAGAGCGATTTCCTTCACCGCAGGTGAGCTTTATGCAGGCAGGGACCTTTTCGGGCTTGAAAAACCAAACCTTGGTGAGGAATTCAACCCGACGCTTGACCGCGTTTTAAGAGTTCTTAAAAGCACGGATGCAAACGATTTAAGAAAAGATATAAATACAGTAGCAAGCATTGCAGGTAAAGCACTTGAAAGCGGCATTATCGAAAAGGTAACTGCATCCTCCGTTGACGTTTTTGCAATAATTGAGGATAAGGAGCTTTTTGAGACGATTTTCGTTGAGTTATACAAAAACTCAAGAACGCGCAATCTTATTCCATACGTCACAAGCTATATTACTGACTATATGTACGCGCTCTATGACGATATGAACAATACAAGCACCGAAGTGCCAAGCTTTGATTATACGGAATATGACGAGGAGCGTATGTATCTTGAGGCATATTACGTTACAAACACAATAGAACAAATTCACGCATTTATAAATACGATAGACCTTTCAAACAACGAGCTTGACCCCAAGCAAATTATTATGGATGGCGATTTTGCCGCACTTGGCAAAGGACTTGAGAATATGCGTGAAAGCATATTTACGGACAGAATTTTCAAAATCACAATCTATGCGGTTTTACATTCGGAGCTTGCAGAAAAGCTTGCAATAGTTGATGAGCAGCTGATTGAAGATGCAAACGACGAAAATGCCGACCTTGTCAGTATGCTCGTTTCAAGACAAAATATTATGAAGCTTGCAATTTCAATTCAAGAAATGGAAAACAGAGAGCAAACGAATTTGCTTATCGACAGCGTTATTGAATCACTCTTAAACGAGGACACAAGCGCGCTTACCGCCATTGTCAGCCGTGACAACCTTGAAATAATGGGAATGAGCTCACAGCAGGCAGAAAGCATTGAATCTATCGTTGGCTCAATGGTTCACGGCGCCTCGGGCTTTGAGTTTGAAAGCGAAGAGGAAAAGCAAGAGGAAATTAAGAAAACCGAGGAAATCATTTTCGCAATTGGAAACACCGTCCTTGACGAGGACAGAGAGCATCACCATATGTTTGATCAAGGTGACGGCATCGGCTCTACAACAGAAATGACCGCACAGGATTTTGTTGATCATATCGTTGACTCCAAGCTTACGTCCTCAATGGTTCAAAGCGCAACCAAGGATGAAAACGGCGAGGAAATAGAAGATCCATATAAGCTTCAAGGCGGAATCAGCCAAGACGATATGGTAGAGATTAAAAACGCACTAAATAATAGCTACGCAAAAGAGGACGCAACAGAGGAAGAAAAGAAAACACTTGAAGCCCTTGCAAGCATCTTCGGTGTAACACTAAATTAAAATAATACCCACGGCAGAGGAGAACAAAGAAATGGGACTTACAATCGCACAAAAAATCATTAAAGAGCATTTAATCTCGGGTGAGATGAAGGTTGGCGAGGAAATCGCACTTAGAATTGACCAAACGCTCACACAGGACGCAACAGGCACAATGGCTTACCTTGAATTTGAAGCAATCGGTATTCCAAGAGTAAGAACAAAGCTTTCCGTTGCATATATCGACCACAACACCCTTCAATCGGGCTTTGAAAACGCAGATGACCACCGCTATATTCAATCGGTTGCAAAGAAATTCGGTCTTCGCTTCTCACGCCCCGGAAACGGTATTTGCCACCAAGTTCACCTTGAGCGCTTTGGCGTTCCCGGTATGACACTTATCGGCTCTGACAGCCACACTCCAACAGGCGGCGGTATCGGTATGCTTGCTATGGGTGCAGGCGGTCTTGACGTTGCGGTTGCAATGGGCGGCGGCGCGTACTATATCACAATGCCTAAAATGTATAAGGTTAATTTAACGGGTAAGCTTCAACCGTGGGTTAGCGCAAAGGACGTAAGTCTTGAAATCCTTCGTATTCTTTCCGTTAAGGGCGGCGTTGGCGCCATTATCGAATGGGGCGGAGAGGGCATTAAAACCTTGTCTGTTCCCGAAAGAGCAACAATTACAAATATGGGCACGGAGCTTGGCGCAACAACCTCTATTTTCCCATCTGACGAAATCACAAAGGAATTCTTGGAGGCGCAAGGCAGAGGCGATTGCTACGCCCCTCTTGAAAGCGACCCCGATGCAGTTTACGACAGAATTATCGACATCAATCTTTCCGAGCTTAAGCCACTCTTGGCTTGCCCTCACAGCCCTGATAATATTAAGAGCGCAGAGGAGCTTTCAGGCATTAAGGTTGACCAGGTTTGTATCGGCTCCTGCACAAACTCATCACTTCGCGATATGTTAAAGGTTGCCGCTATGCTTAAGGGCAGAAAGATTGACGACAGCGTTAGCTTGTCTGTTTCCCCCGGCTCAAAGCAGGTTCTTTCTATGCTTGCTGACTGCGGCGCACTTAGCGATATTTTAGCAGCAGGCGCGCGCGTGCTTGAATGTGCATGCGGTCCTTGCATCGGTATGGGCTTCTCGCCTAACTCCGCAGGCGTTTCTCTCCGTACCTTCAACCGTAACTTCGAGGGTAGAAGCGGCACAAAGGATGCTCAGGTTTACTTAGTTTCTCCTGAGGTTGCAGTTGCTTCAGCGCTCACCGGCTATATCACCGACCCAAGAACGCTTGGCGACTATATCGACATTGAAATGCCCGAAAAATTCAAGATTGATGACTCCGCCGTTGTCCTTCCCGCAAGCGAGGAGGAGGCAGGCGAGCTTGAAATTTTGCGTGGTCCAAATATCAAGCCGTTCCCAACAACGTACCCACTTGAAAATGAAATTAATGCAAACCTTACCTTAAAGGTTGGCGACAATATCACAACAGACCATATTATGCCCGCAGGCGCAAAGATTTTGCCATACCGCTCAAACATTCCGTTCCTTTCAAAGTTCTGCTTTGCAGTATGCGACGAAAGCTTTGCTAACCGCGCGCTTGAAGCAAAAAGCTCAATCATCGTCGGTGGCTCAAACTACGGTCAGGGCTCCTCACGTGAGCATGCGGCACTCGTTCCTCTTTACCTTGGTGTTAAGGCGGTTGTTGCAAAGAGCTTTGCAAGAATTCACGCGGCAAACCTTGTAAACGCAGGCATTTTGCCACTTACATTCAAAAACCCCGAGGATTACGAGCTTCTTAGCCAAGACGATAAGATTACTCTTGAAAACGTATTCGACGGAATGGAGAAGGGTGAAATCACATTAAAGGCAAACGGCAAAGAAATTCCGCTCGTTTGCTCATATACTCAGCGCCAAATTGATATACTTAAAGCAGGCGGACTTTTAGCATACACTAAGGGAGAATAACATACGATGAAGGAATTATCCAAGGAAATTCTTAATACCTACAATCTTTGGCGCACAGATGAGCGCTTCGATAAGGAAACGCGCGACGAATTAAACAAGCCAATGTCAAACGAGGAAATTGAGGACCGCTTCTGGCGCGACCTCGAGTTTGGCACGGGCGGACTTCGCGGCGTTATGGGCGCAGGCACAAACAGAATGAACAAATATATAATCAGAAAGGCAACTAAGGGCTTTGCTGATTACTTGATTAACAAATACGGCAATGACGTAAAAAGAGGCGTTGCAATCGGTTACGATTCAAGAAACAACTCCGACGTCTTTGCACGTGAGGCAGCTCTTGTTATGGCTGCTGCAGGCATTAAAACCTATCTTTTTGACTATCTCGTTCCAACCCCAACTCTTTCCTTTACGGTAAGAGAGCTTGGCTGTGTCGGCGGTATTGTTGTTACCGCAAGCCATAACCCACGTGAGTATAACGGCTATAAGGTTTACGATAGTGACGGATGTCAGGTTTTAATCGAGGATGCAAATGCAATAATCGAATACGTTAACGCTATTACCGATATTCCCGCTATCCCCGTGGCAGACGAGGATGAAGCAAGAAAGAGCGGAATTTTGGTGTCCGTTGATGACTCGGTTTATACGAAATTCTGCGAAAGCGTTAAGCTCCAAGCGCACGACGTAGGGGCAAAGAGCGCAAAGATAGTTTATACACCGCTTCACGGCACAGGCAACATACCTGTACGCCGCGTGCTTAGCGGGCTTGGCTACGACGTAACGTTGGTTAGCGAGCAGGTGGAGAAAAACGGTGACTTCCCAACGGTTGTTTCACCTAACCCCGAAAACGCTGAGGCACTTTCCCTCGGCATTAAGCTTTGTGAACAAATCGGTGCTGACTTAATCCTCGGCACAGACCCTGACTGTGACCGTGTCGGTATTGCAGTAAATACGAGGGACGGAATGAAGCTCTTTACAGGCAACCAAGTGGGCGCACTTTTGGTTGACTACGTAATTAAAATGAACCGCGCGTCCCTAAACGAAAAATCAACCGTAATTAAGACAATAGTTACAAGTGAGCTTGGCGCAATTATCGCAAAGCAAAACGGCTTAAGAGTTCTTGAAACCTTAACGGGCTTTAAGTTCATCGGCGATAAGATGAACGAGTTTGACAAAAAGGGCAACGGCGAGTTTGTTATCGGCTACGAGGAAAGCTACGGCTACTTAGTTGGTAACCACGCAAGAGATAAGGATGCAGTCGTTGCATCTATGCTCATTTGCGAGATGGCTTGCTACTACAAAAACCAAGGCAAGACGCTCGTTGACGTTATGGAGGATATATACAGCAAGTACGGCTACTTCCTTGATAAGCTCGATTCCTTTACCTTAAAGGGAATTGACGGCGTTGAAAAAATTCAAGCCATAATGAAGGAAATGCGTAAAAAGGGCAAGGACTTAATGCCGAGTATCGCGACAGTAAACGACTACACCGTTGGCATTGACGATTTACCCAAGGCAGACGTGCTCAAATTCGTCTTTGAGGACTCCTCTTGGATTGCAATCCGCCCATCGGGTACTGAGCCGAAAATCAAGGTTTATTACTCCGTAAAGGGTGAAAACAAGGACGACGCACAAAACGTGCTCCAAGCTCGTCAAGCGATAATCAATGCAATAATCAATGCATAAAATTATTAATACAAATACAAAAAAGAGTGCCAAAAAGCACTCTTTTTTTGTTAATTATCAAGCTCAACCGTTTTTGCAAGCGGTACGGAGTAAATAAGCACCTTGTCAAGTGGACGCTCGAAAATAAGCTCAATTGCGCGCTTGTAGTATGAAAGCTGAGAGGTGTAGCGCTCCGCCAAAAGCTCCTTGTAATTTGACTCTGTCACCTTGTCGGTTTTATAGTCAACCAAGATAAGCTCACCGCTTTCACTTTCAAAAACGGAGTCAACAACGCCCTGCACCAAAACCTTATTTTCAAGGATTCTTTCATCCTGTGTCAGTCCGTCGGCATCAAGCATTACGTTAAATCTAAGCTCGCGGTGTATTTTTTTGCTCGCTCTCATCTTTTCAAAAAGGGCAGAGGAAGCAAATTTTTCAATATGCTCTCCGTTTATAAGCATACTGTCGCGCTCGCTGATAAAAGCTTCCTTTACTAAGCGCTCACGCTCGGTAGCGTAGCCGTTTTTGGCAAGCTTTTCAAAATCACAAAACTGTAAAAACAGGTGTGTTGCTGTGCCTTTCGCGGCTTGAAGCTCCTTTTCCTCACCGCTGAGGAAGCGCGGCATTTCTTCAAGCTTTTTGCTTATATCAATCTCGTCGTTTCCGTCCTCGTCAAGTAGATTCGGGCGTAATTTTGAAACGCTCAATTTCGATGGCAGCTTGCTAAGATAATCGTATTGATACTTAAAATCAAACCGCTCGCGAAGTATTCTTTGGTACTCTGACACCTCGTTTTCGTCCACCTTGTCCACCTCGCCGCTTTCCGCGCTTGAAACCTCGCGCAGTGTGTTCGGGTCGATAATCTTAAAATCAACGTAGGGAACAGGGGATGTATAGGTATTGAGCAGGTAGTCAATTAACGATTTTTGTGAGTAAATATAATGCTCCGAGGTGTAAGGCGAGAGCATTTTCACCGTTTCAAGCTTGTCGTTTAGCTTCGGCAAGGCGGCAGTAACGATAAGCTTTGTGCGCGCCCTTGTCATCGCAACGTATAAAACGCGCATTTCCTCCTCCTTGGATGCCTTGTCAATGGCAATCGAGGTGGTCTTTCGCATAAGCGTGTTGTATTTTACCAAGCTTCCCGTGTTACCAACGTAGCCCGCAATTCCAAGATGCCTCTCGTAAAGAATAGGTGCGGTTGTGTCAAGAAGCGCAAATCCCGTTTCCGTGTTGCAAAGGAAGCAAATTTCAAATTCAAGACCCTTCGAGGCGTGAATTGACATTATTCTTACACAGTCATTCGGGTTTGTAAATACGGTTTCCTTGCTGCTTTTTTCTCTTATGCTCTCAAGGTAAATTAAGAACTTGTAAAGACCCTTAAAGGAATTCTTTTCGTACTCCCTTGCATGGTTATAAAGCTTAATCAAATCCTTTCTTTGCGTACGTGAGGACATTGAAAGAAGTCCACTCTCGTTCATAACGTACGATACCGCCTCGTAAGCGTTTAAGCGCGAGGCATCATCTTGCATTTTTTGAAGCTTTTTTGTGAATGCTTCAATCTTTGCACGAATTTCATCATCCTCATTATATTTAAGGAGCGACGTGTAAAGAGGAAGGTTTCTGTTTGTCGCTTTTCGGATTTTTATCAGCTCGTCAAGTGAAAAATCGAAAATTTCCGAGTGTAATGCACCTGCCAAGTAAGTGTCCTTATACGGGTTGTCGATTATATTGAGCAAGGAGAGAAGAAGCAAAATGTGCGGCTTTTCAAAAAACCTTACGTCGTCAATATATTCCGCACTTATGCCAAGCGCGCTGAGCGCGTCTATATAGTAGCTTTTGTGACGTCCCTTCCTTAATAAAATTGCAATATCGCTCGGCTTAATTTCCTTGCCGTTTGAAAGCTTGCCGCTTTTAAGCATTTCATTTATTCGGCTCGCAACGTACCTCGCTTGGAAAAGCTCGTGGTTTTTTTCGTTTTCTTCGTCTAAAAGGTCGCGGTTCAAAACGCAAATTTCAGACGGCTGCGGCACGTAATTACTTGATACAAGCTTCCTGAATATCAAATGGTCCTTTGTTTCGTAGGGAATACCGCGTGAATTTAAGAACATATAGTCGGAAACGTCGTTTGTAAACTTAATTACGTTTTCGTCACACCTGAAGTTGTCCGACATAAATATCGTTTTGCCAAAATCTCCAAAGATATTTTCACTGTCAGCGTCCGTTACGTCCACGAATCTTTCTCTGTAATCCGAGAAAATTTCGGGCTCAGCGGAGCGGAAGCGGTAAATGCTTTGCTTTATATCGCCAACCAAGAAGCGGTTGTTTCTTGAAATTGCGGCAAAAATATCGTTTTGCACAGAGTTTGTGTCTTGATATTCGTCAACGTAAATCTCGTCAAGCTCGCTTGCAAGCTCACGTGCAAGCGCGGTTGGCTCACCGTTTTTCGCCACAAGAAGCTTGTGTGCTAAGCGCTCAATATCGTTGAAGTCGCAAATTCCCTCACTGCGCTTCTTTTTGGAAAACTCCTCGTTAAAGATAGTGAGGATTTTGTGCATCGATACGCAAATTTTATTGTTTTGCACAAACGACGCCTTAATTGCATCATAGCCCGTTGAAAAATAAGAGCCACGGTATTTTTCGACAACGGTTTTCTTAAATTTCTCGCGCACCGCCTTTGCAAAGACGGTGTCGATTCCGCTGTCCTTAATTCCGTTTAAGGGAAGTGGCGCATATGAATCGAAAATATCCTTAAATTTAAGATAAGTAGGGCTTTTTAACGCTTCGTTTATTCTTGTAATGTAGTCAAAATCCGCCAAAAAAGCATTTAGATATTTTGGCGCGCCGTCAATTCTTTGAATATCGTCAATTATTCGCTCGTAAATCGGCGTATAGTGCGAAACAAACTGTGAAAGCTCGGCGGTTAAAACATCGCCGTATGGGGTGAGCATAAAATCGCCCTCAAAGCCGTCGTTTGCTATAAGTGAGTCAAGGAACAAGGACGTGCTTGATAGCTTTTTGTAGAGCGAAAGAAGCTCATCTGTCAGCTTGTCCTCGCTCGAAAGCTGAGCATAACAGTCACAAACCGTTAAAAAGTCACTGTTTTCGGGCTCGTTTTCATAAAAGAAATCGATAACCTCGGTCATTGTGTCCTTCATTAGGGTGTCAATTTCGTTTTCCTCACCAACGCGAAAATCGCTATCAATACCGATTTTATCAAAGTTTGGTCTTATAATAGACAAGCAAAAGCTGTGAATTGTTGAAACACTCGCGCTCGACATTTTAACAATTTGAGCTTGCAAATGCTTGTTTTCGGGGTTTTCCTTAAGTGCAGAAACAAGACGCGCGGTAATTCTGCTTTTTAATTCGTTTGCCGCTTCCTTAGTGAAGGTAACGACAAGCATTCTTGATATATCCGCACCGTCTATGATTTTTCTGATAATTCGCTCGGTTAGCGTTGCGGTTTTTCCGCTTCCTGCGCCTGCCGAAATTAAAAGGTCGCTTCCCTTATGGGTAATTGCCTTTAGCTGAGAGGAGGTAAATGATTTTTTATCTGCCATTATTTGTTCCTCCTTCTGCAAAACGCACGCCACTCACAAAATGCGCACGCCTCTTGTCCTGTGGTGCTTTTCTTCGGCTCGGCAAAAGCATTGCCTGCATACATTTCATTGCCTATTTCGCATATGCTCGCCACCATTTTTTCATAAAGCTCTTCAAATTTTTCGCTTGAAATATAGTAGTGGTTTTTTGCGCGTGTGCTTGGCGGTGGCATATAAATGCCGCTTTCGTCTGTATTTTGCGCACTGATTATGGTGTCGTCGTTTAAAAATCTGCCCTTGTAGGCGGAGGCAAGCATAATTTCGCCCGCTTCATTTTTTTCTGCGCGGTCAAGCTCACCCGTTAAATCGTGAGATGCAACAACCTTGCCAAGGTTAAGAGGAATATAGAAAAATCCCGCAGGCACAATATTTTCCGTACCCGAAAGAAGCTTTCTTCTGAACTCGCAATCCTTCATTTTTGAAAGAGAGAATAGGTAAATAAGCAGCTGTAAGCCGTCTCCGCTTTCAACCGCACTTTCCGAGAAATTTTTTGAGCCGATTTTGTAGTCCGCAACTCTGATATATGTCGTTTTCTCTGTGCGGTACGTGTCAACACGGTCAGCTACGCCGTTTAAGGAAACCGTCGCACCCGACTCAAGCGTGAAGGTGAGCGGCTCGGCAGCTCCCTCGCGTCCGTGATAGAAGGGAAGCTCGAGATATTCGGGCAAAAAGCTGGTGCCCCTAAACTCGTCAACGAGCTTTTTAACAAAAATATAAAGGAATCGGCGAAGACGGTTAAATAAATGGCTCAGCTTGCCCGAAAGAAGCATGCCGCGGCAAAGCGCGTCTATATATTCGTCAACCACACCGTCAACTGCGCATCTTATTTCATTGTCGTCAAGCCCCTTATAGTAGTCGGGGTTTTCCTTGAAGAGAATAAGAAAACGCTCAAAAACAGCATGCACAAGCGTGCCTGCCTCTCTTGATGAAAAATAGTAGCACTCGTCTGAGCGCAGATTAAGAAAATACGAGGAATAGTATTTGAATTTGCAGGTGACGAAGGTGTCCATCTTCGTCTGCGAAAGTGAAAGATGCTCACCCAAAACCGCCTTAACGGTTTCTTTGCTTACGGAATCCCCCTCGTTTGAAAAATCACTTGATTTGGCATTTATTCCAAGCTCGCTTGAAATGGCAAGGGAGAGTGGCGCTTGTGCCGAGGAAAGATATTCCTTTGCCAGAACAGGCGTGTAAATTTTCGATATTAAATCAAGCTCTGATACGTCAACTGCTTTGATGCTTGGAAACAGCTCCGAAATGCGCGTATAGCCAAGGGACGGCTGCTTAGCCGAGCCGTCAATGCCTGTTTTCAGGGCGCAAATATGTGCGCCGTGGCTTGCTGTGACAATACTGTTTTTAAAAAACATAAGCTCGTCATCTGCGCGCACGTCGGTCTTGTCTGAAAGATTTATATTTACTGTTTCAAGCGCAATCTTGTCGCTGTCGCTGAATATTGAGCCGCCCGTTACGGTTGCGGGGAACGTGCCCTCGTTTGCACCTAAAATAAAGACGTGCTTAATGCCCTGTGCACGTACAAGAGATGCCTCGGCAATCAAAACGTTGTCCTCACCCGTCGGAATTGTACCAACGCGTGCGTCAAGAAAGGCAAGGTGGAAAAGATTTATAAACGTGTTTGTGTCAACTCTTGTGTCCTTGCAAATATCGTAAAGCGTGTCAAGTGCGTCAAGAATTGCTTGCCATGACTGCGAAAGGACGTATGCCTCTGCCCTTGATGTGTCGCGCCTTTCGTTTTCAAGCTTAGCTAAAATATCATTTTGCTTTAAGAATTCAAAAACCGCCAAACAGCAATCACCGACGGAAGCACCGCGCATAAACGGCTCCTCAAGCACCTTTAGCGAGGAGAGAAGATAGTCGCGAGTCTTGATAATAGATTCAAGCGCGGCTTTTTGCTTGTCAGTTTCATTTTCAACAAATCCATCAGGGTTTGATGCCCAATAATCATCGTTTTTGAATTTCTTTCCGTAAATATTCCACTTCGTTATGTATGATTCAAAGCGGTCAAGCTCCATTTTGTTAACGCTTATATATGGAGATTTTGCAAAGGTCAAAAGGTCCTGTCCTCTTTGTGTATGAACAAAGGAAAGGGCAGAAAAAATCATTTTTATAAGCGGCTTTGTCAGCCAATCGGATGGCGAGGACATAAAGTGCGGAATGTCGTATTTTTGCATCGTGTAGTCTAAAATACCGCGATACGTGTCTAAATTTCGTGCAATTACCGCAATTTCGGAGTATTTAAAGCCGTCTAAAATAAGCTTTCTTATCTCGGAGCTTACGTATTCACATTCCTCAAACTCGTCAGCGCATTTTGCAAGGGTGATATTCTCGCCGCCGGAAAAGCCGTTTTTTGTGAAATCCCAAATGCTTTGTGAAAGCAAAGCCAAATCATTTGTCTTATGCTTGAAATCCTCGGAAAAATCTATAATTTTATATTCCTTATTAAGTCGCTTGCAAAGAGAAATTACGCTTCCTGCGGTTTTGGCAATCCTTGCAAACTGTACGGTTGTTTCCTTAGCGTTACTCGGACAGTCAAACGCAAAGGTAACGTCGCCCGCGGATGAAATTATTGCCTCAAGCACGCCAAATTGGCTAAGGGTAAAGCCGTAAAACGAGTCAAAATAGACACTTGTCCCACTAAAATAGTCATTTTTTGAGATTGCCTCGGCAAGCAGGGCAGTGTCGTCGTATGGGTCGCTGAAGCGTTCACTTAAAATTGTTTCGTAGCTTGACCAAATGGTAATAATATCGCGAAGGCGGTTTTTCAAGCTCTCATTGTCAAGCTCGTTTATCGCATTTTCAAGCGCGCTGATTGTAACCGAGTAGGACTTTAATTCGCCAATTGCCTCAAGGAACGATTTAATGCAGGATTTTTCGTGTCCTTGTGCGATTTTATATTCCGTCAAGCGGTCGCGGCACTCGCAAATTGCGCGATACATAATAAGGTTTTTGCCGCTTTTTGATACGTAATTCGTTTTTAGACCTCCGCACGCACGAAAGACAGAGTTTGCAAGTCGTGTAAAGTTTGTCGCCTCGCAAAATAGCTGAGCGCGTGAGGGCAAAAGAGAGGCAATCTGCCTCTCGCGTATTACCGTTTCCTGCTCGGGAACAATAAGGCAGGAGCGCACACCGCTTTGATAATCTGCCTTTATTAAATCAAAAATATAAGTGCTTTTTCCTGTGCCAACGTCGCCAAATAAAAGCTTTATCATCGCGTGTCTCCTTTCAAAATTTACTCATTTTCATCACTTTCGCTTGTGGGTGCGTTTTCTTGCTCGTCTATGCAAGGCATAGCATTGTTTTCCTTTTGCTTTGCTTCTTCCCAAATTCTTACGTTTCGGGAAATGGTTTCGTAGCCGCGCCAAGCAAACGGGCGTGAGTTGAATTCCTCGCTTGACATTTTCGTTAAAGTGTCGTTGTCAAGCACGCTTATTGCACTGTCAATAAAATATTTAATAGGTGTATATTTTGCATTTTTTGTGTAAGGACAAACGTTTTGGCAAACGTCACAGCCCCAAATTGAGCCGTGCTTAATCATAAGCTCCTTTTCCGCCTCTGAAAGCTCACCCTTTTTTTGGGTAATTGCCGAAAGACAAATTCCCTTGTTTGAAGCATCCTTGCCGCTTGCGTCCATTTGAATACAGCCGGACGGACACGCCTCTATACATTTTCCGCAGTGAAGACAGGTGCGCATTTCATCCTCGTCGGAGTAGGTAAGCCCAAGCTGCTTCGGCGTTAGGTTCGTTATACACTCGCCAACGAAAACAAACGATGAATATTTCTCGTTTATAAGCAAGCCGTTGTCGCCCATAAAGCCAAGGCCGCTTACACAAGCCGCGTGTACCTCGTCAATAGGGGAGTGGTCGCTAAACACCTTGAACTGTGCGGTTGGATATTTTCTGAAAACGTATCTTTCAAGCTTCCTTGATAAGCTGTCAACGTACGCGTGATAATCCTTTACCGACGCGTATGCGGTCAAATTTTCCGCCTTCGTTTTCGTTCTGTAAGGGAAAAGCATTACAATTACGTTTTCGTCCTTCTCAATTCCGTTCTTGTAAAGCAAATACGGCTTTGTTAATTTGCATTTTGAAAGCGGAATACAAGCGTAGTATTCAACGCCCTCGTTCATCAAAATTCTTGCAAAATGATGCACGTGCTTCTTTCTGAATACCAAAAACTCTGAAAGTACAAAATTAAGCACAACAATAACGGCGTTAACCAAAACCTTAATCAAAAGCTCGTAGTCCTTTAGGTTGCAAATATCAACGAAAAGCCACATAAGCCCCGTGTTAAGTAAGCTTGTCCCCGCCCTTGCAAGCGCAAATGAGCCCGCCTCGGAAATCAGCACCAAAAATCTAAAGCTCTTGCTCTCAAAAACGAAAAGCTTGTTCGTTACAAATGCAAAGGTGATTGCCAAAATCTCGGCTAACGTGTTTGAAATAATGGTGAGAAATCCACCGCTTAACAAATTTGCAAAAACAACGTTTGCAAAAAGCCAATACGAAACGAAGCTTACAAGAAAGGTCAAAACTCCGCAGGTAGAAAAGGCAATTAGCTTTTTATATTTTTTGAAAAACCTCATAAGCCCGCTCCTTAACTAAAAGTCGAATAAAATACAATTTTATTATATAAAATTATTAGTGCTTTGTCAAGGAAAAAGGACTAAGAAAGTACTTGCAAAAATATTTTTTATATGTTAAAATATAACTATATATTGACAAAATGTGGTTAACCATACACAAAATATGACAAAAGGAGGATAATTATGGCATCAAAAGGATATACAGATCAAAGCATTTCCTCACTTAAGGGTGCTGACCGTGTAAGAAAAAGACCTGCCGTAATTTTCGGCTCCGAGGGCCTGGAGGGCTGTCAGCATTCGTTTTTTGAAATTCTTTCAAACTCTATTGACGAGGCACGCGAGGGCTACGGAAAAGAAATAACTATAACTGTATATAAGGACAGAACTATCGAGGTTGACGACCGCGGTCGTGGTGTTCCGCTTGACTATAACCAAAAGGAAGGCAGATATAACTGGGAGCTTGTTTACTGTGAGCTTTATGCAGGCGGTAAGTACGATAATAACAGCGCAAAGGGCGCGTATAAATTTTCTCTCGGCTTAAACGGCCTTGGCGCGTGTGCAACGCAGTATTCCTCTGAGTTTATGGACGTTTATTCATATAAAAACGACTTCGTGTCGGAAATCCATTTTAAAAAGGGAAATCCCGTCTCCACACTCGTCACAACTCCGCTTGAGGGCAAGGACAGACGTACAGGCACGCTCACACGCTGGCGTCCTGACCTTGAGGTGTTTACAGACACCAACATTCCAAAGGAATATTTCTTTGACGTGCTTCACAAGCAGGCAATCGTTAACGCAGGGCTTAAGCTCGTTTTGCGCTATGAAATTGCAAACGGCAAATTTGAAAAGACCGAGTTTCTTTATAAAAACGGTATCTCCGATTATTTAAGCGAGCTTACGCTTGACGCTTCCTTGACCGCCCCTGTTTACTGGGAAATGAGCGACAAGGGCAGAGACCGCGAGGACAAGGAGGATTACGAGCTTACAGCACAAATCTGCTTTGCCATTTCAAATACGGTAAATGCACTTGAATATTACCACAACTCAAGCTTCCTTGAGCACGGCGGCTCACCCGATAAGGCGGTAAAGCGCGCTTTCTTAAACGAGCTTGATAAATACCTTAAAACCAACAACAAATATACACGTAACGAGAGCAAAATCACCTTCGGTGATATTCAGGACTGCCTTGTTTTGATTATCAACAGCTTTTCGACCAAAACCTCGTACGAAAACCAAACCAAAAAGGCGATTACCAACAAGTTTATCGAGGACTCACTTTGCGAGTTTATAAGACGTAAGCTTGAAATTTATTTCATTGAAAACCGTCAGGAGGCGGAGCTTTTTGCAAACCAGGTGCTTATCAACAAGCGCTCACGTGAAAAGGCAGAAACCGCCCGTCTTGACATCAAGAAAAAGCTTGCCACCTCAAACGACATTACAAACCGTGTTGAAAAGTTTGTCGCTTGCCGCTCAAAGGATCCTGACAGAAGAGAGCTTTATATAGTTGAGGGTGACTCCGCCCTTACCTCGTGTAAGCTCGCTCGCGATGCTGAGTTCCAAGCGATAATTCCGGTTAGAGGTAAAACCTTAAACTGCCTAAAAAGCACCTACGACAAAATCTTTAAGAGCGATATTATAGTTGACCTCTTAAAGGTTATCGGCTGCGGCGTTGAGGTTGAAACAAAGGCAAACAAGGGCAAGGATGCAGTTGCCACCTTTGATATTAACAATTTAAGATGGAACAAAATAATTATCTGTACCGATGCAGACGAGGACGGCTTCCAAATCAGAACTCTTATTTTAACAATGTTCTACCGCTTGCTTCCGACGCTTATCAAGGAGGGCAAGATTTATATTGCGGAATCTCCGCTTTATGAAATCACCACCGCGAAGGACAAGATTTATTTCGCGTATAACGAGCCCGAAAAGGCGGAAATCCTTGAAAAAATCGGCACTGAAAAATACACAATTCAACGTTCAAAGGGACTTGGCGAAAACCAACCCGATATGATCAAGAAAACTACAATGAGCCCCGAGTCAAGACGTCTGATTCAGGTTAGCCCTGCTGACGAGGAGGCAACAAGAGTTATCTTTGAAACCTTGCTTGGTGACGATATTGCCGCAAGAAAGGAATTTATCGCGGTAAACGGCCCAAGATATATGGACTTGGCTGACATATGATTAGCTATACAGACGACGAAAAATATATGCTCCTTGCCATTGATGAGGCAAAGCGCGCTGAAAGCGAGGACGAGGTGCCCGTTGGCGCCGTAATCGTAAGAAACGGAGAGGTTGTTGCCTCTGCCTATAACACACGTGAGTATGGCAAAAACGCGCTCTATCACGCCGAAATCAAGGCAATAGACGAAGCGTGCAAAAAGCTTGGCGGATGGCGCTTGGTTGGCTGCACAATGTACGTCACGCTTGAGCCGTGCCCTATGTGCGCAGGCGCAATTATAAACGCGAGAATAGAAAGAGTAGTCTATGGCGCACCCGACCATAAGGCAGGCGCCTTTGGCACAATGATAAACCTCACTGACTACCCACTTTTCAAGCCACAAATTGTAAGCGGCGTGTTAAAGGACGAATGTGCCGAGCTGCTATCAAGCTTTTTCAAAAAGAAAAGATAAAAACAAAAATGCGACACCACGTGTCGCATTTTTTGCATTTCACCCTGTCGTTTTCGCAACTTACACAAAAGCGGCTTGACAAAAGCACAGAACATGATTAAACTGAAAATAGAAAAGGGGAGTGAGTTATGAAAATCACAATCGAAACCGATAAGAACATAAAAGAAACCGAGATTCATATAAAATGCTCACAGGTTGATGAAAACCTAAAGGAAATAATAGCATCTCTTTCCTTAGATGACTGTAAATTTGTGGGATATTTAGATAATGAGGCATATTTCGTTTCACTAAACGAAATCTTGTATTTTGAAGTGGTTGACGGAGGGACATTTTTCTACACTAATGGAAAAATCTACGAATCTGCATTAAAGCTATATAAAATTGAAGAGGCAACGATAAACACACCATTTGCAAGAATATCAAAAACTGTAATCGCAAACTTAAAGAAAATGTCAAGCATTAAAAAGGCAGAGCATAGCCGACTTGTTGCAACAATGGTAAGCGGAGAAAAGCTCGTCGTATCGCGACAATACGTATCTGAAATTAAAAGAAAGCTGGGGGTGTGATTATGTTAAGAAGATATATCAAAACAGTATTAATTTCACTTGGCTGCGGCGCATTTATATTTTTCATTGCATCCTTTATAAAAGAGTCAGTCATAAATATTCAATTTTTCAGAATGCTTGAAACAATGCTTTTTATAATAGGCTCGGCAGGCTTTTTTATCTATGAATTTTCTAAAAACAAGGTACTTAATGTTGTATATCAAACGATAGTAATGGTAGCGTCGGGAATTATTGTTCCAATGGCGTTTGGAATAATAGAGTTTAGTTGGGCTTGGTTTATTTCAACCGCGCTTGCAATAGGAATTTCCTACCCGATAGCACGCTTTGTTATGTATAAAATCAGAATGAAAAATCTGAAAAAAATTAACGAAAAGCTATCGCAAAACCAAGAATAAAACAAAAAATGCGACACCACGTGTCGCATTTTTTAATATTGTTAATTTTTTTTAGGATTTAACAAACGCCTCAATTTGTGCCTTCTCCAGTGGGAGAAGGGGGACCGCTACGCGGTGGAAGAGGTGTACTATTTCTTCAGTGACTTAACAAACGCCTCAATTTGTGCCTTCTCCAGTGGGAGAAGGGGGACCGCTACGCGGTGGAAGAGGTGTACTATTTCTTCAACGACTTAACAAACGCCTCAATTTGTGCCTTCTCCAGTGGGAGAAGGGGGACCGCTACGCGGTGGATGAGGTGTACTATTTCTTCAACGACTTAACAAACGCTTCGATTTTTGTAAGAGCTTCGCTTAGGTGCTTAACAGAGTAAGCATATGAAATTCTTGCAAAGCCGTCGCCGTTTTCGCCAAATGCCGTGCCGGGGACGATAGCGCATTTCTGCTCGTAGAGAAGGCGCTCACAAAACTCCTCGCTTGAAAGACCAAACGGCGCAATATTCGGGTAAATATAGAACGCACCCTCGGGCTCAAAGCATTCAATTCCTATTTTGCGAAGTCCTTCGAGTATAAACACGCGGCGTCTGTTGTATTCCGCGCGCATCATTTCAACGTCCTCGTCACCGTTTTTTAGCGCCTCAATAGCGGCAAACTGTGACATCGTCGGCGCACACATAATAGCGTACTGATGCACCTTCAACATTTGAACCGCAAGCTCTCTTGGCGCGCAAATGTAGCCAAGACGCCATCCTGTCATAGCGTATGCCTTTGAAAATCCGCTTGCAATTATAGTTCTTTCGCGCATTCCGTCAAGCTCCGCAATTGAAACGTGACGTCTGCCGTAGGTAAGCTCCGCATAAATTTCGTCGGAAAGGACACAAATGTTCGTTCCGCGCAAAATGCTTGCAAGTGCTTCAAGCTCCTCGCGTGTTAAAATCGCACCCGTGGGATTGTTCGGGAAGGGAAGAATAAGCATCTTCGTCTTTGGCGTGATAGCAGCTCTGAGCTCATCAGGAGTAATCTTAAACTTGTTTTCAAGCTTTGTGTCAATATGCACAACCTTTGCGCCAATCATTTCCGCAATCGGCTCGTAGCAAACGAAGGACGGCACAGGCAAAATTACCTCATCGCCCGGCTCAAGGATAGTGCGCATTGCAATATCAATGGCTTCACTGCCGCCAACCGTTACAACAACCTCGTCCTTAGGTGCATATTCAAGGTTGAATCTGCGCTTTAAGTATTTAGTTATCTCAGTGCGCAAATCGTTCATACCTGCGTTTGAGGTATAGTAGGTTTTGCCCTTTTCCAAGCTTTCAATTGCGCTTTCGCGAATGTGCCAGGGCGTAATAAAGTCGGGCTGTCCAACTGTAAGTGAAATAACGTCCTCCATCTCTGAAAGCATATCGAAAAACTTTCTGATTCCGGATGGCTTAATTTCGCAAACGGTTTTCGACAGCATCTTGCTGTAATCTATCATATAAGTAAATTTCCTCTTTCATCAACCTCACAGCTGCCGTAAATAACACCCTTGTCCTTGTATTTTCTAAGCACAAAGTGTGTTGCCGTTGCGGTAACTGATTCAATGGGTGCAAGCTTTTGTGCAACGAAGTAAGCAACCTCGCGCATTGTCTTACCCTCAATAATAAGAGCAAGGTCAAAGCCGCCGCTTGACATAAGGTAAAGCGACTGTACCTCAGGGTAGTTATATATCTTTTCGGCAATCTTATCAAAGCCACGGTCTCTTTGCGGAAGCACCTTAACCTCAATTATCGCGCTAACGTATTCGCGCTCGGTCTTGTCCCAGTCAATAAGAGTCTTGTAGCCAAGAATGACGCCGTCCTTTTCGTATTTTTTAATAGCGTCCTTAATCTCGCCAACCTCTTTTGAGAGCATAAGAGCAATTTGCTCGGCGGTCAAGGTCGCATCGTCCTCAAGAAGCTTCAAAATCTTTTCCATAATCCACCTCGAAAAAATAAAAGTTAAGTAAATAATATCATAAAATTGCGCCTGTGTCAATTATAACGTAAAAATATATAGTAAAAAAAGAGACGAGAAATACCTCGCCTCTTATATTTTTATTCGTAAAGCAACGGATTTATAAATGCAAGCAATTCATTTGTATATTTTTCCGTGTCGGTAAGATACGCGGTTGCATGACCTGCGCCCGAAATAGTAACGAATTTTTTGTTTTCCGCTCCGCACGAGTCGAAATTCTTTTTGCTCATTTCGTGTGGTACAAATTCGTCATTGTCACCGTGGAAGAAAATAGTCGGAACGGTTGAATTCGGCATAAGCTGGAGCGGTGTGATTTCCTCAATATCGAAATGACCGTATAGCTTTCCGCCAAGCTTTATAAATGGATAGAGTAGCTTTGCCGGCAGATGCATATCGCGCACAGTGGCTAATATCATTTCCTTAGCAGAGGTGTAGCCACAGTCGGCAACAACCGCCACCACGTTTTTGGGCAGACCCATTCCCGATGCCATAAGCACCGTTGCCGCACCCATTGATACGCCCAAAAGCACGATTTTTGCATTTTGGTCGATGTTCTTTATTGCATAGTCAACCCATCTAAGGCAGTCGCGGCTTTCATTAACTCCGAATGTGATGGTCGTGCCGTCACTTTTGCCGCCCGCGCGGTGGTCAACCGCCAAAACGTTTCTTCCGTAGTCAAGCGCCCTTTTGATTGCCGCGTTCATATCTCTGTTTGCGCTTCCGCGATAGCCGTGGAATAAAATCTCGATAGGCGCACCTTTTTTCGCTTCATAATATTTTGCATGAAGCTTGATTCCGTCAAAGGATTCAATAAACAAGTCCTCAAAGGGGATTTGTTCAACCTCCTTGCGCCAAGCAACGAGCCTTTCTCCGTATAGCTCGAAAATAAAGCTGGTTTTTTTAATCACCGCATCGTTCTTTTTTGTTCTGTCAAGAGAGGAATAAAAGGTTTTGTAGTAGCAAATGTAGGAAATAAGAAGGGCAAGTCCGAAAAGTGCCAAAATTGCTACCCAAGCAAGCGCCAATATTCCAAGAACAATTAAAATTTTATACTGAATTTCCATAAAATCGCCTCGTCTTAACTAAATTATCATTATTGTACCATATCTAATAAGCTTTTTCAAGAAATCAACCGTAAATTTTACACAAAAATTAAAGAGTTGAAAATTGTCAGATTTTGTGATATAATAGCAAAAGCTATGCGCTAAGAAAGGTAAATAATATGAATATTGTACCCAATTATAAAAATCCTAAAAAGTATAATACTGCAAAATTTCCAATAAGACAGCCAAGATACTTAACGGCGCTTATTCAGCTCCTGTCCAAGCTTGCGCTTCTTGGAAATACGTATAAAATCGATAAAGTAAATATGGAGGGGCTTAAGCCACCGTACGTCATTCTTTCAAACCATATGGCGTTTGTCGATTTTAAGCTTGTGTCCAAAATTACGTACCCACATAGGGTAAACAACGTGGTTAATGTTGACGGCTTCTATAAAAGAAAATGGCTTCTTGAATGGATTGGCGCAATAGGCACACGTAAGTTTACCGCGGACATTCACCTTGTGCGCTCAATTTTAAAGTGCCTTGAGCGCGGCGACGTGCTTAGCATGTACCCCGAGGCGTGCTACTGTCAGGGTGGCATCTCCTCGTATCTTCCAAGCGCACTTCCGCTTCTTATCAAAAAAGCAGGCGTGCCCGTCGTTGTCGCTTTGCATAGGGGCAACCACTTAAATAACCCCATATGGGACGTGAAGAAAAAGCGCAACGTGCCGCTTCATACAACCGCAACTCTGATTTTAACAAAAGAGGATATAGCGCGCCTTTCGTGCGAGGAAATCGGCAAAATAGTAAAGGATGCCCTCACCTATGATGAATATCAATACCAAAAGGACAACGGTATTTTAATAAAAGAAAAATACCGCGCAGAGGGACTTCATAAAATCCTATACAAATGCCCAAGCTGTAAAACGGAGCACAAAATGGCATCAAGCGGAGAATATCTATATTGTAAGGAGTGCGGCAAGCGCTATATATGGCAAGAGGACGGCTTTTTACGCGCCACCGAGGGAGAAACGGAATTTGACCATATTCCCGATTGGTTCAGATGGGAAAAGGAAGAGGTAAGACAAGAAATTGCACGCGGCGACTACACATTTTTTGACGAGGTTGACGTTTATTCCTTACCGCGCACAAACAAGTTTATTCATCTTGGTGAGGGTAAGATAACCCACGAGGTCGAAAACGGCTTCACCTTAACGGGCTTTTACCGTGGCAAGGAATATAGAATGGAAAGAAAGCCAATCCAAACCTATAATTTGCACGTCGAATATTCCTACCCACTAATCAAGGGCGAGCGCGATGCGGTGATTATGTCAATGGACGATGACCTCTTTTATTGTTTCCCAAAAAAGGAGAACGTAGTTACAAAGCTTACGTTTGCAACCCAAATTCTTTTTGAAAACCGCGAAAACGAGATAAAAAGAGAAAAGCTTGAAAGAAGAAATAAAGCAGCTAAGGTATAAAATAAAGCCACACCAAAAACGGTGTGGCTTTTAAGTTGTCTGATTAATTCTTGTTTTCAGATGCCCAAGCTTTAAGCTGCTTCTCAATTGATGGCTTTATCGAGCTTGTCAAAACCTCGTAGCCCGCTTTTGTAAGGTGTGCGCCGTCGGTTGTATATTCATCGTAAATTTCGCCCGTTTCAAGGTTTAAAAGCGCAGAGTATAAATCAACGTACTCGTAGCCGTACATCTCGGCGTACATCTTAATTTGCACGTTATTGTATGCGGCAAGGTGGTTCTTTTTGCCCCATTCGCCACTCATTGAGGTTAGCGAAAGAAGCACGATTTTTGTGTTCGGCGCATTTTCCTTAAATGACTTAAGTATGCTTTCGTAATTTTCAAGCATCGTGTCCATATTGTTTGCACCGATGAGCATTACCGCCACCTTTGGCTGCACCGCGTAAAGCGAAACGTCAAGTCGCTCCTCAAGCCAAACTGAGGTATCGCCCGAAATTCCTCTGTTAAGTACCGTGTATTCGGGATAAAACCTTTTTACGTCGTAGCCGTCCGTTAAGCTATCCCCTAAAAATATCACGTCAACGTCCTTATTTTTATATTCCTCGTTTTCCTTTTCAAATCCTTCGATTTTGCCGTTATAAAATTCCCAAAAAGCTTCCATATCATTGCTTTTTCCACAGGAGCAAAAAACGCAAAGAATTAAAAGGGAAGCCAAAACGAGCGTTATTGCTTTTTTCATATTGTCACCTCGCAAGTATCTTTTATTAAATTATATCATAAAAAACCAATCTTGCAACATTATTGTTTACTTTTAGGAAGTAAAATGATATAATAAATTCAGAAAGAGGTGAGGATATATGTCGAAAAGAATTGACGAGCTTACAACGCTAACCTTAAGTGGCGAAATGTTCGTTTCTACAATAGAAACCAAGCAGGACGAAAAAATCGAATATAATTCTCGAATTGAGCGCGAGGTGAGCGAGCTTTGCGCCTATATTCTAAACCAAGAGCCGAAAATTAACGAGCATTGTGCCTTTACGGGCAGATTTAATTTTGACGGCAGTGTCGTTGGTGACGCATTTAAGCGCGTCGGACATAAATATAACCAAGAGGCGCTTAGCAAATACTACCTAAAGCCGCAAGAAAACCTTTCGACAATGGAGTGGCAGCACGCCACCGCCGACTATAAAAAGGTGCTCGAAAAGGGCATTGACGGTATAATAGCCGACATTGAAAAATCACTCGAGATACATAAAGACGATGGCGAAAAGGTGGAATTTTTGCGCGGCTTATACCGTGTTGCGAAAACGCTCATTTTGTGGGCGGAAAAATGCTCGCGCCGTGTATATGATTTTGCAAAAACGCAAGAAAACGAGGAAGCAAAAGCACGCCTTTTCAAGCTTTCCGATTCGCTCCTTCGCGTGCCAAGAGGAAAGCCAAGCAGCTTTTATGAGGCAATTCTTTCAATCTTCGTCTGCTTTAGTGCCGATCCCGATAGCATAGGCACGCTTGACAGATACCTATCCCCGTTTTATTTTGACGATATAAAAAACGGCAAGCTAACAAGAGAAGAGGCAAAGGACTACTTAAAGGAGCTCTTTTTAATGCTCCAAGCATCAACGCCGATTACCTCGCCGCACTTTACCCGAGGTGGAGAGTCCCATTTTTGCATCGGTGGCTATTTGCCAAACGGGCAGGACTCGTTTAACGAGCTTTCACGCTTGATTGCCGAGTCAATGGTGGAACTTCCAACGTATATTCCTCAGCTCACGCTTAGATGGACAAAAAAGCTCTCATATGACGATTTTTATTATATGATGGATCTTGAAAGACGTGATCCGCACAAGCGCATTGCATTTACAAACGACGAAAAAAGAATCAAATGCTACACCGAAATTTGCGGCATACCGTACGAAAGAGCCGTTTCATATACCACCGTTGGCTGTAACGAGCCGGCGTTTCTCGGCGCAATAACGGGTAGCACCTCAAAGGGCAACGTCCTTCGCTCGGTTGAAACGCTATTTCACAAAAAGCAAGAAAAATTATCAAATCTTAAAACCTTTGACGAGTTTTATGGGGCATTTGAAAACGAGCTTTTTTCCGATTTAAATAAAATCTATAATTACGATGATTTATATAACCTTGAAAGAGCCAAGGATTATAGCTATATATCAAGCTTGTTTTTTAATGATTGCATTGAAAATGGCAAAAGTCTGACACAGGGTGGCACGAATTTCGTTGTTGCCTCACCTATGCTTATAGGAATTACAAACCTTATTGACTCCTTAATTTCGGTTAAACAAATAGTTTATGATTGGAAGATAGTTACACTTTCCGACCTTGCAAGCGCACTTGAATCAAATTGGCAGAATCACTCGGAGCTTCGCTCGTATATTCTTAAAAACGTAGAATTTTTCGGCAACGATACCGACACCTCAAACGAGGTTGGCAAGCGACTTTATAATAGCTTTTATAAATTCTTAAAGGGAAAGAAAAACCCGTTTGGCTATCAATATTTGATAGGAGATTTGCTTGGATATAACGAGCATCACAAATGGTTTGGCGAAAACACTCTTGCCACGCCTGATGGAAGAAAAAACGGTGAAATGCTAAAATTTGGCATAGGTCAAAGCGGTGGCAAGGACAGATGTGGACTGAGTGCACTTCTAAATTCAATTGCCAAGGTTGATGAAAATGCAATCGGCTGTGGCTCAACCGTTACAAATATTTCCGTTGATAAAGCGATTATCGAAAATGATTCAAGCTTTAAAAAGCTTACCTTGATGCTTGAAGCATACTTAAAAAGCGGCGGCGTTCATTTTCAGCTTACCTACGTTTCGCGCGACGATCTTATAAATGCGCAAAAGGACCCCGAAGCATACTCGTCTATAAGAGTGCGTGTAACGGGATTTTCCGACTATTTTGTAAAATTGAAGCCGAGCATACAAAACGATATAATAGAGAGGACAGAAAAATGTCGCTAAACGAAAAAATACATAACTATATCCTTGAAAAAAAGGAAGAAATATTAAAGGAATATTTTGACGTTTTAAAAATTCCGTCAATCAGCGACACGCCCGAGGCGTTCGAAGCGCTTAAGCACGTAAAGAGCGTATATGAGAAAAACGGCTTTAGTGCCGAGCTTTACGAGGACTATTTGCTTGCCTACCACAATGAAAGCGCATCTCATAAAATAGGTCTTTTTGCCCACGCGGACGTTGTGCCCGTTGATGACAAATGGACGAAAACCGCTCCGTTTGAGCCGAAAATAATTGACGGCAACCTTTTTGCAAGAGGTGCGCTTGACGACAAAAGCGCGGTTATAATCTCCCTTTATGCAATGAAAGCAATTAAGGAGCTAAACATCCCATTTGATTCATCATTAGTTGCCTTTACGGGCGGCAATGAGGAAAAATCAATGCATGATATTAAAAATTATGCAAAATCGCACACTCCCCCCGACTTTTCCCTCGTTTTGGACGCGGGCTTTCCCGTTCATTACGGTGACAAGGGCATTCTTTGGATAATGGCGTCAAAGGCGGAATCATTTAATGACCTCATTTGCCTTGGTGGCGGCACCGCATATAATATTATTTTGGGTGAAGCGTGGGCAAGAGTGAAATATTCTCCCGCGCTTTATAGTGAGCTATCGGAAAATAATGGACTGACGATAAGAAAAGAAAACGGCGAAATAATTATTCACGCAAAGGGAATTTCAAACCACGGTGCAAACCCTGAAGGAACACTCAATGCAGGTGGAATTATCGTTTCCGCACTGCTTTCTGCAAGCAGCTTTGATAAAAGCGATAAGGAAAAATTAGCGCTTCTAAAATCAGCCTTAACAACCTATGACGGTGATTTTATCGGCATAAAAGCAAGTGATTCTATCTTTGGAGAAACAACCGCCACAAGCGGAATGGTTGATATTTCAAACGGCAAAATGAGCTTCTCACTCGATATTCGTCACGGAAACACCTATAAGCAAACAGAGCTTATTTCTCGCCTTGAAAAAGAGCTTTCAAAATACGGCTTTACCACTCAAATTGCCAAGGAGGGCGATGCGTGCTATACCGATGTAAATAACAAGTATATCAGGGCGTGCCTAAGTGCATATAGGGAGCATACAGGAAGCGATAAAGCTCCACGTATAAGCGTTGGCTCAACCTATCTAAGATACGTGCCAAACTCCTGCGAGGTCGGAATGACAACAAAGCATTTTACCTGCGATTTGCCAACAGGTCACGGAAACGCACATCAGCCAAATGAATGCATAAACGTAGAGGGCTTTTTTGAAGCACTTGAAATCATAATAAAAATGCTAATCGAATGTGATAAAATCGCATAACTAAACGAAAGGAGAAAACGCGATGGAAGCGGTTATTTTTGATATAGAGCGCGGCTCGTTTGTTGATGGAGACGGCATCAGAACCACCGTTTTCTTCAAGGGATGTAATTTAAGGTGCAAATGGTGTCATAACCCCGAGGGGCTAAGAGGAAATATAGAAATGCTTGTCTATAAGAACAAATGTATAGGTTGCCAAAAATGCACAGAAGCCTGCCCAAATGGCGCAAAAAGCTGCACCCTGTGTTCAAAATGCGTGTATGTATGCCCAAAGAACGCGCGCCAAATTGCAGGCAAAATATATACCGAGCAAGCGCTCCTTGGCGAAATTTTGAAGGATAAAGCATATTACAATGCCTCGGGCGGTGGCGTTACGTTTTCGGGTGGAGAATGTATGCTCCAAATTGATTATTTGGAGGAAATATTAAAGCTTTGCAAGCAAAACGGAATTAATACTGCCGTTGATACCGCAGGCAACGTGCCGTATGAGTATTTTGAAAGAATTTTAGCATATACCGACACGTTTCTTTATGACGTAAAGTGCATAAGCGAGGACTTGCACAAGGAGTTCACGGGTGCGTCAAATAAGCTGATTTTAGAAAACCTAAGCAAGCTTGTGTCCTATGGCGCTGACGTTGTGGCTCGCGTGCCCCTTATCGGTGGCTTTAATGACAGCGCAGGCGAGCAAGAAAAAATCAAGGAATATCTTTCGTGCTTGAAAATAAAACGCGTCGAATACCTCGAATATCACGAAATGGCAGAGAATAAATACGACGCGCTTGGAATCTCATTCACAAAATTTCATAAATTTGAGTAAAGGAGACGGCAAAATGGGAGTTTTCAAAAATGAATATTATTTGCATAGCGAAAAAAGCAAGCAAACGCTTTATGAGCATAGTATAAGAAGATTTAAGGAGAAGAATTACAGGGTCAAAATTACCGAGGACGGCTTCAAGGTTTACAAAAAGCAAAATCCTTCATTTTACCGCCGCACACCGTATCAAGGTGTTTTCGTCGGTGAAATTACAGAAAATGAAAACGGTTGCGAAGTAAAGCTGACCTCGCGCATAAGCTACTTTTTCCTTGTTATTATGTTGGTGTTGCTTAATACGCACGTTATTTTCCCAACGCTCCTTTACCTCGCTTTTTTGATTTTTGGAAATCCCATAAATGAAATTTTGTTCCTTCCATTATTAAGTATAATTTTAATTTGCGCATTATTTATAGCACTTTACATTGTACCGCGCAAGAGCGAGGAGGAGCTTGTTAAAAGCATACTAATTCTATAAAAAGTTAAGAAATACAGTATCTTTGCATTAATTCAACTGTCGCGTTTTTGCGACAACGCTCTATTGAAAACCGAAAGCGAAAGTAGTATAATTCTAATCGTAAGGCACAAGCCAAAAAGCATAAAAGCTAAACGAAAAGAGGTATAACTATGAAATCGTTTTCTAAATTATTATCAAGCACAGTAAGATTTTTGGCATCGGTATTGCTAGCGCCGATTTTCTTAATCACCACTCTTTCTAAGCCACAAAGACAGCCAAAAATCGTATATCATAAAAACAAGGGATGCTAAATTAGCATCCCTAAATTTTTTTATAATTTTTCAACAGAAAGAGTTACCTTCTCACCGTTGATGTCCCACGCTTTTGCATTGTCTGCATCCGCGCCGTAAACAAACTCGTCACCAAGAACAATCTTTGCAATTTCCGCTTCGTTGTTTTTAATAACACTTGCTATCTTGTCGTTTCCGTTTACGTATACCTTAATGTGGTCTGTTACGTTAAAGTCGGAGTCCTTACGCATTGTTTGAAGCTTGCTGATTACCTCGTTTACATAGCCCTCCTCAATGAGTGCATCTGTAAGGGCAGTATCGATAGCAACAGTTGTGTACTTATCGGAAATAGAGAAGTAGCCCTCCTTTTGCTTAATATCGATAAGCAAATCCTCCTCGCTAAGCACAATCTCGTTTCCGTCAACGTCGAAATGAATTGCACCTGTTTCGTCAAGCTCACGCTTTGCACGGTTGCCGTCAACCTCTGAAAGCAAGGTTCTGATTTGACCGAGGAACTTGCCGTACTTAGGACCAACGGTCTTAAGCTGTGGCTTGAAGGAGTAGGATGAGAACTCTGACATATCGCTAACGAATTTAACGTTTTTAATGTTAAGCTCGTCCTCGATAATTTCAATGCAGTAATCCGGAAGCTCCTTCTTTGCTTGAACGTACATTGTGGAAAGTGGTTGACGGTTCTTCATTGAAGCGCCGTTTCTTGCCGCACGTCCCATAACAACAATGTCAAGCAGCTCCTCCATGTTTTCCTCAAGCTCGGTGTCAATTGCGCTTTCGTCAACAAGAGGGAATGAGCAGAGGTGAACGCTTTCCGGCTCATCCTTGTAAATATTGCACACAAGGTTTCTGTAAATATCCTCAGCCATAAAAGGAATCATTGGCGCACTTGCCTTTGCAACAGTAACAAGAGCTGTATAAAGAGTCATATAAGCACTAATCTTGTCATCTGTCATTGTCTGCGCCCAGTATCTTTCACGGCCACGTCTTACGTACCAGTTTGAAAGCTCGTCAACGAATGAGTCAAGCGCCTTTGCCGCCTCAGGAATCTTATAATTCTCAAGGCAGGAGTCAACGTCCTTAACCATTGTGTTCATTCTTGAAAGGAGCCACTTGTCCATAACGGAAAGCTTGCAATCCTTCAAGCTGTACTTGCTTGGGTCAAACTTGTCAATGTTAGCATAGAGCACGTAGAACGCGTATGTGTTCCAAAGCGTACCCATAAACTTTCTTTGTCCCTCGATAACTGCCTTGCCGTGGAAGCGGTTTGGAAGCCAAGGAGCAGAGTTGGTGTAGAAATACCATCTGATTGCATCAGCGCCGTAGGTTTGTAGTGCATCAAACGGGTCAACCGCGTTACCCTTTGATTTAGACATCTTTTGTCCGTTCTCGTCCTGAACGTGACCGAGAACAATTACGTTTTTGTAAGGTGCCTTATCAAAGATAAGCGTTGAAATTGCAAGAAGTGAATAGAACCAACCTCTTGTTTGGTCAACCGCCTCTGAAATGAAGTCAGCAGGGAATTGAGCATCGAAAAGGTCCTTGTTTTCAAATGGATAGTGATGCTGTGCAAACGGCATAGCGCCCGAGTCAAACCAACAGTCGATAACCTCAGGCACGCGCTTCATTTGTCCGCCGCACTTTTCGCACTTGATTGTTACGTTATCTACAAATGGTCTGTGAAGCTCAACCTCGTCAGGGCAGTTGTCGGACATCAATTTTAATTCCTCAATAGAGCCGATTGAATGCTTGTGTCCGCACTCGCACTCCCAAATGTTAAGAGGTGTGCCCCAATATCTGTTACGGCTTAAACCCCAGTCTTGTACGTTTGCAATCCAAGAGCCAAAGCGTCCCTTACCGATAGATTCGGGAATCCAGTTGATTGTATTGTTGTTTTTGATAAGATTATCACGAACGGCGCTCATCTTAATAAACCAAGATTCACGTGCGTAGTAGATAAGCGGAGAATCACATCTCCAGCAGAATGGATAATCATGCTCAAACTTAGGAGCGTCGAAAAGCTTGCCTTCCTTTGAAAGGTCGGAAAGAATCATTGGGTCTGCCTTCTTGCAGAATACGCCTGCGTACTCTGTGTCGGCGGTCATTTCGCCCTTAGCGTTAACAAACTGAACGAAAGGCAAATCGTAATTTCTTCCTACGCGTGAGTCATCCTCACCGAATGCAGGAGCTGTGTGAACGATACCTGTACCGTCCTCCATAGTTACGTATGAGTCGCAAACAACGAAGTGCGCCTTCTTGCCCTGCTTCTTTACGTTTTCGCCCGTGCAAGCAAAGAGTGGCTCGTATTCCTTATATTCAAGCTCCTTGCCCTTATATTCTTCAATAATTTCGTAAGCTTTTTCGCCTTCTTCTTTAGCGAGTGCGCCAAGCACCTTGTCAAGAAGTGCCTTTGCCATAATATAGGTGTAGCCGTCAGCTGCCTTAACCTTGCAGTATGCTTCCTCAGGGTTTACGCAAAGTGCCACGTTTGAAGGAAGTGTCCAAGGAGTTGTTGTCCAAGCAAGGAAATGTGCATCCTCGCCGATTAACTTGAATCTTACAACCGCGGATTTTTCCTTAACGCTCTTATAGCCCTGCGCAACCTCGTGAGAGGAAAGCGGAGTGCCGCAACGTGGGCAGTAAGGAACAATCTTAAAGCCCTTATAAAGAAGACCCTTGTCCCAAATTTGCTTAAGTGCCCACCATTCGGATTCAATAAAGTTATTGCTATATGTTACGTATGGGTGGTCCATATCAGCCCAGAAGCCAACAGTTGAGGAAAAGTCCTCCCACATGCCCTTATATTTCCATACGCTTTCCTTACATTTTTCAATAAACGGCTCAAGACCGTATTCCTCAATTTGCTCCTTGCCGTCAAGACCGAGAAGCTTTTCAACCTCTAACTCAACAGGTAAGCCGTGTGTGTCCCAGCCCGCTTTTCTTGGAACCATATAGCCCTTCATCGTTCTGGATCTTGGAATCATATCCTTGATAACACGGGTAAGCACGTGACCGATGTGTGGCTTTCCGTTTGCCGTCGGAGGACCGTCGTAGAATGTGTAGGAAGGCGCATTTTCTCTTATTTTAATGCTCTTTTCAAAAATTTGATTATCCTTCCAAAACTGTTCAGTTGCTTTTTCTCTCTCAACAAAGTTGAGGTTAGTAGAAACTTTGTTATACATCATAAATTCCTTTCTAAAGAAAAAATCTCGCCCTGCGCGAACAGGACGAGATAAAAATTATTCGTTACCACCTATTCAACATACAAATCTATATGCGTCCCATATAACGGTAGGATTCCGTCGTTGACTACTAAATTTCGCCAAGAAACTCAGGAGTGATATTCACAAATCGGCTAATAGCATTGGGCTTGCACCGTCCCCAACTCGCTAAAGCGTTTACCGAAAGCTACTGTCTCCGTCACAGTTTTTATAATATAGTTTATTTTAACATTAAGTTTTTATTTTGTCAAGATTAAAACATCAATTTTTCTTCGATGTAATTCTTAAGCTCAGAAATAGGAAGACGTACCTGCTCCATAGTATCTCTGTCACGTACCGTTACGCAACCGTCAGCTTCTGACTCGAAGTCGTATGTGATGCACCAAGGAGTACCGATTTCGTCTTGACGGCGGTATCTCTTACCGATTGAGCCGGTTTCGTCGAAATCAACGTTGAAGTGCTTTGAAAGGTCTTCCCAAATTGCCTCTGCCTTGTCAGAAAGCTTCTTTGAAAGCGGAAGCACAGCCGCCTTGAATGGCGCAAGTGCGGGGTGGAAGTGGAGAACAACACGTGTGTCGTTTTCGCCAACAGCTTCCTCGTCGTATGCCTCAACCAAGAATGCAAGCGTTACGCGGTCAGCACCGAGTGATGGCTCGATAACGTAAGGCACGTACTTTTCGTTTGTTTCAGGGTCAAAATATTCCATTGCCTCGCCTGAGAGGTTAGCGTGCTGGCTAAGGTCGTAGTCAGTACGGTCAGCAATTCCCCAAAGCTCGCCCCAACCGAATGGGAACATATATTCAAAGTCAGTTGTTGCCTTGGAGTAGAAGCAAAGCTCCTCAGGGTCGTGGTCTCTTAAACGAAGGTTTTCCTTCTTCATGCCGAGGTTGTAAAGGAAGTTAGCGCAGTAATCCTTCCAGAATGCAAACCACTCAAGGTCAGTGCCCGGCTTGCAGAAGAATTCAAGCTCCATTTGCTCAAACTCACGGATACGGAAAATGAAGTTACCTGGGGTAATCTCATTTCTGAATGACTTACCGATTTGACCAACGCCAAACGGAAGCTTCTTACGTGTAGTTCTTGCAATATTCTTAAAGTTTACGAAAATACCCTGTGCTGTTTCAGGACGGAGATATAATTCAGAAGTTGAATCCTCTGTTACACCTTGGAATGTCTTGAACATAAGGTTGAATTTTCTAATATCTGTAAAGTCGCCGCTGCCGCATGAAGGACAAACGATTTTGTGCTCCTTAATAAAATTAAACATTTCCTCGTTTGACATTGTTGCAGGGTTAACCGCTTCGTTGTTTTCAGCCGCCCAGTCCTCAATAAGCTTGTCCGCGCGGTGTCTTGTCTTACATTGCTTGCAGTCCATAAGTGGGTCAGAGAAGCCGCCAACGTGACCTGAAGCCACCCAAACCTGTGGGTTCATAAGAATTGCGCTGTCAAGACCTACGTTATATTTTGATTCGGTAACAAACTTTTTCCACCAAGCTTTTTTGATGTTGTTCTTGAACTCAACGCCTAAAGGGCCAAAGTCCCAAGAGTTAGCAAGACCGCCGTAAATTTCAGAGCCGGGATAAACGAAGCCCCTCGTTTTGCAAAGGGCAACTACCTTTTCCATTGTTTTTTCTGTATTATTCATATAGTTCACCTCTTATATGATTACTTATTTTCAATAATTATATATTATCTAAATAAAAATTTCAAGAGGTTATAACTAAATAAAGCGACAATAGGTAAAATTTGTTAAAAAGTGAGTAAAAACTCCCAAAAATCAAGGGTGTATTTTACACTATATGAAAAAATAAAATAATTTTATATAAAAGGTATTGATTTTTCAAAAAAAGTTTGCTATAATCTTTTCAATATCAAAAAATGCCTTGTAATTCGAAAGGGAGATTTCTATGTTATCAAGAGATGTTACAGTAGTAAATGTTGTTGGCTTGCATGCAAGACCTGCTACATTTTTTATTCAAAAGGCAAATTCTTATAAGTCTTCCGTTTGGGTTGGCAAGGACGACAGAAGGGTAAATGCTAAGAGCTTGCTTGGCGTTCTTTCAATGGGAATTGTAAAGGGCACCGTTGTTACTCTTATTGCAGACGGAGAAGACGAAAAGGAAGCGCTTGACGGACTTGAAGAGCTTATAATGACAGGTCTTGACAGTTGTGAATAATACATATTTCGGCGACGGTCAATGACTGTCGCCTATTTATTTTCAAAGGGAGGGATGAAAATGCAACAAAAGCTTGACTTTCTTCGCAAAAAAGCCGCATCGTTGCCGTATAGACCGGGCGTCTATATAATGAAGGACAAAAACGGCAAGGTTATCTACGTTGGCAAATCACGCGCGCTGAAGGATCGTGTTTCGCAATATTTTCATCTTTCCGCCGATGCAAACCTCAAAACCGTCAGAATGGTTTCGCAAATTGACGATTTTGACACCATTCTTTGCGATACGGAAATGGAAGCATTGGTGCTTGAAAACGTAAAAATCAAGCAATATAACCCAAAATATAATATTCTATTAAAGGATGCAAAATCATATCCGTACATTAAATTGACACTTAACGAGCCATATCCGAGAATATTAATGACAAGAAAAAGGGAGCTTGACGGCGCAAAATATTTCGGGCCGTATTCGGGCGTTTCAACCGTATATTCGGTTATTTCAACGCTTGAAAGAATTTTTGGAATTCCCAAGTGTAAATATTCCTTCCCAAAGGATATTGGCAAGGTGCGCCCTTGTATATATAAGCAAATGGGCAGGTGCGCCTCCCCCTGCGACGGCACGGTTTCCCAAAGTGATTACTATTTTCTTATGGAATGTGCCTCTGACGTTTTAAGAGGAAACATTAAAAAAGCCGTTGACACGCTCACGCGCCAAATGATGGAATGTGCCGAAAACGAGAAGTTTGAGGAGGCGGCAAGATGCCGTGACGGTATAGCATCATTAAAGCAGCTTCGCGAAAGGCAAAAGGTTGTTGGCTCACCAAATGATGAGTATGATATTATCGCGGTTTATAGCGATGAGCTATCCACCTCTATTTCCGTGTTTTACGTAAGATGCGGTATAATCAGCGACTTTGACTCCTTCGTTTACGGCGCAAATGAGCTTGCAATCGGGCAGGGCTACGAATATATGACCCCGTTTATTACCGAGCTTTACTCACGTCGCGAATATATACCGAAGGAAATTTTGCTTTCCTTTGATTATAATGAGGATGAAAAAACGCTCGCTTGCGAATATATAAGTAAGCGCGCGGGCAGAAGCATAACAATTCGCACACCGCAAAAGGGTGATATGAAAAAAATGTGCGACCTCGTTTACGATAACGCCAAGGAGCAAGCAAAGCAATACAAAAAGAGAAGCGAAGAGGACTCTAAGGTGCTCATAAAGCTCAGTGAGCTGTTAGGACTTGAGTGTGTGCCCGAAAGAATAGAGGCGTACGACATTTCAAACTTGGGTAGTGAGCATATCACGGGCGGAATGGTTGTAAGTGAAAACGGCAAGCTCAAAAAGAGCGACTACCGCACCTTTAAAATCAAAAACCAAGACGGCGCCGATGACTATTCGGCTATGAAAGAGGTAATTTCGCGCCGTATAGAGCATTTAAGCGACACACAGGGCAGCTTCGCTGAGGTGCCCGACGTTATTTTGCTTGACGGAGGCGAAGCCCACGTTTCCGTTATAAAAGCACTCCTTCGCGACCTTGGCGTTGATATTCCCGTTTTCGGTATGGTCAAGGATGAGCATCACAAAACAAGAACCTTAGTGACGGAAAATGAGGAAATCAGCATAGCCAAGGAGCAAAGCGTGTTCGTTTTCCTATATAAGCTTCAAGAAGAGGTGCATAGATACACCGTTTCAAAAATGGATAATGCAAAGCGCAAAACGCTTAAAAAATCCTACCTTGAAAATATAGAAGGCATAGGCAAGGGAAAGGCAAAAATGCTTCTTTCTCACTTCAAAACGCTAAGCGCCTTAAAGGAAGCCACCGCTGACGAAATAAGCAAGGTTAAGGGAATATCGTCGAAGAATGCACAGGATATAGTAGATTTTTTCAAAGGAGATAACTAATGAAGATAATAACAGGACTTGCAAAGGGAATGAACCTTGAAACCTTAGAGGGTGATGCAACACGCCCAACCTCTCAAAGGGTTAAGGAGGCAGTTTTCTCAATGCTTCAATTTGATATTGAGGGCGCGCGCGTGCTTGATTTGTTTGCAGGATGCGGTCAGCTTGGTCTTGAAGCACTTAGCCGTGGCGCACAAAAAGCAACGTTTTCGGACTCCTCTCGCGAGGCAACGGAAATTATTATCAGAAATGCAAAAAAATCCAAGCTTTTCGACAAATGTAGAATATCAACCTGCGACTGTAACCAAATGATAAGAGGAATTGCAGGCAAGGAGCAGTTTGATATAATTTTCATCGACCCACCGTATAAGCTTGACTGTATCTCCGACGTTCTTAAAAAGCTCATAGATGCAAATGCAATCGCTAAAGGCGCGTTTGTCGTTTGCGAAAGCGGAAAAGAGGACGTTTTTGGCGGTGACGAGGAATTAAAAAGCAAATTCACCGTGCAAAAGCAAGCAAAATATTCCGTTACCTATATCACCGTATTAAGACCAAACGAGGAATAAGCGATGAAAGCAATAGTAACGGGCAGCTTTGACCCATTCACCCTCGGCCACTTGGAGATTGTAAAGGAAGCGCTCAAAAAATACAGTACCGTTTACGTCGTTGCCCTCAATAACGAGCAAAAAACGTATATGTTTTCCGAAAAGGAGCGCAAAACGATAATAGAAAAATCCATCTCCTCACTTCGCGGCGTGGTTGCCGACGCGTATAGCGGACTCACGGCTGACTATATGAACAAAAACGGCATTACGCATATAGTGCGCGGCGTAAGAAACGAAGAGGATAGAGCATACGAAATAAACCTCGCAAGCAAAATGCAGGAATTCAACCCCGAGTTTCAAACCGAACTGATCCCTTGCCCACCTGCGCTAAAGGAAGTCAGCTCAACAGACGCCCGCAAAAGAATAAGAGAGGGCACAACCCTCGACGGAATTCTGCACCCCGGCGCAATTGAATACGTCAAGCAGCTGAAAAAATAATACCATAGCTGTTGAAAAATCTACAGTTATGCGCTATAATAAAGTTGCAATACATATCATCAGTTTTAGCTGAAAAAGGAGAGCATTATGACTTCAAAGGAATGGTTCAAGCAAGCAGGCTTTGGTTTAATGATACACTGGGGACTTTATTCGGTTCTCGGTGGAGAATGGCAGGGAAAGCGAATGGACGAAATCGGGGAATGGATTATGTCAAAGTATCAAATTCCGATAAGCGAATACGAAAAGCTTGCAGATGCATTCAATCCAATTTATTTTAACGCTGACGAGTGGGTTCAGCTTGCCAAAAATGCAGGGGCAGAGTATATTGTTGTCACAGCTAAGCACCACGACGGCTTCGCTTTGTACCATTCACACGTTGACCCATATAACGTTGTTGACGCAACTCCTTTTAAGAGAGATATAATTCGTGAGCTTGCAGACGCTTGCAAACGTAACGGTATGAAATTAGGGCTATATTACTCGCAATGCATAGATTGGCACGAAAAGCACGGCGGAGCATACGACGAAAATTATTATCACTCTAATTTTGGAATGAGCTGGGACAACGATTGGGATTTTCCAGACAGACAAGAAAAGAATTACTTAATCTGCTATGAAAAGAAAATCAAGCCGCAGGTTGAAGAGCTTTTGACACAATACGGCGATATTTGCTTGATTTGGTTCGACACGCCAATTGATATGCCAAAAAGCTGTGCCGAGGAATTAACCGAAATCGTAAAAAAACACCAGCCTGAATGCTTGGTCAGCTCAAGAATAGGCGCAGGCATGGGCGAATATACCTCAATGGGCGATAATCAACTCCCCGAAGAATATTTTGAGGAGCTTGTTGAATCCCCGGTTACACTCAATAAAACGTGGGGCTATAAATCCTTCGATAACGATTGGAAATCGGCTGAAGAAGTGCAACGAATTTTGAACAAGTGCCGCAAATGCGGAGCA
>JAZREL010000045.1:0-28123 GCA_045660785.1 Eubacteriales bacterium | reverse complement strand
TAAGACCGCCTATGGTTTACGGTAACGGTTGTAAGGGGAATTTTCAATCCGTGGTTAGAATTGTAAAAAAATCCCCTGTCTTTCCTCGTGTGAAAAATCAACGAAGTTCGATATATATTGATAATTTGTGTGAGTTTGTTAGAATGACAATTGACAAATCTCTTTGCGGCTTGTATTTTCCTCAAAATAAGGAATATCTTGAAACGAAGGAAATGGCAAGAGTAATAGCGAGCAAGCTTGAAAAAAAGATTTATTTCAGCATTTTACTTGGAATATCAGTTGCGATTTTTCGTCCGTTTGTTTCTGTTTTGAAGAAAGCTTTCGGAACATTGATTTATAAGGATACAGAGCAATTCGATTTTTGCTATTGTGTTTGCGACAATGAAGAGTCTATTAGAAAAAGCACAGATTGAGGAGAAGATAATGCTTGTAACAATAATAACGGTTGCTTATAATAGCGAGAAAACCATATCAAAAACAATAGAGTCTGTGCTCAATCAAACATATGGTAATATTGAATATATAATAGTTGACGGTGCTTCGAGCGACGGCACTGTAAACGTTGCCAAAAGCTATGAGGATGTTTTTGCAGAAAAGCCGGGAAGAACACTTAGGATAATATCCGAGCCGGACAACGGAATGTACGATGCGCTTAACAAAGGTGCAAAAATGGCTACGGGTGAGCTCGTAGGACAAATAAACGCGGATGATTGGTATGAAAACGATGCCGTAGAAAAAATGGTTGGCTTCTATGAAAGAGAAGGTTACGATGTTGCTTGGGGAAATTTGAACGTTATTAAACCGAGTGGAAATGTTGTAAAAAAGGCAAAAATCGGCAAGCTTTGGACAACATCGGGGTGGTGTCATCCTGCAATGTTTTCTAAAAGAGAAATTCTTTTAGAATTCCCATATGCGCTTGAGAGCATGTATGATGATTTTGATTATGCAACGACCGTTTACCGAGCTAAGAAAAAGGTTTTGACCTTAAACGAGATAATATCAAATTTTTCTTTCGGCGGAATGAGCACTAAGAAAAGCTGGAAAGAAACGCGCAAAAGAATAAAAATTTCGTATTCTATATATAAGAAACACGGAATGTCAAAATTTTATTGGTTCCACCGCGTAATGGTGGAAACTGCCAAATACATATTAGGATAGAGGACTTATGAAATATTTATGGATAGGAGTCGGCAATAGCGCCGAGGCACGAGAGGAAATATCAAAAAAAGGCGGGAAGCTGCTTTCTGCTGAAATATCAAATGATGCGCTTCTTTGCGGTCTTGAGAAAAACGGCGTTTTTTGCGATACTGTGAACACAACAAGTCTTTCTACCTATCCTACGTATCCCGATAAAAAGATAAGGCCAAATTCGTGGCAGTATGACAACGGAAAAAAAGGCGTTAGTGTGGGATATATTAACCGACCTTATATAAATCTTCTCTCGAAAAGACGCGCGCTTGTGAAGGAAGCAAAAAAATGGGCGCACGACAATAAAAACGAGGAAGTAACCGTCTTTGTTTACCAAATGGCAACGTATTTTATGGCGGCGGCGAGTGCGGTTAAGAAAATAATTAAGAATGCAAAAATCGTTCAAATAGTTCCCGACCTTCCACAGTATATGGATATGAACATGTCCACCTTGAAAAAGATACTTAAAAAGATTGACTGGCAAAGCATAAAGCGCCATATGGGTTATGTGGACAAGTATATTCTTTATTCAAGGCATATGGCAGAGTTTTTGGGGCTTAAGGATGGCTCGTGGACCGTTATGGAGGGCTCATACGATGCTTCCCTTATGGCAAACGAAAATGTAAAGTCAAGCGAAGATACAGTTTCTGTAATGTATTCGGGTGTGCTTGATTTAAGATACGGTATAAAAGAGCTGCTTGACGCTTTTTCGGAATTGCCCGAAAATTACGAGCTTTGGCTAACGGGCAACGGCAATGCGGTTGATTTGATCAGCGAGAGGGCAAGCGGGGATGTTAGAATAAAATATCTTGGCTATTTGCCAACGCGCCTTGACCTTCTTAACAAGCAAAAGGAAGCAACGATGCTTATTTCCACTCGCGACCCGAGCGAGCCAGCATCCACCTACTGCTTCCCATCAAAAATTTTCGAATATATGGTATCGGGCAACCCTGTTTTGTCAACGAGAATCAAGGGGATTCCCGATGAATACTTTGACTATATTGTTCCGCTCGATTCACTCGGCAAGGATTATTTGAAGGAGAAAATCCTTGAGGTCGCCAATATGCCAAGCGAGCAACGAAAAGCGCTCGGCGAAAATGCAAGAAATTTCGTGCTTAATGAGAAAAACAACGTTAAGCAAGCAGAGAAAATAATTAAATTTTTATAATTTCGATAGAAGGAAAAGACAATGGTTCATTTAACGCTACTTGTTTCTACGCTAATAGCATTTTTAAGACATCATAAAAAGTCTCTAATTGCAGTATCGTTTATAGTACTGTTTATTTTTAGCGCGTTAAGATACGGATTTGGAAACGACTATTTTTCATATTTAAATACATTTAATGAGATAAAAATGACGGGCACGTTTTCACATATATCAAACGATGTTTTGTATGTGTGGTTGAATAAGATTATGCCTACATATCAAATGCTTTTAGCGGTAACAAGTTTTATTTTTTTGTTTGCAGTATACATGTTAATCAAAAGAAATGTTAACGCAGGTTATCACGGTATAGCAGTATTCATTTTTGCTTTAAATCCGTATATATTTTTATCAAATCTATCTGCTATGCGACAGTGTTTGGCAATGGTTATGTTAATGCTCGCAGTATATTTTGCATTAAAGAAAAAACCTATAATATTTATTGTTTTGATATTGTTGGCATCTCTGTTTCATTTTTCAGCGATTGTCTTCCTGCCTCTTTATTTCATAGCAAATGAAAAAAAGATAAGCCGTGGTTTTATCATTGCATTTGTAGCAGTGTTGGGATCCTTGCTCTTGACCTCTAACTTTTTTGAGATCGTGCTTGGATGGTTCGAGGAGTTTACAAGCTCTACTCACATTCGCCTTTACCTGGAAAATGAAGGTAATTCATTGCGTTCAACAATTTTAACCTCATTATATTTGGTTTATGTGCTTATGAATGTGAGAAAGCTTAAGGGGAAAACGCTTGCATATACAAAGCTTTATATGTTCGCACTCTTTTTTGCAATTCTTGCATATAAGCTTAATATGATGACTCGCTTGCAGCAATACCTTGATATTTTCTCGTTGGTTGCTTTACCAGGTATAATTGAACACAACTACAAGAATGAAAAAAATGATATTCTAAAACTTATAAATGTTTATTTATTCCCGGCTTTGTTATTTGTAGTATATATTTTAAGGTATTATTCATTCTTCACAAATGACATGTGGGAATCATACAGAACATATCAAATAAACTTAGCGGGGTTGTTCGGATGAGAATATTCTTTTTGAACGCTGTGCCATATGGCAGTACGGGAAAAATTGTAGCCGGCATTGCAAAGGCGGCTAAGGATAACGGACACGAAACGTTAACATATTTTAGTTGGACAAAAAAGTGCAAAAAGAACATTGACGATGATGTTATGATTGGGTCTTTTCTTGGAAAGATCTATCATATGAGCATGGCGCGGATAACAGGAAAAAATGGTTGTTATTCAAAAAATGACACCAAAAAGCTACTAAAAAAACTTGATGAATTTAAGCCGGATATAATAAATCTGCATATTCTTCATTGTTGGAATATAAACCTTCCTATGCTTTTTGACTATATAAAGAAAAACAAAATAAAAACCGTTTGGACCTTTCACGACTGCTGGGCGTTTACAGGACAGTGCCCGCACTTTATTATGGCAGAGTGCGATAAGTGGAGAACCAATTGTCACGATTGTCCACAGTACCGTGAATATCCCGGGGCATACGTTGATAAGACGGAGCTTATGCACCGCTTAAAGAAAGAGTGGTTTTTGGGAGTTGAGGATTTAACTATTGTCACTCCTTCACGCTGGCTTGCTAGCTTGGTAAAGGAGTCTTTTCTCAAGGATTACGAGGTCAAGGTGATAAACAACGGCATCGACCTTGGCGTTTTTAAACCGATAGAAAGTGACTTCAGAAAGAAGCATGGGCTCGAGGAAAAGAAAATCGTGCTTGGTGTCGCATTTGGTTGGGGCAAAAGAAAGGGACTTGACGTTTTCGTTAAGCTTGCAAGTGAGCTTCCAAGCAATTATCAAATCGTGCTTGTTGGCACGGATGATAATGTTGACAAAAAATTGCCTAGCAACATTATTTCTATTCATCGAACATCGAATCAAGCTGAGCTCGCCGAGATTTATTCAGCGAGTGATGTTTTTGCAAATCCAACACGCGAGGACACGTTCCCAACAGTTAATATGGAAGCGCTTGCATGTGGCACACCCGTTGTTACGTTCAGGACGGGAGGTAGCCCTGAGATAATTGATGAAAATAGTGGAATTGCTACGAATGTTAATGATGTTGAACTTATGTTAGCAGGGATTTTGAACGCATGTACCGATAAGGTATATTCTAACAGCGATTGTCGAAATCGTGCGTTATGTTTTGACAAAAATGACAGATTTAAAGAATATATAAAATTGTTTGAAGGAAAATGAAAACAATACAAAGGGGAGAAAAATGGAAATAAAGCCGTTTTTGATTGACGTTCCCGTTAAGGTGAACATTTGGATAAGATACGAATGCTTAAGAAAGCAGTTTGAGGTGTTAAAAAAAGCGCGGCCAAGCATTTTGTTCATTCAATCCGATGGCGGAAGAAATGAAAAGGAATGGGAAGAAATAAACAGAGGAAGAGCGATGTTTGATAACGAAATCGACTGGGAGTGTACTGTTTATAAGTTCTATGAAGAAAAGAACAACGGGCTTTACGCAATGAGTAGAAAGGTTTCATCGTTTCTTTGGGACAAAGTGGATAGGTGCGTTTTTTTAGAAGATGACATAATTCCGTCCGTATCATTTTTTAGATATTGTGCTGAACTTCTTGAAAAATATAAGGATGACCAAAGAGTTGAATGTGTTTGCGGCATGAACCATTTGGGTGTTTATGAGGATGTTAACACTGACTATTTCTTCTCACGCCAAGGTTCTATTTGGGGCGTGGCAACATGGCGTCGTGTAATTATGGAACGCGGAGATTTTACATATGCTCAAGATCCTTATGTTATGAAGAATCTTAAACATCATACAAAAAAGAACAAAATGATTTGGAAAAGAATTGATGCATATTCAAGGCAGGAGTATTATGAGGGACATGTAGCTGCTGGAGAATTTTGGCATGAATTTAATATGTATGCGCAAAATAGACTTCAAATTGTGCCAAAATACAATATGATATCAAACATTGGGGCAAATAATGGTGCGGCTCATGCGGTGGATTTGAAAAAATTTCCAAGAACCGTCAGAAAGGTCTTTAATATGAAAACGTACGAGCTGGAATTTCCGCTCAACCACCCCAAATATGTATTTAATGATGAAAAATATGAAAAAAAGCGCAACAGAATGGTAGGATATAATACACCGTTTATATCGTTTATTAGAAAAATAGAACGCATCTTTATTGTATTAAGATACGGTGATTTATTCAAGGAAATTAAAAGAAAATTAAATAATAGAAAGATAGAAAAATAATGGACCAAAATTTGCAAAAAAGGGCTGTCGGCGGAATGGTATGGAAGTTCCTTGAGAAGCTTTGCGGGCAAGGAATGCAGCTTATTATTCAAATTGTTCTTGCAAGACTCCTTTTGCCGGAAGAATATGGAATCGTTGGCCTTTTAACTATTTTCATTACTATTTCCGATGTTTTTATTTTGCAAGGACTTACAACAGCACTAATACAAAAGAAAAAAGCTGACGAAACTGATTTTTCCTCTGTGTTTATTGCAAATATGGTGATGTCGGTTGTTCTGTATGCAATTTTATTCACCATTGCACCGTTTGTCGCTGAATTTTATAAAGAACCAATTCTTACAAGAATAATGCGAGTTCTTTCATTAAATGTTGTGGTTGGCGCCTTTGCTGCTGTGCCAAACGCAATACTTTCAAGACAACTTGATTTTAAGAAAAGCTTCTTTAGAAACATATCAAACGTTTCTGTACAGGGCGTGGTTGGCATAACCTTTGCATTTATCGGTGCCGGAGCCTGGTCGATGGTGTATTCGAAAATTTTTGGCACCTTGGCGGGAGCGCTTGTGCTTTTTTCAACCGTTAACTGGACACCAAAGTTGAAGTTTTCATTGCGACGCGTGAAAAAAATGTTTTCGTTTAGCTCCAAGGTGCTTGTAACAAACTTGTTGAATACGGTTTTTAACAATATACATTCGCTTATAATCGGCAGGGCTTTTAACGCAACAGAGCTTGGATATTATCAACGAGGGCAGCAAACACCTCAAACGGTAATGACCTCGCTTGATGGAAGTATGACTGAGGTTTTGTACCCTACGTTTTCAAAGCTTCAAAATGATTTGAAGGCAATGAAGGCGGCAATTAGCAAATCTATATCAGTTAGTATGTTTATTGTTTTGCCTGCTATGTTTGGGCTTATTGCAGTGGCCGAGCCGCTTACGATGGTTCTGTTAACAGAGAAATGGTTGCCAAGCGTGCCATATATGCAGCTTGCTTGCATAATGTGTATGTTTTGGCCGCTTTCGCATAGAACTCACGCGTTAAATGCACTCGGTAAAAGCAATATAACTTTAAGACTTTCACTGATTGGAAAAGGAATAACATTAGTTTTGATTTTTGCGTGTATCCCTTTGGGAATATATGCAATTATGATAGGTTCCATTATATCGTCGACGCTCAATTTATTTATCGCATCGTACTACGTGAAGAAGTATATAGGATATTCACTCGCCAATATGATAAGAGATATTTGGTTGCCGTTTGTTATGTCGGCAATTATGGGTGGAGCTGTTCATGCCATTACGTTGTTTTCGCTTGCTCCTATTTTGACGCTTTTAATTCAAATTATTTCAGGTGTTATTATATATGTTCTGTTTTGCGTTATATTCAAGCCAAAGCCGTATAGAGTGGTTTTGGAACTTATAAAAAGAATGTTTTTAAGCAAGATTGGAAAGAAATTCAATTGACTGCACTCTGACTTTTGTTTGTCGCGGATATGAGACGAGTAAATGTTTGGCAAGAAGCATTTTGCTATGGGCTTGTTTGGTGCTATTTGTCAGGACTTGAGAAGCTTGGTGATAGGCAAAAAATATGATGGCGGAACTCTTGGTTATTTGGTATCGGGAATAATGCTTGGGGCGGTTTATGCAATTTCGTTTGTAAAATTGCCAAGCATTGTTGTTTTGATTATACAAGTGCTTTCGGGAGTAGCGATTTACATTGCACTTTCTGCAATATTCAGATTAAAGGGGTTTAGATTTTTAATGTCGAGAATAAAGCCTATTATAAAGAAAATTTTGAGAAAATCATAAAGGAGAAGTATGGGGGCTGTGCATAAGAAAAAGCTATTGTTGCTTGGAGGTTCGAGATATATTCTTCCTGTTATAGAAGCATCAAAAAAGCTTGGAATATATACTATAACATGCGACTACTTACCGAATAACATAGCACATAAATATTCTGATGAATATTGTAATGTGAGCATCGTCGATAAGGATGCTGTTTTGGAAAAAGCAAAAGAACTTAAAATTGATGGAATAATGTCTTTCGCCTGCGACCCCGGTGTGGTTACAGCCGCGTACGTTGCTGAGAAAATGGGTTTGCCGCATAGTGGCTCATATGAATCCGTTTCAATCCTACAAAACAAGGGAAAGTTTAGAAAATTCCTTGCACAAAACGGATTTAACGTTCCAGTTGCAAGAGGGTATAAAAATATCGAGGATGCGCTGACAGACGTGGATATTTTCAATTGGCCCGTTATTGTAAAGCCGACAGATTCAGCAGGAAGCAAGGGAGTTACTCGAGTTGACGATCGAAAAAACTTGAAGGAAAGCATAGAATATGCACTTTCGTTTTCAATTGGCAAGGAATTTATTATTGAGGATTTTATAGAAAAGAAGGGGTTTTCATCGGATACAGATAGCTTTTCTGTTGATGGAAAATTGAAGTTCGTTTCGTTTTCAAGTCAGCGATTTGACGAGAAGGCTGAAAACCCATATACTCCAGCCGCGTATAGTTGGCCGTCATCAATTTCAAAGGAAAATCAAGAGTACTTAACGGATGAAATACAACGGCTTTTGACGCTTCTTGATATGAAGACTTCGATTTATAATATTGAGGTTAGAGAAGCAACAAACGGGAAAGCATACATAATGGAACTTTCTCCACGCGGAGGCGGCAACAGACTTGCTGAATGTTTAAGATATGCAACCGGCGTTGATTTAATCACAAACGCTGTAAGAGCGGCGGTTGGAATGCCAATAGAGTCGATAGAGCAAAAACCATACAACGGATGTTGGGCTGAAATAATTCTTCACAGCGATAATTGCGGATGCTTTGAAAATCTATACATTTCAGAAGAAATAAAGAAAAATATTGTTGAGACTGACTTGTGGGTTGCAAATGGTGATATGATTGAGGGATTTAGTGCTGCGAACGCGGCAATAGGAACTGTGGTGCTTAAATTTGATAGTGAGGAAGAGTTAGAAACAGTAATGAATAATATTGAAAAATATGTTCGTGTTGTTACAAAATAATGAAAATGGGAAAATTTAAGAATAAAAAATTATTAGTATTGGGAACATCAGTGGGAAGTGTCGAAATCGTAGATTATGCAAGGTCAGAAGGAGCATATGTGATAGTCGCAGACTATTTGCCTGTGGAAAAATCTGCTGCAAAAAGGAATGCAGATCAAACCGAAATGATTAGCACAACTGATGTAGATAAGCTTGTTGAGTTTGCAAAAAAAGAAAAAATAGACGGTGTTTTTTGCGGGGTGAGCGAGGTTAATTTAAGATCTGTAAGATCGGTAGCTACTACATTAAATCTTCCATGCTATTTCAATGATGAACAGTGGGAATTGTGTCAAAATAAGCTTTCGTTTAAAACATTGTGTAAGACAAACAACGTGCCGGTAGCTGAGGAATACGACATAGGTGACTGTACAGATGAGGAGAAACTTGATAGTTTGAATTATCCTGTGATAGTTAAACCTGTCGACCAAGGGGCTGCTGTTGGAATAACCGTTTGTTACAATAAAGATGAACTAAAAAAAGGATACAAAGCGGCTGTACAGAAGTCCTATACAAAAAAAGCGTTAGTGGAGCAATATATCGTTGGAGCGGAATTCAGTGCGGCTTACACAATAATAGATGGAGAATATAAGCTTTCGACTATAGGAACAAAATATCTTGATCGTTCTCAAAAAGGATTGCTTCCGTTGCCCAATGCATATGTGTATCCATCAAAGGTTATGGGTGTTTATAATTCAACAATAAACGCAAATGTAATTAGAATGTTTAAGAGTATTGGATTGGAAAACGGAACGGTTTTTGTGCAAGGCGTGACAGATGGTAAAAACATAGTTTTGTTTGAAGCTGGATTGAGAATGGGCGGAACGGCTTTGTTTAGATTTGTACATAGAGTTAACGGCATAAATATACTGCACTTGCTTACAAACTATGCGTTGACCGGAAAAATGGACGGCGATATTAATTTGGAGGATGCAAATTTAAAAGGAAAAAAATGTTGTTTGCTTTCTTTGCTGAATGGTGGTGGAAGGATATCTAAAATTATAGGTGTTAAAGAAGCATCTAAGTTGGATGGTGTTGTAGAAACGATCGTTCGATATAAGGAGGGTGACACCATCCCCAAAAGTGGCACTTTACATCAAAGCCACATAAGATTTTTTATAGTAAAAGACTCTTTCGAGGAGCTTAGAGACGTGATAAATGAAATTCAAAAGATGGTTAAGGTATTGGACGAGCAAGGAAACAACATGCTATTGCCAAACTTCGATACTAATCTTTTGATATAGAAAGGATAAAAATGCCAATAGATGTTGTTAGCTTAATTATATTTGTCGTCTGTATAGGCATTTTCGTATGGGATAGACTTCCCATGGCGACAACCGCTATACTTGGATGTGTGGCGATGGTTTTGTTTGGTGTATGTGATTTCAAAACAGCGTTTGGACAATTTGCCTCGAGCACAGTGGTTTTGACCATTGGGGTGATGGTGATTGGTGCAGCTATTTCAGAGACGGGACTGGCTGCAACAATAGGCGCTTGGATTGTAAAGATATCCAAGGGCTCTGAAATAAAACTTATTATAGGTACGTACTTGGTTTCTGCTGCTATGTCGGCATTCTTAACCAATTCAGCGGTTCTTGCGATATTCATTCCTATAATTATGGGATTATCTGCCTCTAACCAAAACGTTCGTGCTAAAAATTTGATTATGCCGATAGCGTTTGGTTGCGTAATAGGCGGTGCATCTACACTTGTTGGTTCTACTCAACAAATGACAGCGCAAGGACTTTTAGAGGAGGCAGGCCTTAGAACCTTTAAAACCTTTGATTTTACATTGGTGGGCGGCATACTTATTATTTTTGGACTAGTATATTGTCTTACAATAGGTAGAAAACTCGCAAAAAGGATTTGGGGGAAAGAAGATGAAAGCAGTGATGTTGAATATTCAATTCCGCAAGAATCGCCGAAGGAAGGCAAGGCAAGAAAAATAATAATTGCTGTTATTTTCTCCTTGACAGTTTTATTTTACATTACTGAGTGGGTTCCTCTTGCTGTAACAAGCACAACAGCGGCATTACTCTGCATAATTACAGGATGCATAACTCAAAAAAAGGCAATAACCGCAGTCAACTGGAACATAGTTGGCAGACTTGGCGGGTGCCTTGGTCTCGCTAAAGCGTTGGAAGCCGCAGGAGGCACGGATCTTATAGCTAAAGGATTCAGCTATTTGATTGGTGATAAACTCAGTCCGTTTATTCTTTTCTGCATATTGGTGCTATTAATTCAAGTGAGCAGCGAATTTATGTCGAATTCGACAGCCATTTTGATAGTTTTACCAATAGTTATTGCAATAGCTCCAGACTTGGGCTTAAATACATACGCGTTTGCACTCGGAATAACACTTGCATCAGGAATGGCATTGAGCTGCCCGCTTGCAAGCTCTACACTTGGAATGTCAATGTGCGTCGGATACAAGTTTAAGGACTATGCAAAATATTCATTAATATTCGATGTAATTTCATATATAACAATAATTGCACTTGTTCCGTTAATTTACGGATTGAAGGCATAATAAAGAGGATAATATGATTAACGTAACTCGCTCATCAATGCCTTTATATGAAGAGTATTGTGAGGAAATAAAGGAGCTTTGGGACTCGCGTTGGTTAACCAACAACGGGGCAAAGCACAAGCAGCTTGAGACAGAGTTGAAAAAATACTTAAATACACCTAACGTAACTCTTTTTACAAATGGGCATTTAGCGCTCGAAATTGCTATTTCCGCTATGGGCTTTCCCTCGGGCGGAGAGGTTATCACAACTCCGTTCACCTTTGCTTCAACCACTCATGCAATTGCAAAAAATGGGCTTGTTCCGGTTTTTTGCGATATAAATCCTGTGGACTACACAATAGATGTGTCCAAGATAGAAGCGCTTATAACTGAGAAAACAGTGGCTGTTGTGCCTGTTCATGTTTATGGTAATATGTGCGATGTAGAGTCAATCGAAAGAATTGCCCAAAAGCATAATTTGAAGGTGATTTATGATGCCGCGCATGCATTCGGCGTGAAATATAAGGGAGTATCGTCTGCCAATTTTGGTGATTCCTCAATGTTTAGCTTCCATGCGACGAAGGTGTTTAACACTATTGAGGGTGGTGCAGTTACATATAACGATGACTCACTTTATGAAAAGCTTAATGATATGAAAAATTTTGGATTGCATACACCTGAGGATGGAATTTATGTGGCAGGAAATGCTAAAATGAACGAGTTTCAAGCCGCAATGGGTATTTGTAATTTGCGTCATATAAACGAGGAAATTGCAAAAAGAGGACAAGCTGTTAAACGCTATCGCGAGCGTCTTGCAGATACTGAAGGCATAGTTCTTTGTCCTTGTCAAAAGGATGTAGAAACGAATTATGCGTATTTCCCTGTGGTTTTTGATGGCTACAAATGCACACGTGATGAAATATTTGAAAAATTAAAAGAAAAAGATATTACAGCAAGAAAGTATTTTTATCCGTTAATAAACGGATTTGAGTGCTATAAGGATTTGGAAACAGCGGGAGAAGAAAAAACTCCTGTTGCAAAGCATATAGCGCATCATGTTTTAACCTTGCCGCTCTATGCGGACCTTGATGTTGAAACAGTAGATAAAATTTGCGACATTATTCTAAATTAAGGAGTATATATGAAAGGTATTATTTTAGCAGGAGGAAAGGGAACGAGACTTTATCCTATGACAAAGGCGGTATCAAAACAGCTTTTGCCGATTTATGACAAACCTCTTATTTACTATCCGTTATCAATACTTTTGCTTGCAGGGATCAAGGATATTTTGGTGATTTCCACTCCTGAAGATACTCCTGTTTATGAGAAACTCCTTGGTACGGGTGAGGAGATAGGAATAAAGCTTTCCTATAAAGTGCAAGAAACTCCTCGCGGTCTTGCTGATGCATTTATTCTTGGTGAGGAGCATATAGGAAACGACAGCGTTTGCTTGATTCTCGGCGATAACGTTTTCTATGGTCCAAATCTTACAAAAATTTTGAATGAAGCAATGAAAAACGACACAGGGGCGACCATTTTTGGTTATCCAGTTAAGGATCCACGTGCATTTGGCGTTGTAGAATTTGACAAAAACCATAAGGTAGTTTCAATTGAGGAAAAGCCACAAATCCCAAAATCCAACTATGCTGTACCGGGTCTTTATTTCTATGATAACAGAGTTGTGGAGATTGCTAAAAATGTAAAACCGTCAGCGCGCGGAGAGATAGAAATAACCGCTGTAAACAATACATATCTTGAAATGGGTGAATTGAAAGTGGCGCTCCTTGGCAGAGGTATGGCTTGGCTTGACACAGGCACGCCGGAGGGCATGCTTAAAGCATCTGAATTTGTAAAAACCGTTCAAGACTGTCAAGGATTCTACGTTTCTTGCATTGAAGAAATTGCATGGCGCCGTGGCTTTATAACAACGGAACAGCTTCTTGCACTTGGCGAAAAACTGAAAATGACTGACTATGGACAATATTTAATATCCCTCGCGAAGGAAGGAAAATAATATGACTATTATCGTAACAGGCGGAGCGGGCTTTATTGGCTCAAACTTTATTTATCATATGTTGGAAAAGTACAACGATTACAAATTAGTATGCGTTGACTGTCTTACGTATGCGGGTAATCTTTCAACACTTGAGTGTGCACTAAAGAACTCTAATTTTAAATTTTATAAGACTGATATATGCGACCGTGAGGCGATATACAAAATATTCGAGGAAGAAAAACCGAATATAGTAGTAAACTTTGCTGCGGAAAGTCACGTTGACCGTTCAATAGATAATCCTGAGGTTTTCTTAAAGACAAATATTCTCGGAACGCAGGTGCTTATGGATGCTTGCCGTAAATACGGCATAGACCGCTATCACCAAGTGTCAACCGACGAGGTTTATGGCGATTTACCACTTGACCGCCCTGATTTGTTCTTTACTGAGGAAACTCCTATACATACAAGTAGTCCATACAGTTCATCTAAGGCGGGCGCCGACCTTTTAGTGCTTGCCTATCACAGAACCTACGGCTTGCCTGTAACAATCTCAAGGTGTTCAAATAACTATGGTCCTTATCACTTTCCTGAAAAGCTAATTCCGCTTATGATTGCTAATGCGCTTAATGAAAAAAACCTACCTGTGTACGGAAAAGGCGAAAATGTACGCGATTGGCTATACGTTGAAGACCACTGTAAGGCGATAGATTTGATAATCCACAAGGGTAGAGTTGGTGAGGTATATAATGTTGGCGGGCACAATGAAATGGCAAATATTGATATAGTTAAGCTTATTTGCAAGAAACTCGGAAAAAGCGAAAATTTGATTACATATGTAGCCGACCGCAAGGGGCATGATATGCGCTATGCCATAGACCCAACAAAGATTCACAGTGAGCTTGGCTGGTTACCTGAAACAAAATTCGCCGATGGTATTGATAAAACAATAAAATGGTATCTTGAAAATAGAGAGTGGTGGGAAACCATCATTTCAGGAGAGTACCAAAATTACTACGAAAAAATGTATAAAAACAGATAGATTTATAAACCAAAAGAATTTTAAAGGAGCTATAATGCCTAACTATAAAAACCTATTTTTAAGACAGTCGTACCTCGATTCGTATGAGGAGTACGAGAGGTCGCTGAAGAAGGAAAAATATCCTTTATGGGATTATATTATTTTGACCGCCTCAAATGAGGCGCAGGCGGAGTTTTATCGCCTGCAAATTAAAAATAGAATAGATAGCGGAAAGCTTCCTGCTAGGACGCACTATGCGGTGCTTCCTGATCCTAACGGAAAACGCGTTGGCTCTGGAGGCGCAACCCTTAATGTGCTGAGATACGTAGCAAATCACCGCGGGAGCGAAGATTTTCGCGGACAAAAGATTCTTTGTATTCACTCGGGAGGAGATTCCAAGCGCGTGCCACAGTACTCCGCGTGCGGTAAACTTTTCTCTCCCGTTCCACGCGAGCTTGGCGATGGACGTCGCTCAACTCTTTTTGATGAGTTTATTATCGGCATGACGGGCGTGCCTGCACGTATGGCAGACGGTATGCTTGTTTGCTCGGGTGACGTACTGCTTTTGTTTAATCCGCTTCAGCTCGATTTTTACTCAAGCGGTGCGATGGCGCTTTCCATTAAAGAAAACGTGCAGACGGGCAAAAATCATGGCGTATTTTTGGGTGACAGTGAAGGAAATGTGGCGCGTTTTTTGCACAAGCAAAGCGTTGAAACGCTCAAAAAATGTGGCGCGACGGACAAGAGCGACAATGTAAATATAGATACAGGTGCGGTTATTTTCGGTGGCACCATGCTAAATGATCTCTATTCGCTTGTGTTAAGCGATAAAAGCTTTAACGAATATGTAAACGAGCACGTGCGCTTGTCATTTTACGCGGATTTTCTTTATCCGCTTGCGACTGAAAGTACACTTGACGACTTTTATAAGGAAACACCGGAGGGGGATTTTTCGCCCGAGCTTGCCTTGTGCAGAAAAGCAATTTGGGACAAGTTGCATATATATAAAATGAAGCTTTTGCGTTTTTCGCCCGCTTCATTCATCCATTTTGGCACAACGACAGAGCTTCTTAAGCTGATGACTGTGGATATGCCTGAGTATTCATATCTTGATTGGTCGTCAAACGTAAACACTAATAGCAAAAGTGAGCATTTTGCGGCTTCAAATTCGTACATCAGCACAAGAAATGCTATTATTGGTGATGGCTCTTACATCGAAGATAGTTACATTCACAAAAACACCAAGATTGGAAGGAATTGCGTAATCAGTGGTGTCACCTTAGCAGGGCAAAAAATTCCTGACAATACTGTTTTACACGGGCTTAAGCTCAAGGACGGTATGTTTGTTGTTAGAATGTATGGCGTTTCGGATAATCCAAAGGAAAACAAATATATGGGCAAGGCGATTGATCGCCCACTTTGGCAAGCAAAGCTTTTCACCCCTGCGAAAACAATTGACGAAGCGCTTGAAAACACACTTGGCGGTGTCGTTGGTGACGCGGCACTTTCACTGTGCGAGAGTTTTAATATGGCTGACTCGGCGGACATTCCACTTTGGCAAGCTAAGCTTGACGACCGCGTAAAATGCGAGCTTATTATTGAGGCCATCGAGAGGAGAAGCGGAACGGGTGAGCTTGAGAAAATTTTCAAAAACGGCTTGCCGAAAAGAATAGAAAAGCGCTTGCTTAGCTATGCCGAGCTTCAAAGCAATATGGTGCTTGACGAGTTTTCAAAAAAAATCAGAGCTTATTATTACCTCTCGCGCCTAACAAACGGCGATGCTAGCGAAAAATATTACAAGGCGTGCTTCGATACTATTTGCGAGTCGCTTATTGCATTAAATGAAGGTGCATCAAACTGCGCGCGCGGACTGAAAATTGCAAAAGATGAATCGATAACGCGCTTGCCTGTAAGGGTTAACTTTGGAGGTGGCTGGTCCGATACACCACCGTATTGCAACGAAAATGGTGGCACGGTTCTCAACGCAGCAATTAAGCTGAACGGTGAGTGCCCTATTGAGGCAATTGTAAGAAAAACGGATGCATGTTCAGTTGTTTTTGCAAGTGAGGACAATGGCACATATAAAGAGTTTGTTTCACTTGGGGAACTTCAATCATGTAAGGATCCGGCTGATCCCTTTGCGCTTCATAAGGCGGCGCTCATTGCAACGGGAGTTATCCCTGCAAGCGGCGAGGGATGTCTTAAAAAAATACTCAAGAAGCTTGGCGGCGGCATCTACCTTTCAACTCAAGCAATTAAAATCCCACGCGGCTCGGGTCTTGGCACAAGCTCAATTCTTTCAGCAGCGTGTGTAAAATCCCTTTTTGACTTCTTTGGCGTGGTTGCGCACGAATACGATGTTTATAAAACCGTTATTCTTATGGAGCAAATTATGTCAACGGGTGGCGGATGGCAGGACCAAATTGGAGGAGCGACAAGCGGCTTCAAACTCATCACCTCGGAAAAAGGACTTGAGCAGAAAATTAGCTGCCAAAAGCTAAATCTTAGTGATGCGACCTTGAAGGAATTAAATGAACGCTTTGCCATAATTTACACGGGGCAAAGACGTCTTGCGAGAAACCTTCTTCGCGAGGTTGTTGGCAAGTATATTGCATCAAATTCGGACACTTGCCACGCTCTTTTTGGAATTCAAGAGCTTGCAAAGCAAATGAAAATCAAGCTTGAAGGCGGTGATGTCGACGGCTTTGCCGAGCTTCTTTGCGAGCATTGGGAGCTTTCTAAAAAGCTTGATGCGGGAAGCACAAACACGTGCATTGATCAGATATTTATCTCAATTGATGACCTGATTGACGGAAAAATGATTTGTGGCGCAGGTGGTGGTGGATTTTTGCAGGTGATTATGAAAAAAGGCGTTTCCATTAATGACTTAACAAAGCGACTTGATAGCGTTTTTGCCGGCTCTGGTGTTGAGGCGTGGAGGTGTGAATTTAATGTTTGAAATGCCTCTTCCGAAAATATGAGAAATTCGGTGCAAAGCCAACAAAACAGCGTTTGTGTGTAAAAAATGAAAAAATGCCACCTATGTGGCGGAAAAGGATTTATGTTAACTTCATTTGAAAAGGATGTTATATCGATAATTGGCGCGGCACTTGATGGTGGCGTGCCGACACTTTCGGGTGAGCTTGATTTCAAGCGACTTTACGGCTTTTCTAAATCAATGCAGATAACTCCGCTTGTTGTGGCGGGGCTTGAAAAGGTGGATGGTATCTTTGAAAGCGACGACGGCAAGCGCCTTGTTAAATCTGCAATTGCATATGCTTTTTTTAGCGATATGCAGGAATGTGAAATCGCATCTATAAAAAAGCGCTTCGACGAAGCAGGAATTGAATATCTTTTGCTTAAGGGCACAGTGCTTCGCCAAATTTACCCGCGCAAGGAAATGCGACTGATGAGTGATGCCGATATACTTATAAAGGAAGAGCAGTATTCAAAAATCAGCGAAATTATGACCTCGCTCGGCTATACCGAAAATTTTGAAAGCGACCACGAGCTTGTGTGGAACAAAGAAAACAAATTCCATATAGAGCTTCACAAGCGTCTCGTTCCGTCCTATAATAAGGATTATTATGAATATTTCGGTGACGGTTGGCGTCTGGCAACCGTTCAAGATGGTTCTGAATGGAAAATGAGCGACGAGGATTGCTTTATTTACACGTTCGTTCACTATGCAAAGCATTACCGTGACGGCGGCATCGGTGTTAAGCACGTTTGTGATTTCCATTTGTATCTGAAAAAATATCCAAACCTTGATTGGAAATATATCGAGAATGAGCTTGCAGCGCTTCAGCTTCTTAGATTTTGGCTGAACACAAAAACGCTTGTTGACGTATGGTTTAACGGTTTGGAATGTGATGAGAAAAGCGCATTTTTAACACATAAGATTTTTTCGGGAAATGCATATGGAACCGCCGAAGCACATTTACTTTCGCAGGGCTTGAAAATTTCTAAAAGCTCCAAGAACGTAAGAATTAAGCGCTTGTTTATGAGTGCGTTCCCTGAATACAGCACGATGCAGCGGCATTACAGATTTATAAGAAAAGCGCCATTTCTTTTGCCATTCGCTTGGGTGTGCCGATGGGTGTGGATTTTGTTCCATCCAAAGAAGTTTGTTGAGCAAAAAAGAAAGCTTCAAACACTTTCAAATGGTAATATTTCGAATTACCAAGCAGAGCTTGATTACGTTGGAATAGACTTTAATTTTGATTAAAAACAGACACAGGGTGCCCAAAAACCCTGTGTTTTTGTTATTTCATGAGCATCTTTGGCAGCTTATGCCTTGATAATTCGTAGGCGCGGTGCACGGACGGCTTGGTGTTTGATTTTTCATAGCTTTTTGACGGTTGCTTTGATGGGTGAATCCTCTAAAAAGCATAATGCAAGCGATGAGTAAATTGCGGCGCCGAAGGGGAGCGCACTCTCGTCGAAGGTTGTGAAAGGGCTATGGAGTGGGTGGGGATAGCCATCGCTTTTTTTGCCTGCGCAAAGACCGATTAAAAGAGATGGAGTGCGTATTGCGAACTCGGCAAAATCCTCGCTTGGGGTGCTTGCTTTTAGCTTGCTTTTCGGCGCGCCGACTACCGTTGCATTGGTTGGATTTTTGGGCGATTTGTATGCCGATTTTAGACACTCCTCGGCACTTTTTGCTAAATTTTCGTTGCAAAACAGTGCACTTGCGCTGCTTGTAATTTCAAGCTTCGAGGTGCAGCCGTGGCTAAGCGTGGCGCTGGTGCAAATTTCCTTCATTTTGCATATCACTGTTTCTCTTGCTTCAGGCGAGAGAGATCTCACCGTGCCGTGTATCTCGCATGCTTCGGGAATGACGTTGGGTGCATTTCCGCTGATTATTTGACAAACGCTGAGCGAGCTTTCTTTTTTCTCCTGCTTTGCAAGCTCGTCAAGCGATACCGCTATTGCCGCCCCTGCTGAGGCGGCGTTTTTGCTTTCCTTGGGCACAGCACCGTGGCCGCCCTTTCCCACAACCGTTATTTTGAAAAAATCCGCATACGGCGCGCTCATCCCTCCGCTTGGAACGATTGACGTCCCTGTTTCAAGCTCCGTCCCCACCACCGCGTGAATGGCAACGCAAAAATCGACCTTCGGATTTTCAAGCACCCCCGCATTTATCATTTTCTTAGCACCCGAAAGAATTTCCTCCGCGCTTTGAAAGACGAGCTTGACTGTGCCGCCAAACGCTTCCTTGCTTTCCGAGAGCACTAAAGCCGCACCCAAAAGAGAGGCGGCGTGGACGTCGTGACCGCAGGCGTGCATATTTCCGTTTTTGGCGGCGAAGGGCAAATTTGTCGCTTCGCAAATCGGCAACGCGTCAATGTCGGCGCGCAAAAGCACACATTTTTCCTTTTTTGTATTTATTTTATTATCACGTGTAACCTCGCCGCTATATTTCCCGTCTATATTAGTGAAGGGGCTTGGGGCGTTATCCTTTGTGCCGTGAATTTCACATACAATGCCGCCACCGAGAAAGCGCGGCGAAAGGCCCATTTTTTCAAGCTCGCACGCGATAAATTCCTGTGTTTTTTGCGTTTCAAACCGCACCTCGGCAATGGAGTGAAGCGCGCGCCGATAAGCGATGATTTCATTTTTAATTTCAAAGCATTTTTCAAAAATCCAACCGTAATTCATTATGCACCTCGTTTGAGTAAATTTTTTCCCAAAACGGGGATTTTTATTCCTATTTATCGAGTGCGCGAGCGTAGGGAGCTTCCACCGCGGCGACAGTATCTGCTTTTCTGCTTTCGGCTTGATTTTTGCATCCGAGCGCTAGCTGAAAGCTGCCAAAATTCGTCTTGTGTGAAAATCTTGTGAAATTGTCCCGAAAAGTTGTTGAGACAAAACTGAAACTTTCGATTTTGTCAACATTTTCTACATATAATGTGATAAACTAAGAACGCCAAAATATGGCATATTGCGAGGAGAAAATTTCCTCGAAAACAGTGCTTTTTACCGCACCCAAAAAGAGTGCGCTAAAATAGTTCTTTTCCGTAAACAAAATTTGATGAAAAGGAGTGGTTTTTAAGAGCCGAACGGCTAAAACGAGCTTGCCCGACTGCTTGGGGCGATGCTCAATCGTTGTCCGCCGTGCAAAATGCACAGCACCGACGAGGGAGTAACCGTGGTATGCCCAAGTGAATCAACCGAGAAAACAGGTTCACAGGGGCATATTACGGTTGCAATAACCCGAAAATGATGTCAAAATCTCGAAAACGCACATGAGATTTTGGCAAAAAGTGATAAAAAATAAAGCCGAAGCGCTTATCGCGAAAAACAAATTTTGTGCATAACGCCGAAAAAACGCGAAAATCCGCTTTTGAATTTATTTTTATTGCAAAAGACAAATGTGCGTGTTATAATTATATAGTAAAATACTTTAGGAGGTATTTATGAATCTTCACAATTTATTAAAGCCCTATAAGAAAAAGATAGTGCTTGAGGCCGTGATCAGAGCAATTGCAGTTGGCTTGCTCGCAGGTCTCGTTGCAACACTCATCTGTGCTTTGGCTCTCGGAGGAACAGGCGTTGGCGTTAAAGCGGCGTTCACCTTCTGGATGTACCAAGACATCCCCGGATGGGTTGATATCGTAATAGGCGCAGTTAACGTTGCCGCTTCATTGGCAGCGGGAATTATCGTAGGCGTGCTTTCAGGTGCGGCAATGTACCTTGCATCCTACAAAAAGGGAAACAAACAAATCGCGAAAAAGGTTGACGCACTCGGCCTTGAAGAGCGTGTTGTTACCATGATGGAGTACCAAGAGGACACATCATTGATTGCACAAATGCAAAGACAAGACGCTAAGAAAAAGCTTGATGAATTCAATCTTGAAGCAGTTACTGTTAAATTCCCTATGGAAAAAATACTTTCAGCAGTTGCACTTTTGCTTGCTGTATTGATCGTATTTACAACAATTCCACTTGTTTCACACGCTATTGACATTAAAAGAGAAGAAATTGAAGAACAAAACAATTCTGACAGCAGCGAACAAACAAAAGAAGAAATTCTTGAGGAAATTGACAAGATCATCGAGCAAGCTCCTATCACAGAGGATAAGAGAGATCAGCTTGAGGACGTAAAGGAAGAGCTTGACCAAAAGCTTGAAAAGGAAGAAATTTCCACGGAAGAGGAAAACGAAGCAATCCAAGATGCAATCCAAGATTTCGAGCAGGTTGTTGAGGAAGAAGAGCAAAAGATTATCAGTCTTATCGAAGCTCTTAAGGAAAACCAAATCACAAACGAGCTTGGTTGTGCTATCGAGGAGCTCTTCAACGCTGTAAGAGCAGCTGAAAAGAACACCTTGGAAATTCAAAAGGGCAAGGACGCAGTTACTGCCGCTATGGAAAACTTGAAGTCCAAGCTTAACAGATCAAGAATCACTTACGAATCATTAAAGACCGCTATCACAACTGCAATCGAGGTTGCTTCAGTGCCAGAAGATATGCACGCACTCAAGGTTGCGCTTCTCGGCTTCTGCGACAATTTGACCGAGATGGAGCAGGCGGAAAACAGCCCAACAATGTCAGAGTCCACAATCCTTAAGGTTATCGAGGACGGCTTCGCTGAATCCACAAAGGAAATTATCGAGGCAGTTGAGGACATCAAGGACCTCCAAGAAACCGTTGACCAAATCAAGGAAAAGCTTGAGGATTACCAAGACGAGGTTATGGGCGAGCTCGAAAATAAGGTAGAGGATACCTTTGAAAAGATCGAGGAAGAAATTAAAGAATCCGAGATGACCGAGCAAGACAAGAACGAAATGCAAGAGGAAATGGACAAGGTAAAGGAAGACATCGACGAAATCCTTAAGGACGAAAACAAGACCGAAGAGGAAAAGAAGGACGAAGTTAACGAAGAGTTAAGAGACCTTGAAAATAAGCTCGAGCAGGAAATCGAACAAGAAAAGGACTCAAACGAGCAAATCGCTGAAAACTTGAAGAACAACGACCTCAAGGAAAGCGAAGACGAAACCGAGAAGGAAATGGGCGAAGCTCTTGAAAACCTCGGCGAAGCAATTGAGGACTTGAACAAGGCAGAAACTGAGCAAGAAAAGCAAGAAGCTCAAGATAAGATAGACGAGGCACTCAAGGACCTTGAAAACCTTATCAACGGTAAAGACCCTGAAACAAACGAGGACAAAAACCTCACTGAACAAGAAAAGCAAGAAAACGCTGACAAGGTTGCAGACGAAATCCACGACGCGATCACAACAACTCCTGATTCAGAGATGAAGGATTCAATGGAAGAGTTTGTAGACGACCTTAAGAACGCAACTGAAAACGCTGAAAAGAATGAAACAAGCACCGAAGAGGAAATTAAGGATGCTTTTGACAAGGTTCAAGAGAACATTAATAACTCAAACGAAAAGCTTGAAACAAACGAAAGCGTTAAGGAAGAGGTTGGCGACTTAAGAGAAGAAATCGTCGGTAGCGAGCAAAAGGAATTCCAAGACGCGATTGATGATATTAAGGATAAGGTTGACAACTCCGAAATCAGCAAGGAAACACAAGACAAGATTGATGACGTTATCAACGACCTTGAAAACAAGGTTGAGGATATGCTTGATAAAAATGAAGATAAGTCCGATATCAATGCAGAGATTAACGATGCAAAGGACAAAATCGACCAAATGATCAAGGACGATATGAACAATCAGGCAGATCAATTTAATCCTGACAGCAGCAAAAACGAAAGCGGCGAGCAGGATGAAAACAATAATAACGAAAATAACGACCAAAATAATAGCGAAAATAGCGAGATTAAGGACGCTATGAACGATATTAATCAGTCAATCCAAGATGCAAACGACGCTGCTCAAAAGAATGACCAAAACGCTATGGAGGATGCAAAGGATTCACTTCAGGATGCATTCGACAAGCTCGAGGATCAGCTCAAGAATGAGCAGGGCGAATGGCTTAAGGGCGAAGCTCTTGACAAGGTTCTCGGTGAAATGACAGAGGACTTCAAGGATATGGCAGACAGCATGCCTGAAGGCGAAGCAAAGGACATTTGGGAAGGCTTGAAGGACGCATTTGAGCAAGCGAAGGACCAAGCAGGCGAGAACAAGGATGAAGAAGCTATCGACACTGCAACAGGCGCGCTTGATAAGGCGGAGCAACAGTTCCAGGGCGTAATGGATAAGCTTGAAAACATTGGTCAAACAAACCAAGAAATCCAAGATAAGCTCAACCAAGCACAAGACGCTATCTCAGGTCAAAAGCCAAACCAAGACCAACAACATGGCCCAAGCGAAAGCGAAAAGCAAGAAGAGGGCGAGAAGAGCGATCAACCAACTGATGACCAAAAAGGTCAACAGGGTGAAAGCGAGCAAAAGCCAGAGGATGAAAAGCAAGAGGGCGAGGGTGAATCCGAAGAGCAGGTTCCTCCGAATGAGGAAAACCCAGGCGGCGGTGGAGCCAACGAAGAGAAAAAGGAAACCGATGCATTTATCCCCGGTCTTGGCGACGCAACACTTGAAGAGCTTATTCAAAGCGGCGCATTTGATGGCGAGTACGACAAGCAGTTCGGCAGAGATTTAACTGACGAAGAGCGTCAAGCTATCGAAAACTACTTCCAGTCATTAAAGGGCAACGGCTAATAATAAAAATTAGCCGAAGCGCTCTTTACAAATAAAAAAACACAAAGAAATCAAATTAAAGTTTACGGAGAAGAATTATGGGAACTATTGAAACAAAAGATACAGTAACAACACCGGCAGCTGAAAAGCCGGCAGCACCTGCAGCAGCACCTGCAAAGGCAGCTCCTGCTATTGATCCAAAGGCAGCAGAGGAATTAAAGCTTTTCGCAGAAAAGTGCGAAAGAATCTTCCGCGAGGTTAAGAAGGATATCATCGGTCAAGCCGAGGTTGTTCAATATACAATCATCGCAATCATCGCAGGCGGTAACGTACTTCTCGAGGGTGCGCCAGGTCTTGGTAAAACACGTCTTGTAAGATCACTTGGCCAAGTATTCGACCTTGCATTCTCAAGAATTCAGTTTACACCTGACTTGATGCCTGCCGACGTAACAGGTACAAACATCATCACAAGAGACGAAAACGGCAACTCAAAGTTTGAATTCCAAAAGGGTCCAATCTTTAGTAACATCGTACTCGCCGACGAAATTAACCGTGCTACTCCTAAGACACAGGCGGGTCTTCTTGAGGCGATGCAGGAGCACAAGGTTACAGTAATGGGCGAAAGCCGCAAGCTTAACGAGCCATTCTTCGTTCTTGCTACACAGAACCCAATTGAGCAAGACGGTACATACCCACTTCCTGAGGCGCAAATGGACCGTTTCATGTTCAAGATTATAGTTCCCAATCCTTCAGCTGAAGAGCTTGGACAAATCGTAACAATGACACAAAAGACTATGGATGAAACAGCTTCTGCTGCTTGTAACGGCGACGAGCTTCTCCGTATGAGAGCAGTTGCTAAGACAATTCCTGTAGCTAAAGAGGTTCTTGATTACGCAATGGTATTGGTTGCTTCAACTCATCCGGACAGTGAGGTTGCAACCGCAACAACAAAGAGATACATCCGTCTCGGAGCTTCACCTCGTGCTGCTCAGGCACTTATCACAGCAGCTAAGGTTCGCGCTCTTATCAGAGGCAGATACAACGTTTCATACGACGACATCAACGCACTTGCAGTTCCTGTTCTTCGTCACAGAATTAAGCTCGGCTTCGAGGCAGTAACCTCTAAGATGGGCGCTGACGATGTTGTTCTCTCACTTATCAGAGACCTCAACAGCGCAGGCAAGGGTGCGGCAGTTAACACACTTACTGTAAAGCAAACAGAAGATAACAAAGCTAAAAAGAAATAATATAATTAGGCGGTAAAAATGAAACGAAGAATATTAGACGGTGATTTTCTTGACCGTCTCGATGCCGCCGCACTTGTCTTGAAAACTGCTATGACGGGCTATTTTGGTGGTTCCAGAAAAGCCCGCTCATACGGTAATACTGTAGAATTTGCAGACTTCCGCGAGTACACCGCAGGCGATGATATCAGAAGAATCGACTGGAACGTATTTGCAAGAACTGAAAAATACTTCATTAAATTATTTACAGATGAAAGACAAATGCACAATCATATTATGATTGACTGCTCAGCTTCAATGGCTTGCGGAAACCCTGAAAAGGCGGAAGCGGCTCTTAAAATAGCGGCAGCATTCGGGTACCTTTCAGTAGCGGCGATGGACAGAGTTTCCTTCGAGCTTCTTAAGGGTGACAGAGCCGAGAATATCGGCTTTACAGTTGGTAACAAGGATTCCTTCTACCGTGCGGCTCAAAAGCTTGAGTCAACGGATTTTGACGGCGAAACAGATCTTGAAAAATCTATTGTCAATATGGAATCCCCCGGATACGACGATGGTCTTACAATAATTATTTCTGACTTTTTGACAGACTCAAACTGGAAAAAAGCCATAGATTTTCTTATGTATCAGCGTAGGGAAATCTTAATGATTCAGGTTCTCTCTCCCGATGAGCTTTATCCTGACCTTGACGGTAGAGTTCAAATGCTCGACTCCGAGGCAGTTGATATTGGCGACGGAAGAAATATGAGAATGATTATGACAAAGAAAATGGTAAAAGCTTATCAAAAGGCGCTTGATGAATTTGAACAGGAGCTTATCAGCTTCTGTGCTTCAAGAAACGTAACGTTCTTTACGGTTTCAAGCGATGAGCCGATTGAAAAGGTTATTTTTGGAAAAGGATACGAAACGGAGATTATCAAATGAGCGTAGGTACATGGTTAGGTCTGCTGGGATTAGTTGCAGTGCCGATTATTGTTTTGATATATATTATCAAATCAAAATATGTGCCTAAAACAGTCTCCAGTACATATATTTGGCAGCGAAGCTTAAAGTACGTTAAGCGTCGTATTCCAATCAATTTCCTTATGTCGCTTTTGCTTATTATGCAAATCCTTGTAGTAGTAGCAGCAACCCTTGCTCTTATGGATATTAAAACCGAGCCGAACAAGTCTCAAGCGTCAATTGTTATTGTCGATGCTTCAGCGAGCATGAAGGCGCAAAACGGTGACAAAACACGTTACGACGTTGCGCTTGAAAAGCTTAAGGAGGAGGCAAAAAACGTTGGCCCGAACTCCGGTATGGTAATTATCCTTGCAGCAGAGGTGCCTGAGGTTATCACCGAGGGTAAAAAGTGGAATGAGGAGCTCCAAATGGACGAAATCACTCCATATCTTTACAACAAGGACGAGGTTGTTTCAGCAATCGACAAAAAGCTGACTGACAGATGCACAAACACAAACACCGATATCAACGCGGCGCTTGATTTGGCACAAAACGCAGTTAATTTAAATAAGGAAGCAAAAATTTATTTATACACTGACCGTCTTTACGACGACCACGACACAGTTCAGGTTATTAACTGTGCTGATCCCGAAAACGACTGGAACGCAGGTGTTATTTCCTTCACGGATACAAGTCTTGCGGCAGGTTATGAGTATAAGGTTACACTTATCAACGAGGGTAAGGAGGCAGAATTTGCCATTTCCTTAACCGTTGACGGCGGTATCGTTGCAACAAAGAAGGTTACAATGGGTAAGAGCGAAACAAAGGAATTCGTCTTTAGCCCAAGATCAACTGAAAATAGCGAAGCTATTAAGATCAAGAGCATTAAATCATACTCAAAGGCAGAGGTGGAAATCAACACCACAACCGACGTTATCAGCGATGATAACAAGGCGTACTTAAATGCCGTTGAGGGTGTAGATATCAGAATTCTTTACGTAAGTAATGCAGTTAAGATGTCAAACGGAGCGGTGGACCATATTTACCAAACAACACTTCAAAGAAGTATGGGTTCAAGCGGCTTCGTAATTAACAACTCTGATATTTATCATGCAAATAATATTGAAAAAGCACCGACAACGGGCTACGACTTATATATATATGAAGGAGTTATGCCTGTTTCGATGCCTAAGGACGGCGCAGTTTGGTTCTTGAACGCACCAAGCAGCCCTGTTGGAACAAATATTGCAATTTCTAACGTGGTTAAGAACGCGACAGACGACGGTGCGACAAACGGATATATGTTTGAAAAATCCGCAATTGCACTTAAGCCAAATGCACAGCTAATCACGAAAAACGTTAACTTTGAGGACCCAATCAAGTTTGTAGTTGACGGAGTTGAAAGGGCAATCCCCGCAGCTCTTAGCGAGTACACCATTATCGGTGAGGTCGACGAGAAAACGGGTGAGGTTAAATATACAATTCCTGAATACTTTGAAGAGGTATATAGCTGCTCATATAACTTAAAGATAGGCAGCCAATACGTTTCGGTTAAAACACCTGTAATGCTTGTTGGTACAGTAGGTACAACAAGAACAATTGTTACAACCTTTGACTTTACAAACTCCTCACTTCCTGCATTTATTGCAGACTTCCCGGTTCTTCTTAAGAACATGGTGGAATATTCAATGCCTGAGACGTTGCCTGAGCGTACACCAACCATAGGTGATAAGCTTGAGTTCAACGCACCTGCAGGTGCTGATAGCATCACATATTACTATAAGACCTTCGAGGAGGAAGAGGCAGACTCAACCACACTCGGTAAAGAGGTTAATAGATGGGATGATTCTATGGCAACGCTTCCTGATGTAATTCTTGACAAGCTTGGTATTTACAACATCGTTGTAAATTATGCGCCTGAGATAGTATTCGACGAGGATGGAAATTCCGTTGAAATACGAGAAGAGCCCGACACGTTTGCTGTCAGCACGTACGTTCCGCTTTCTGAGAGTGATATTTCGGCAAGAGGACCGCGTCTTTCTGCACCAACACCTGGTGATGAGGCACAAATTGATAGAAACGGACGTCCAA
>JAZREL010000044.1:0-6958 GCA_045660785.1 Eubacteriales bacterium | reverse complement strand
CGGGCGGTCTTGGTGACGTTTTGGGTTCTTTGCCGCAAGCAATTTCATCATATGATAAAAATGCCGACGTAAGGGTTGTTTTACCGCTTTACAAGCAAATTAAAGAAAAATTTTCGAGTGAGCTTAAATATGTTGGTAATACTACTGTTGGGCTTTCTTGGCGAAATCAGTATTGCGGTGTTTATGAATGTGAAATGGGCGGCGTTACTTACTATTTCATAGATAATGAATATTACTTCAACAGGGGCTCCGTTTACGGTGATTTCGACGATGCAGAGAGATTTGCATTTTTTGGCAAGGCAGTGCTTGACATTATGCCGCTTATAGATTTCTACCCCGATATTTTACACACAAACGATTGGCAAAGTGCCGCATCCGTTATTTATCTCAAGAGAAAATACTATCTAAATCCTTATTATTGCGATATTAAAACCATTTACACAATTCACAATATTGATTATCAAGGCATTTTCTCGATGTCGATTTTAGGCGACGTATTTGGGCTTGACTGCTTTGGTGACAGAAGCATTGTTGAATATAACGGCAGCATTAACCTTACCAAGGGCGCGCTTGTTTGCACTGATATGATTTCTACTGTCAGCAAGCGATATGCTGACGAAATTCAAACCGAATTTTATTCAAGCGGACTTCACTATATTTTGCATCAGTACAGTGATAAAATCACCGGTATTGTAAACGGCATAGATATTAACTATTATAGTCCAAAGAATGATACTGTAATAGCGGAAAAATATGATGCTGATAATATGGCAGGCAAGCTTGAGTGTAAAAGACAGCTTCAAGAAATGTGCGGACTTGAGCAAAACGAGAGCGTGCCAGTTGTGTCAATGATTTCACGACTTGCATCGCATAAGGGCTTTGACCTTGTTAAGTTTATTTTGCCCGAAATGCTTGAGCTTGGTATGCAATTTGTTTTACTTGGCACGGGTGAGCGCGAAATTGAGGAATATTTTAAGGAAATTCAGATAAAATATCCACAAAGCGTTAAGATTTTCCTTGAATTTAACAAGGATTTATCTAAAAAGATTTATGCCGGCTCTGACATTTTCCTAATGCCGTCTAAGAGTGAGCCGTGCGGTCTTTCTCAAATGATTTCCTGTGCATACGGCACAGTTCCCGTTGTACGTGAGGCGGGCGGTCTATATGATACAATCAAGCCGTACAATGAATATAACGGTGAGGGTAACGGCTTTACCTTTGCTAACTATAATGCTCACGAAATGAAGGATGCTGTTGCAAGGGCGATAAAGCTTTATCAGGACAAGGAAAAGTGGGAAAAGCTCGTAAAAGCGGCTATGGAATCCGACTTTTCTTGGAACGCATCAGCTAAAAAATATGTGGATTTATATAGAAGCATAGCAAATAAATAAAAATCTGTCCCGTAATTATTTGCGGGACAGTTGTTAATACAAATAGGCAAAAAATGTAAATTTATGTTGAAAAATTCAGCTATTTACATTTGAAGGAGAGAACAATGAATCAAGTTTTTACAAAGGAAACCGTTAAGGAAGCGCTTTCGCTCAAGCTTTCAAGATATTTCGGCGTTAATTTTGAGGACGCAAGTAAGGAGCAAATTTATAAGGCGACTATTTTAACGGTTAAAGATATATTAACCCAAAAAAGATCCTCGTTTAAGCACAAGGTGAAGAAGGAGAAGGCAAAGAAAATCTATTATCTTTGCATGGAGTTTTTGATTGGCCGCTCTCTCAAAAACAACCTAAGAAACTTGGGAATTGCAAGCTATTATGCCGACGTGCTTGGTGATTACGGCTTTGATATCGATGAAATTTACGAAATGGAGCCCGATCCGGGTCTTGGAAACGGCGGTCTTGGCCGTTTGGCAGCGTGCTTTATGGATTCGCTCACCTCTCTTAATTATCCCGGTGACGGATTTTCTATTCTTTACGAATACGGTCTTTTCAAGCAAAAGATTATTGACGGCAACCAAGTAGAGCTTCCTGACAATTGGCTTCCAAGCGGTGAGGATTGGTTAGTGCCGAGAACTGATAAAAAGTTTACAATTCGCTTTGGCGGTCAAATTAAAGAGGAATGGGAAAACGACAAGCTCTTAATTAAGTACGAAAATTATGAAGAGGTTGAAGCAATCCCTTATGATATGATGGTTTCGGGCGCAGGCACTGCTGTAAACAGACTTCGCCTTTGGAAAGCTCACGATATTACCAACTTTAATATGAGCTTGTTCTCACAAGGTCAGTACGTTAAGGCAATTCAGCAGGCAAGCAACGCGGAGGTAATTTCCAAGGTGCTTTACCCCTCAGACGAGCATACAGAGGGTAAGCTGCTTCGCCTAACACAGCAATATTTCTTGGTTTCAGCTTCCTTGCAGAGCATAATAAGCGACCATATTGCCGCATACGGCTCAATGAACGAGTTTGCCGATAAGGTGGCAATTCACATTAACGATACTCACCCAGCGCTCTGCGTGCCTGAGCTTATGAGAATCTTGATGGACGTTTATAACTATACGTGGGACGACGCTTGGTACACGGTTACCAAAACGCTTTCATATACAAATCATACGGTTATGCCCGAGGCGCTTGAATGCTGGAATGAGGACCTTTTCAGCTTTAAGCTTCCAAGAATTCATTCAATTGTTAAGGAAATTAACCGTCGCTTCTGCGCCGACCTTTGGAACGCGTATCCCGGCGATTGGGGCAAGATTTCAAGAATGGCTATTATCGGTCACTCTCAGGTAAGAATGGCGAATTTGAGCGTTGTTGGCTCGAATACCGTTAATGGCGTTTCCGCATTACACTCCGACATTCTTAAAAAGACAGTTTTCCACGATTTTTATAAATACACACCGCATAAATTTACAAACGTAACCAACGGAATTGCACACAGAAGATGGCTTTGCTATTCAAACCCTGAGCTATCCGCGCTTATTACCGACTGTATCGGTGACGGCTTTGTTACAAACCCAAGTGAGCTTGAAAAGCTTCTTAAGTTTGCAGATGATACCACGGTAATCAAAAAGCTTCATGAAATTAAGGAAAATAATAAGCTGAAGCTATCTAAATTCGTGTTTAATAAAACAGGAAATTCTCTTGATACCGAATCTGTTTTTGACGTTCAGGTTAAGAGAATGCACGAATATAAGCGTCAGCTTCTTAACGCATTGAAAATCATTTCATATTACAATGAAATTGAGGAAAATCCCGAGATAGACGTGCCTAAAAAGACGTTTATCTTCGGCGGTAAGGCGGCTCCCGGATACTATATGGCAAAGGACATTATTAAGCTTATATGGAATCTTGGCGAGGACATAAGAAAGAATCCTCGCGTTAAGGATAAGCTTTCCGTTGTGTATCTTGAGGATTATAACGTAAGCACGGCTGAGGTGTTGATGCCTGCTTCTGAAATAAGTGAGCAAATTTCGCTCGCAGGTAAGGAGGCAAGCGGCACGGGCTGTATGAAGTTTATGATGAACGGAGCGCTTACAATCGGTACGCTTGACGGCGCAAACGTTGAGATGAAGGAAGCGGTTGGCGATGAAAACATTTTCATTTTCGGATTTACCGCAAAAGAGGTTGACGAGCTTTGGGAAAAGGGCTACCGCTCAATCGAATTCTATAACAAGAGCGCAAGAATCAAAAAGGCGATTGACCGCTTGAATAAGGGCTTTAACGGCGTTTCCTTTGCTAATATTGCCAACTATTTAATCGGTGGCTTTGGCGGGGTTGCTGACCCTTATATGTGTCTTGCGGACTTTGATTCCTACTATAACAAGGCAGAGGAAATATTCAAGGCGTACAATAACAAAGACGAGTGGGGAAAAATGTCACTTGTTAATATTGCAAAATCAGGATTTTTTGCCGCAGACCGCAGCATAAAGGAGTATTCCGATAAGATTTGGCACTTAACAAGTGTGAAGTAATTAATGAGTTTTTTTGAAAAAAAGTATATTGACGGAAAAAACGTGTCAAGCTTCGGTGCGTTTTCCGTAGAAAAAACAGTAGATTTTACAGTCATTTTGCCAAGAAGATGCGGTGCGACAAGCATGTATATGCATCTTTTTGGTGAAGGGCTTGAAAATCACAAATATATGAAATTCAAGCTTTCTTGGGTTGCAATAGACGGTGAAAACGATATATATTCCTGCAAGATTGATATGTCGAAAATCGGCATAGGACTATACTATTACAAGTATGAAATTCAATCTGACGAGGTGTTTTTTATCGGCGAGGGCAAAAGGGAAAATGAGCTTGCAAAAATCGAAAACGACAGTGGCTTAATTCAGCTGACTGTCTTTAATGAGGAAAGTAGCGCTCTTTCTTGGATGCACGGCGGAATTATGTACCATATTTTTGTCGATAGGTTCAAAAGCAGCGGTAAATGTAAGCCGAAAAAGAACGTAGTAATGAACGGGGATTGGCATAACGGAGTGCCTCAGTTTGCCGACGTTCCTGGCGGTTACGTTGAGAACAATATGTTTTTCGGCGGTGACCTCTATGGAATTATTGAAAAGCTTGATTATATTGAGTCCTTGGGCGTTACCTGTTTATATTTAAGCCCGATTTTTGACGCTTATTCCAACCATAAATACGACACGGGTGACTATATGTCCGTTGACTCTATGTTTGGTGGGGAGGAAGCGCTTGAAGAGTTGATAAAGGAAGCGAAAAGCCGTGGTATTCATATAATTTTTGACGGCGTTTTCAACCATACGGGCGCTGACAGCATTTACTTTAATAAAGAAGGAAATTATTCCTCGTTGGGTGCATATCAATCTAAGAGTTCGCCGTATTACGAGTGGTATAATTTCCGTCAGTTTCCAAATGATTATGAGTGTTGGTGGAACGTAAAAATTCTTCCGCGCGTTGACAGCAACAATCAAAGCTACAAAAATTTCATTTTGGGTGATGGCGGCGTTGTTGAAAAATGGATGAAAAAGGGCATTGACGGCTTCCGTCTTGACGTTGCCGACGAATTAAGCGACGACTTTTTAAAAACCTTGAATTCAAAGGTTAAATCCGTAAATCCCGAGGGAATTGTTTACGGCGAGGTTTGGGAGGATGCTTCAAACAAAATCGCGTATGATAAGCGAAAGAAGTATTTCCTCGGCGGTGAGCTTGATTCCGTTATGAATTACCCCTTTAGAGAGGCAATAATCGATTATATAAAATATGGCAATTACGAGCGCTTTTACCAAACCTGTAAAATGCTTTCTTCGCATTATCCAAAGCACAATGCGGACCTGCTTATGAACCTTTTGGGGACGCACGATACGGAACGAATTTTGACCGTTTTAGGCGTTGACAGCGTTGATGGCTACACCAATGAGGAGCTTTCAACGAAGAAAATGACAAAGGAAGAATATAAGCGCGCTAAAACGCTTTTGAAGCTTGCATATGCAATAGTTGCCACCGTGCCCGGTGTGCCGTGTATTTATTACGGTGACGAGGTTGGCATGCAGGGGTATCGCGATCCTTTCAACCGCCTTCCTTTCCCATGGGGAAAAGAGGACACAGAAATCCTTGATTTTTACCGCAAAATCGGTCAAATCAGAAAAAATGAAGCGGTATTTAAGGGCGGACTTTTTAAGCTTATCACCTGTACCGTTGAGCTTCTTGCTTTTGCAAGATACAAGGACGGCGAGTTTACTGTAACTATAGTAAACAGAAGCCAAGAAAAGTATAGTATTGATTCAAATATTGCGCTTAAAAGCTGTGATACCAACAGAAAAATATCGATAGTTAAGCCGCTTTCAGCATTGATTTTGAAAGGAAACGGCGCAATTGAAGATTTAGAACTTGATATCTATAAATAGCAGTAAGGGACGTGTTTTGCGTCCTTTTTCTGTACTTTTTGAAATAATTGTAAAAATATATAGACATTTTAATATTTGCGTGTTATAATTACATAGATATTGTTATTTGCACGAGGTGTAATATGGATTTTAATTATCTTGCTGAGTTACTTTTCCCTCATATAACCGAGCTTCCGAGTGATATTGAGGCGAAATATCCTGCGCGTCAGCTTCCTGAGGGCGCAAAGGTTACAAGATTTGCTCCAAGCCCAACCGGTTTTGTTCACTTTGGCGGTCTTTTCCCATCAACTGTTGGCGAGCGCCTTGCTCACCAATCGGGCGGCGTGTTCTATCTTCGCATTGAGGATACCGATGCTAAGCGTGAGGTTGAGGGTGCTGCTGAGGGACTTATTAAAACACTTGCAAAATATGGAATAAATTTTGACGAAGGCGCGATTCTTGACGAAAACGGCAAAATCAGCGACCAAGGCGCATACGGCCCATATAAGCAAAGCTTGCGCGGACCTATTTATCAGGTATATGCAAAAGAGCTTGTGCGCCAGGGCAAGGCATATCCTTGCTTTACAACCGAAGAGGAGCTTGATGAGCTTCAAGCGGTTAACAAAAAAGAGGAAATTAAAAATACCGACTGGCAAGCCGAGGCAGAGGCAAAGCGTGCCGCAATGCTCGCAGGACGTAATTTTACCATTGACGAGGTAGAGGCCCATCTTAAAGCAGGCCATCCGTTTGTTTTGAGAATTTTGGCAAACGGTGACCCGGAAAAGAAATTCAAGTTTACAGACCTTGTTAAGGGCGCACTTGAAATTCCCGAAAACGACGAGGACTTCGTTCTTCTTAAATCCGACGGAATTCCAACCTACCACTTTGCGCACGCGGTTGATGACCACTTGATGGGCACAACACACGTTATTCGCGGTGAGGAATGGCTTCCAAGCTTGGCAAAGCACGTTCAGCTCTTTAGCTATCTCGGCTTCAAGCTTCCAAAGTATATGCACATTGCGCAAATTATGCGTATTGACGAAAACGGAAACAAGAAGAAGCTTTCCAAGCGTGATATGGGCGCGAATATGGACGATTATACCTCAATGGGCTACTGTCCTGAGGCGGTTTGCGAATACGTTATGACACTCCTTAACTCAAACTATG
>JAZREL010000043.1:0-49575 GCA_045660785.1 Eubacteriales bacterium | reverse complement strand
GGCTTGGGGGGTTCTTTTTAAGAAAAGGTGCGACCCTGTGTGCGTAATTTGCGTAAAATTGTGGGTGTTGCGTATATTAATCTTTGAAATTAATTCTTGGGGGTTAACACAAGCAACAAAAAATATGAAAAGCCGCTCATTGCGAGCGGTTTTTATGCAAATGCGTTATTGAAATATAAAATATAATATGATATAATTAATCTGTGAATGCAATTAACGGGCTTGTGTCGGGCGAAAAAATTGAGCACACAGGTGTGCAGCTCTCAGTCAACGAGATTGTTTCCCTTTGTGATGAGCTTTTTGAGGCACACGAAAAAGCCGGTTATCCGATTTTTTAAGATATAGTATTTTGTTATAAGGAGAGATTATATGAAAATATCTACTGAAATTTGCTCAGCCGCCAACCACGTCGGCGAGGAAAAGGCGATTGAGCTCTATGCAAAGGCGGGCTTTGACTGCTACGACTTTTCTATGTTCAATATAGCAAGAATAGATTGGAGCACAATGAAGGTTGTCGAGGGCAATCATCCGCTAAGTGGTGGAAATTGGCGCGACTTTGCCAAAAAAATTCGCCACGTTGCAGACGAGTGCGGCATTGAGTGCAATCAGTCACACGCTCCGTTTCCATCTCGCATTGTCGGTATGGACTATATAAAGCGCGCAATTGAATGTACAGCTATTGCAGGCGGTAAAATTTGTATCGTTCACCCCGACAACAATGCAAGCGCCGAGGAAAACGGCGAAATGTATCAAGCGCTCCTTCCTTTTGCAAAGGAGCACGGTGTAAAAATTGCAACGGAAAATATGTGGAACTGGGAAAAGGACGCACCTACAAGCTGTCCTGCGGCTTGCTCACTTTCCGAGGATTTCGTAAGACACATTGACGTGGTAAACGACCCGTATTTGGTTGCTTGCCTTGATATAGGTCACGCGGAAATGAAGGGCTCGGGCGATGGCGCAGGCAATATGATAAGAGCGCTCGGTAGCCGCTTGCAGGCACTCCATATTCACGATAACGACTGTCTTGGCGACTCACACCAAATCCCGTTTTCAATGAATATTGACTTTGGGGAGGTTGCAAAAGCACTTAAGGATATTAACTACCAAGGAGAATTGACCCTTGAAGCGGACAGATTTCTTTCCGCATACAACAAGGACAACGTTTACGACGGTATTTGCGAGCTTGCAAAGAGCGCAAGAAAATTAGAACAAATGATAAAGGAAGCGTAATTATGTAACCTTTTAGACTCAAAAGCCGTCTTATATAGTGACGAGGCAAGCTCGTTTTAATAAGGAGGAACTGGCTATGAAGTTAAAAGCAATTATTGTTTTGTTGATTTTTGTTATTTCATTAATGCTTGTTGGTTGTGGCGCAACTCCTGTAAACACCGACACAGGAAAGGTACCCGACAACACCGATACACAAATCCAAGAAAAGCCATACACCAAGGTTGAGGGCGCAATACAACCCAAAGTTAGCTATAAAGTTGTCAAGAAAAGCTTTCTTGACAAGGTGCTTTATTACTACGGCAGACACGAATATATTGGTGCAGATTTGCCAAATGGCTTTGGTGATTATTATAAGATTGTAAAAACGTATGAGGATTTTGTGCCATTGACAGATGCGTGCTATATACCCAAAAGCGTGTTTGAAAGCAACTATGTTTTAATAATACATAGAAGTTACGGCGGCAGATACAAAACTGATATGGGCTTTTCCAATTTCAAGGTGGAAAACGGCGAGGCATCAATCGACCTATATGAATATACCGGGGCATTAGATTACCCTGATATCAATTTTTTCCAAACCGAGTACTATCTAATACCTAATACCTGTGAATATGAGGCAGATGAATTTGCACCGATAAAAATAAACAAAACCACGGTTTATTCATACGAGTCTGAGGGGATGGATATTGACAGCTTGGAGCTTGGAGAGCGTGCCTTGATTTTTGACGGAAATGAAGCGTTTTCAAGCTTTAAGGAGCAATACGGCGTAAACAACAGCTACATTTCAAGCACGGACGATTCTTACTATATAATTATAGAAGCACCGTTTAGCGATATAGCTTCCATTAGTGATTTAACGCTTTCCGGAGGTAAGCTGTCAATTACGGTTGACGATAGCGGTCTTAGTGATTGGTATCAAGAGAAGTATGTTGCTATAAGGGTGCCGAAAAACAGATATTTCGTGGAAAACGAGGATGCGGATCTGAGTCAAGAAAGCTACAGGGAAAAAATTCCGAGCGATGTATCACTGGAAATAGTTTTAAACGAAAATTCTCGGCCGAATAACGAGGAAATTGACAATGCATTAAACAACCGCCACACAATGGTTGACGGCGCGGTTTACCCAACACTCAACACCTCGAGCGAAAGCAGAGATTTTTATCCACAGCTTGTATATGAGCTTGGCAGATATCTTGGCGACGATTTGTCGGGTCTGGGATACGGAGATTTTTACAAGGTGGTAAAGGAATACGATGACCTTGTAGGACTTTTTGAAAACGGTACATATATAAACGAGGAGGTCTTTGATACCTCTTATGTGCTTATAGTTCATAGATACTATGCCGCTCGCCCTCCCATACAGGTTGGTTTTTCCAATTTTAAGGTGCAAGATGGCAAGGCACAGATAGATTTGTATGAATATACAGGCAGCGGGTTTGTCACGTGTGATGAATTTTCATCAATGGAGATTATTTTAATCCCTAATACAGAGGAGCACGAGGCACAAGGTTTTAAGTCGATTAGTATAAACAGAACAACTGTTTATTCCTACACTACGGAGTGCGCCGATATTGACGGCTTGAAGTTGAACGGTAGAGCGCTCGTCTTTAATGATTTGAAATCCTATAACGAATTTGCTGATGCCTACGGTACAAAGAAATTTACGGGCTATGAGTCCAAAATTTTAATTATTCCAACTCCGCATATATCAATTGTGTCGTGCGGATATCTGACGCTTGACGGCAATAAGCTAACATTGAAATTCGATAAGGACAAGTGGGACCATAGTTTGTGTGACAAAGAATATTTAATTATTCGAGTTGAAAATGAGGAGCGTGGGCTTGATGTGCCGAATTCAACACCGCAGCCGGGCATCTTTTGTGAGAATATCACAAGTGAAATGGAGCTTTGCGTGGTGATATATGAGGACAATTTTCCCGTAACACCGTACTATCTTTCAGAAGAGGAGTTCATCGCTGTTATGCAAAGCAAGCAGCGAAATCAAACAACAAGGGTTGATAAGCTTATTTTGAAGGATGACGGCACGCTTACCTATGGCAGTCAAATAACAGAGAGATATCACGCATTGTATTACACGTACAGCACCACAAGAAACGAATATACAGACGGCACGGTGACTGTAAGCTCGGGGGCGTATTTTCTTGATATGTTTGTCGGGCACGAATATTCTATTGAAATAGAAAACGGCAAATGGGTAAAAAAGGATGGGCTCAATATGTGCAACTCGAGCATATATGACCATTTTAACATTCCAAATTTGCAAAACCATTATAGTGAACTAAGCTATGATTGGGCAAGCGGTATGTACTATGCTGACGAAATCAATGATCAAGGACGGATTTTGCGCGATGTAAAGCTTAAAATAGAGAACGGGTGCGTCGTTTATGCAAGCTTCCGCACCGACGGCTCGTACGAGGGCGCAAAAGAGGAATACGTAGTTATCACTACCTATGATATTGGCAGGACCGAAGCAAAGGAAATAACAGATGACTCGGACGCGGTGCTTGATGAAATTGCAATAAGCGAAGAAATTCAAGACGAACTAAAAAAAATACGCTGAGCAAAATGAGAAAAATATAATATGGGGCAATTTTTGCCCCATATTTTTCTTTTAACCCCTTTTAATGGCTGTGCTTTTATGATAAAATAAGAAAAAATAGCTTTTTGGAGGCGCAAAAATGATTATTACATCTACTGAAAATAAAGTATGGCAAGAGGGAAAGACCTCGCAAAAGAAGGGCATTGAGCTTTCGTTTGGCGAAAAGGGACAAAAAATCCGCGGCTTTGGCACTTGCTTTAGCGAGCTTTCAGCAATTGCATTAAACGACCTTGACCCAAAGGAAAAGGAAGCAATTTTAGACGAGCTTTTTGGCAAGGACGGCTGTAACTTTAACTATTGCCGTACTCCAATAGGAGCGAGCGATTTTGCAACGGATTTTTATTCATACAATGAAACCCCCGGCGACTACGAAATGAAGAATTTCTCAATTGAGCGCGATGAAAAGCTTCTTTTGCCGCTCATTTTAGAGGGCGTTAAGCGTCAAGATGATATGCAAATGTTTGCGTCTCCTTGGTGCCCACCGCTTTGGCTTAAGACGCACCCTGTGTACAGCTTTGGCGTTTTTAACAAGACTAAGGAGAACTTGCAGGCGTACGCGTTGTACTTCAAAAAGTACGTAGAGGCGTACAAAAAGGCAGGCGTGCCACTCGTTCACGTTCATCCGCAAAACGAGCCGTGCTCAAACCAAGTTTTCCCCTCCTGCGTATGGCGCGGAAATGAGTTGACCGAATTTATCGGCGGCTATCTTGGTCCTATGCTCGATGGCACGGGCGTTGACATTTTCTACGGCACAATAAACGGCCCTGAGGGCGACTGGCGATACTCGTGGACAAAATATTGCCACTATCTTGGCTATGCTATGAAGGATGAGGCGGCAAGAAAATACATAAAGGGCGTTGGCTACCAATGGGCAGGCAAGTTCGCTATGCCTCAAACAAGAGATGACTTCCCTGAGCTTGAAATTATTCAAACCGAAAGCGAATGCGGCGACGGAGAGAATACTTGGGAAAGAATGCTTGAGGTGTTTGGACTTATGCGCCACTATTTCCGTTTCGGTGTTAGCGCATACGTTTATTGGAATTTGGCTTTGCAGAAGGGTCAGCCAAGCACTTGGGGCTGGAAGCAAAACTCCTTGGTTAGCGTACACGAGGGCAAGTTTAACTATACACCCGAATTTTATTTAATGAAGCATTTTTCAAAATACGTTAAGCGCGGCGCGCATTACGTAAAGCTAAACGGTGAATATGCAAGCGGATGTGTTGCATTTGAAAACCCCGACGGACAAAGAGTTGTGGTTGCATATAACCCATATGAAAGCGACCAAACAATCACACTTGAGGGCAAGAATTACGTATTGCCCGTTGGCTCGGTCAGCACAATAATTTTAGACTAAAAAACCGCACCCTGTGTCGCATTTTCGCCACAGGGTGTTGAAGGAGAATATATGAAAAACAGAACAACTTGGCTCCTTTGTGCAAAGGGAGCTGTCACAAAGTGACTGAGGGATTGTTCGATAAATAACAGTTGAATTGGAGAATATATGAAAAACAGAACAGATTGGTTCCATGAGGCGGGATTTGGTATGTTTTGCCATTGGACAACTACCACCTTGCCTGAAAATGGAGAAAAGAAGGATTACCATAAGGCGGTTGAGGATTTTGACCTTGACACGTTTGTCAGCCAAGTAGTTGCAAGCGGAGCAAAATTCCTTTTCTTTACCGCTTCTCACTCCGAGATGCATCTTCCATTCCCACTTCCTGAGCTTGATGAAATCGTTGAGGGTCATACCTCCAAGCGCGACTTAATCGGTGAGCTTGCCGATGCACTTGAGATGCACGGAATTAAGCTTATGCTTTACTTTAACGGTGACGGCTGCACAGACAAGCCCTGGCAGGACACAACCTTTACCTATACAAACAGAGAAGCCCACGCGGAGTATTGCTACAAAATCGCCGAATCAATCTCGAAAAAATACGGCAAAAAGATACACGGCTGGTGGATTGACTGCTGCTACGTGCCGGGACTGTGCCATAGCTACGGAACAAGCTACGACTATGTGCGCTACTCAAATGCACTTCGTGCAGGCAACCCCGACTCAATAGTTGCCTTTAACTTCAAGGGTATAGAAGAATGGGATTGCGATTGGGGCAAGGGTATTTCCGATTACCAAGCGGGTGAGACAAACTATATAGACAGATACCCAAGCGGACGCTTCTCGGGTGAGGGAGATTTGCAATGGTTCTCCCTTTGCTGGATGGATGACTTTTGGGTGCACGAAAAGGAAGGCGAGCCAACACCGCGCTATTCAAACGAAGAGGTGCTTGACTATATAAATAAGGTAAAAGCAGGCGGCGGAGTTTTTGCCTATAACGTAGGCCCATATCAAGAGGGGCATATTGCGCCTAAGACAGCTGAGCAGCTTGCTTGGCTCGGCGCCCATTTGAACTAACTTGTCATTCTGGAACGAGCGCAGCGAAGTGATAGAATCTCAAAAGAAAGTATGAAATATTACGTATATATACTTACAAATAAAACAAAAACCGTTTTGTATACAGGTGTTACCAATAATTTGCAACGAAGGATATACGAGCATAAAAACAAATTAATAGATGGCTTTACAAAAAGATATAACGTCGATAGATTAGTGTATTACGAAATGACTTCGGACGTAAAGTCAGCAATCAAACGGGAAAAACAAATTAAAAACTTGTTGAGGCGAAAGAAAGAGGAACTAATTAATACGTTCAATCCCGATTGGGACGATTTAATGAAATGAGATCCTATCGCTGACGCTCCAGGATGACAAAGCATAGTAGTGCAAATGAAGAAAAGCTGTCATTCTGGAACGAGCGCAGCGAAGTGATAGAATCTCTAAAAGTAATGGAGGAATTATGATAAAAGCGTTTAGTGGCGGTCTTTTGGACTCAAACACGTACGTATATTCAACAGATTGCAAAAATGCAATGATAATTGATTTTGGCGTGCCGCTTGAGAGGGTGGAGCAATACGTCAAGGAAAACGGTTTGACGGTTGATTATCTTATTTCAACACACGGACACTATGACCATATAAACTACGTTGGAGATTACAAAAAAGCGTTTCCAAATGCAAAAATCCTTTGCCACGTGGATGAATTGGAGCTAATTCGTGACCCTGAAGGCAACTTAAGCGTGTTCTTTGGGCTTAGTAATTCATACGACGTTGGGTATGAAGCTTTGGGTGATGCGGACACCGTTTCGCTCAAAAACGGCGAGGGGAGTGTCGATTTTAGCGTAATTCACGCGCCCGGGCATACAAAGGGATGTATGTGTCTATACGAGCCAAACGAGAAAATTATGTTCACAGGCGACGTGCTTTTTGCAAACGGATACGGCAGAGTAGACCTGAAGTATGCAAGTCCGCGCGATATGGCATCGTCACTTCGAAAGCTATACACCTATAAGGGCGTGAAAATTCACCCCGGTCACGGCGGCAGCGCGACGATATAATTAAGTTGTCTTACTTTCAAAAATATTGAAAACAAAAAATCAGAAATTCGCCCGAATTTCTGATTTTTTTATGCACTTTACTTATCGCTTAAAATCCTTGCGATATTTACTTGGCGCCACTCCAAATTCGCCCTTGAAAACCTTTGTGAAAAAGTTGTAATCGTTGTAGCCGCATCTTGAGGCGATTTCCTGTATGGAAAGCTCACTGTTCAGAAGTAGATCTACCGCCTGCTGCATTCTTAGCTTGATTATATATTTCGTTGGGGTTGTGCCTACGTATTTTTTGAAATGCAGATTAAACGTGGTCATACACATATTTTCCATTTTGGCAAGCTCACCAATTTTAATGGCTTCAGTGAAATTTTCATTCAGATACCTTACGGATTTATGAAGTCTGCCGCTGCCCGTGCCTTCAATCGAAACAACTCTGCCGATTTCAATTAACACCCTTTGGCATAAAGCGGCCAGATCGTCGTCTCTAAAGCCATCCTTTAATGCAAACGCGTCGAATAACGATTTGAACCTTGCGTCAATGCGATTTGAAACGTTTATTTTGTGAATTTTCGGGAAAAGAGAAAGCTTATATTTTTCCAAAAGGGTAAGCACATCCTTGCCTGTGAAGTGCACCCAATAGAATGTAACGTTTTGCTTTGTTGCTATACAGCGGTATTTGTAAGGCGTTTTCGGCGGATAAATTATCAGGTTGCCTTGGGAAATGCTTGTGATTTTATCTCCATCTATAAATTCTATTTCGCCCGAAACAAGGTAAATCAAGTAATAATCAAGTCTACCGTTGGGATTGTTGTTGGTGTGGCTGTAGTCTGCGGTGACGTAGCCGGCGCAATTAACCAAAAGTGAGGAAACGTTGTCCTCGCGGCTGTCAAAATTCAAATCTTGACAATCATATTTTTCATTGACAGGGTTGAGATAATGAGAAAAAGATTTCATAAATCCTCCAAAACGTCAAATAATACTAAAATTGTGTTAAATCAAACTATATTATGTCTTAGAAATATTGTATCATATAATTACGTAAATGTCAAATAATTTACAAAGGAGAAGTATATGAAAAAGAAAATTTTATTCACGCTTGTGCTTGTCGCACTTTTCACCTGCTTGCTTGTAGTGGCGGTAGGCGCGGCTGCACAAAGTTATTCAACCTTCGACGTCACCTTGACAGACGGCACAACCAAAACTGCATATACGGCAGACTCTGACCAATACGAGGGCAGAGTATACCTCAACGCCAAGCTTTATGCAGAGGCACCCTTTGATAACGAGGGCACATATGAGGAAATTGCTTGGTCAGACGTAAAGGTGCTTGATTTTTCCAACTCAATGCTCTATATCTATGATGGAAATAAAAAGGTTTGGAACGAAAAGGAATACGGCTCAAACCAAGGTAACACAGCTCTTTGTGTAATGGCAAACGATATAAGTAAGTCACAATGCACAAATCTTGAAAAAATCATAACAGGTAAAATAGTAACGGTAAGAGGATCAGCGTTTGGCAAATTCCCCGCACTTAAGGAAGTTGTTATTTCCAAGGGTACAAAAGAACTTCAATATAACGCGTTTGAGAGAAACCCACTTTTGGAAAAGGTTACCTTTGAGGATGGAGGTATTCTTTCAAGCATGGGAAATCAAGTGTTTATTGAATGTCCAAAGCTTACAAGCATTAGCTTGCCAAACACCTTAACCTCAATGGGCGACAGCGTTTTCCAAAACTGCACCGCGCTTAAATCTATTAATTGGTCACAAAATTTAACAACTATTCCAAGTGGCACGTTTTTCGGATGCACAAATCTTGAATTTGAAATCCCATCATATATTACTAACATTAAGAGTAATGCTCTTCGTAACTGTGATTCACTCACGGTTATAAACGTTCCTTTGAGCGTAACGTCCATCGGCGGATATGCATTTGCTGAGTGTGATAATTTAACAGCGGTAAATTTCCCTGAAAACAACCAAATTACGGGCACGTTTATAGGAATTATAATGAGCTGTCCTAAGATTACAAGCTTCCAAATCCCAGCAGGAGTTACAACTCTTGGATACGACAATTTCTGGCACTGTAAAGCACTCACAGAGATTGACATTTCAGGCATTTCCCAAATTACAGGCGGAAACAACTTTGCAGATACCGCAATTACAAAGTTGGAGTTTTCAAACGAATTGACAAATCTTCCAAATGGAAACGTCAATAGCATATTGGAAGAAATCAGATTCGGCGCAAATATTCAATCAATCGGTGCGAGCAACTTGTGTATTAAAACTATCAAGAGAGTATATCTCCCCGCAACCGTGACAACACTCGGTTCAAATATTCTCGGATGGTCGAACTCAGCTGACTCATCATATAACATTACGTTTATTTTCACAGGCACAAGAGCTGAGGCGGAAGCGCTTCAAGCATATTACAAGGAATGGACGCTTGCAAACAATCCGGGACACGCGCCAAACAGCTCAAAGCTTTACGATGCGGTTCTTGTTTCCGCAAGTGAATTTGACGTAACCGCTGAACCTGTTGGATACCACTTCGTTTACGGCTACAACAAGTGCGAAGCGTTCTATGACGGACAGCATACAATCTCAGATGAGGCAGAATGCAAATTCGAGGGCGAGGACTACGTTTCAAGATACATTTCCGTTTGTGCCTGCACACGTGGATGCGGTGAGGATGCTGTAACTGAAATTGCAGGTCCGCTCTTTACAAACAAGGGCTACTCCGTATATGAAGAAAACGGCAAGGGCAGCATCGCATTCGGTCTATACATTGACGAAAAGAACATCTCGGATTATGAAGCATACACTGGTGAAAAGGTTACCTTCGGCTTCGTTATCGGTAGCGAATCAAGTGAGCTTGACGGCAACATTATCGGCGCAGACGGCGCATGCTTGCTCGACGGCGCAATAGTTACAGATTTTGCAACTATTGACTTTAAGTCATTCTCAATTTACAACCTTAAGCTTACAGGAATTTCAACTGATCTTCAAAAAGCAAAGAGCATTTATTGCTCAGCTTACGTCCTTGACGGCGACAGCGTTTCCTACATCGGGGACAGCGTTACAAAAAAGGCACTTTCGGTAAGCTACAATTCACTTTTTGAAGCTAAAAAAGACGAACAATAAACAAAAAAGAGCCACCCTGTGTGGCTCTTTTTTAATGCTTGTATTCAATTTCGTAGTCTAAAATCGTAAAACAATTGTTGTCACAGTCGTAAAGAATTGTGATGAAATTATGCTTACCGTTAGCTTTGGGTAGCTCGTTTAGTGTATTATCGCTCAAACTGTAAAATATGCAGTATTCATACGATTCTGAGCTTGCTCCTTGGTAAAACGGAAGTAGCCCTTGCATCGTTGTGGGAATACCGTTTAACCAACGCGAATCGCTCTTGAGTCCTTCTTCAAAGGAGGATGCGACTTCTTTGCTGAGATGTACGCGCGTTTCCTCCAGAACAGTATCGTAAACCGCGCGAGAATACTCTGGCAATTCAATACCTGTCACCTCTTGTGCCTTCAAATAGTACGTATCGTCGTTTGTTTCGGTATTCAAAAAGCAGAAAGAACCGTAAATACATAAAAATATCGTCATAATTATACCGGCAATTATATTTTTAATGCCTCTTTGTCCTTTTGTAAGTGAAACAATACCAAAGACAAATGAAGAAAAGGGAATCAGTGCGACTGGAAAGAAAATCCACATATTTGAAACCGTTTTATCGTTGATTCCGGAAACTATAGCCAATAAAATAACGGAAATTATAATTGAAGCTAAGGAAACTATGAATAAAACTAAGGAAACTATTGAAAAAGAACGCTTCTTTTCCTTTGACGCTGATTTTTTGGATGTGAGCGTGAAAAAATAAGAATTTTCGATTAGCTCGCATTGCTTTATGTAAAAACGTGTTCCGCTAAACTTAAATGATATAAAGTCATTATAAAATTTTACATTTTCAATATCATTCAAATTTATGAAAAATGATTTAACGACAGTCTTGTTATTATAAACCGTTATCCGCAGTTTGTTGTCGAAAAGCTCGTAAAGATGCTCCTCCTTAGATAATTTCAATGAACATCTTTTACATACGATTTTTGCGGAAATAAAGAGACCAATCGGAACGACAGGCAATATTAAGGCAAGGAAAATAATAAAAGCTATGTCGTTTGATGGATTGACAGCATTTGCAATTAAAATGATAATTGCGTTTATTATTGCAAATACGGCAAGTGTATAAAGAAATCTGAAAAACGGAGAAATTGCCCTCCTTGCCTCACTCTCGGAGAAGGAAAAGACGTATTTTTCAGTTGGCAGAGCAGAGCTGTCAGCTTCTTCACCATTCAGAAAATCGTCAATTGATACGCCGAATATTTCCTTTAATCTTATTAAATTGTCAACAGTTGGCACGGTTTTGTCCATTTCCCAAAGACTTACGGTTTGTCGGCTGATTAGCAGCTTATTGCCAAGCTCCTCTTGGGAAAGACCTGAGCGCTTTCTGTAAAATTGAATTTTTTCACCTATTGTCATATTACACCTCGATTAGTTTTTTCAAGGATAGTATATCATAAACACTAAAAATGTAAAGCACATTGTGCTTGATTCTGTCAAGTGAGACTTGCAATCACTCGAAATTCAGACACAGGGTAGGGTAAAATTATTTATTGTTTCCAAACCAACTGTCAAGATTGATTTTCCCGATTATAGGTCGCTCATTTGGCGAACCTGCCTTCCCCTTTGTTTGGAGGGGAAGGTGTCTGCCAAGATAAATATCGTAAAAGAAAGGCAATACGTTGGCAGACGGATGAGGTGTAGAGAATACTCACCCAAAGAACGGACGACCAATGGTCGCCCCTACAAGTTATGCGAAAAAACATCTGCGGTGGATGAGGTGTCCCTTATTTATTATTTTCAAACCAATTGTCAAGATTGATTTTTTCTATTACCGGTCGTTCGTTTGGGGAACCTGCCTTCCCCAGTGGGGGAAGGGGGACCGCATATAAAAAAGTTAAAAAATTAACACAGGGAAGTAATTGCGGTGGATGAGGTGTCCCTCATTTGTTATTTTCAAACCAACTGTCAAGATTGATTTTTTCTATTACCGGTCGTTCGTTTGGAGTATCGTTAGGCATGTGAAATACAAAACAGTCGTTTCCTTGCTTATCGGTGAAAACCATACCGTGCCCGCCGCCGTTTTCGCAAACGAGCTTGTCGTCTATTGTCCATTTGCCTCTGATACTGCCGCTGTCGCTCCTTGCAATTGCCTCGCAGTAATAACCCTTATAAAAGCTTGACCAAATTGAAATGAGCTTGCCATCTTTCTTTATAAGGAAAGGTCCGTCGGTTACGTACGCACCGTTGCCGTTATGATCGTGTCTCCAGGTGGCGTCACCAGCCGTCCAAAGCAAAAATGGCTCACCCTGTGTCGTTTTTAAGTCCTTTGTAAGCTCAACTGCACACACACTTCCGTTGCTGATTTGTGTCCATTCGTGGCAAAAAACCATATACGGCGTGCCGTTTTCAACGTAAAACGTTCCGTCAAGGGAATACCAATCGTTTGGTGTAATAAATCCGTCGGAATGAAGCGTGAATTTACCGTCGGGCGTATCGCTTACCAAAATCGCTGTGCCTCTTGTCTTGTCTGTATGGAAGGAAGCAAACATATAAAATTTGCCGTTGTATTTATGTACCTCGGGTGCCCAATAGTCCTTTATGCCCATAAATCCGTCGTAATATTCAAAAACAGAGATCGGCTCGCTCCAATTTTCAAGGTCGTCGCTTACGTAAACGTCAAAGCCATAGTCATATTTTGTGCCGTCTCCCCACGTGAATTCTGCGCGAGTGCCGTACATATAATATCTTCCGCCCTCGACAAGTATAAATGGGTCACGGATATTAATTTCATTCAATTTCATAATATCACCTCACTTAAATTTTACCACACAATACGTGCTTTTTCAAGTGAACACACCATACAAATACAGACAAGCTGAGCAAAATTCACAAAAAATTAACAGATGCTTGCCCATTGTGAAATATTACCAAAAAACAAGCGGTGGCACCCACCTCTGAAAGCGCATACCAATACATTTTTGTATACTTTTCACAAAATCACTCTATTTTTTTTTTTTTTTTTGTTTAACTTGACAGTTTTCCACATATGTGTTAATATTATTGCGTAATATTTTAAAAAGGAGAAACATATGAAAAAGAAACTGATTATTTCCATCGTTTTATGTATGCTTGCGATTTTCGCATTTTCATTTGCGGTAAGTGCTGAAGATGCTGCTTGCGAGCATGAATACGACAGCTGGACAGTTACCCTTGGAGAAAACGGATTTCTTGGCGAGATTACAGCAAGCGCAAAATGCACAAGCTGTAAGGAAACAGCCACTGAGATAATTCCGAAAATCTTTATCACTAAGGGTTACTCAAATTCAAACGACGGCATTATGCAGGACTACGGCGTAAACAGAGAAGCACTCGCAAAATACGAAGCGCTCTCAGGTGAAAAGCTTAAGTTTGGTGCTGTCGTTGCACTCAAGGACTCCATTGGTGGCAAAAACCCACTTGACAACGAGGGTGAACCGATTAGCTCAAAGGTAAAAAGCTTTGACTACACCGAAACTGAGTATAGCGTTATCAGCGTTTCAATTAAGGGAATTCCCGAAAACGTAAAAGCTTCCTCAGGACTTCTTTGCGCACTCTACATCAATGCAGGTGGCAGAACAACCTATCTTGACAACTGCGCAGAAAAGGAAGTATGCGGCACAAAGACCTTTGATGAAATCGAGGCAGTTCCCGAAAAGGACGTTACCGAGCTTGAAAAGGTTGAAATTATCGACGGCACAAGATACCATCAAATGACCATTGAGGAAATGGGCTTGGTTGCAAGAAAATATTGGAACAGTAAGTCAAGCTATACAACTGATGATACCTCGAAAAAATTCTTTGGCACAAAATCGTTTACAAAGGAAGATTTGCCAAACGGTACAATAATTTATATTGAAAATAAAGAATGGCAATACCGTCCGCACAAGTGGTATCAAGCAGGAAATGCTACAAGACCGCTCACAACCAAGGATGAATATACGAAAGTAGATGACAGCTGGTGGTATGATAGCTCAAAGAACGTTCCATACGACCATGTGGGCTTTAATATCAGCTATTATAACAAGGATAATCCAACTGAGAACGTAAGCTCACTTGGTGCTATTTATGAATCCTATACAGTTGAACAAATTGCCGAAATCTTTAAGATTTACGTTCCGGTTGCTTACGTTGAGGAAAACGTAGGCGGCGGTGACAGTGGCACAACCGACCCTGATACACCTGTAAACCCACCTGTTGATCCAAACCCTGGAGAGGGCGGAAACGAGGGTGGCACAACCGATCCAAATCCTGACCAAGGTGGAAACGAGGGTGGCACAACCGATCCAAATCCTGATCAAGGCGAGGATGATGACGTTACCGTTCCTGAGCTTCCCGATTATTCAGCTGAAAAGCAAGATTGGCAGGATGACGGTGTGCTTAAAATTCTTGCTATCGGCAACAGCTTCTCTGACGATTCAATGCAATACGTATATCAGGTAGCTAAGGATGCGGGCATTGAAAATATCAAGCTTGGTAAGCTCTATATTGGCGGCTGCTCACTTGCAACTCACCTTGCAAATGCAAAGGCAAACAAGAGCGCTTACGATTATAAGACAAACACAAGCGGCACTTGGGATGCACAAGGCAACAAGTCCATCAAATTTGCCGTTGAAAGCGACGATTGGGATTTCATCACCTTCCAGCAGGTTAGCGGACAAAGCGGTATTGCAAGCACGTATGATGACCTTTACGAGCTTATCAAGATTGTAGAGCCACTCAACCCGAGCGCACGCCTTGCTTGGCATATGACCTGGGCATATCAAAAGGGCTCAGGACATAGCGACTTTGGTAAGTACAATAAAGACCAAATGACAATGTACAACGCGATAGTCAGCGCGGTTAATACAAAGATTTTACCTGTAGACAATATCGAAATTGTAATTCCTGCGGGAACGGCAATTCAAAACGTAAGAACCTCATTTATCGGCGATACTTTGACTCGTGACGGATATCACCTTTCAAACGGAATCGGCAGATATATCGCGGCAATGGCATACGTAAAAGCGCTTACAGGACTTTCAATTGATAATTCAAAGACCTGCCCAAGCGACGTTGATTCAGGCGAGCTTATGGCAATCATTGAGTGTGTAAACAACGCGTATAAGACACCGTTTGCAGTTACAGAATCAACGTATAATGAAAGACCGCAGACTCCGGCACCGGAGGTTCCTGACACACCCGTTGTTGACGGTGAGGTCGTAATTCCCGAGGGATACCGTCAGCTCACCCTTGAGGAAATGGGCTGGCAGGCAGCTTCCTTCTGGAACGGAAAAGTCTTTGATTATAACCCCGACAAGGACTTTAATAAGAGCTACTACGGCACAGTAAATTCATTCACTAAAGAGGATATCCCGATTGGCTCAATTATCATTTTGAAGCAAGGTGAAAATTGGCAATACCGTCCTGACGGTTGGGGCGGCTCCGGCTCAAGACCAGGCAACGTAAAAACAGAAAAGGTTGTCGTTGACGAAGCTTGGTGGAACGGTTATACAACAAGAGGATTTAACCTCTCAAAGACAAATAGCGCAAAAATCAACACAATGACACCTGAGGAAATTTACAAGGTGCTTGTAATCTTAGTGCCTGTTTCTGAATCCGAGGGCGGCGGAACAACCGAGCCCGAAAATCCACCTGTTGACCCAACACCCGAACCCGAGGAGCCAAAGGATCCGTTGGACGGCTTGGTAAGAGTTGAATATATGGATTGGTTAGCGCTTTCATATTGGAATCCAACAGAAAGTGTAAACCACAGTATAAGAATAACCACCGCATCAAACTCTAACCAGTTCTGGTCAACAAGAACCTTTACAAAGGAACAGCTCCCTGTGGGAAGCGTAATAATTGTTGAGTCCGGCTCACAATATCGCGTGCTAAGCTGGACCACCTTTGGACAAAAGGGAACTAGAAGCTCACAAATAACAACAAACATGATAGTTATTGACGAAGCATGGTGGGGCTCAAATACAGTAAAGGCGTTTAATATTTCATATACAAGCAGTGCAAATATGAGCGCAGTAACAGAGGATCAAATAAACGCTATGTTTAAGATTTACGTTCCTGAGTCTGCAGCTGACGCTAACAAGGCACCTACACAAGAGGAGCCCGAAACACCTGAAACACCTGATACTCCCATAACTCCCGAGGAGCCAAAGGGCACGGTAAGCTCAAGCGACTGTGTTGAGGAAATCACCGTAATTGACGGCAAGGAATACAGAGCTTTGACTATTGAAGCTATGGGACTTATTGCAAACGCATACTACTATTCAGATAAAAAAGGTCCTGAAATTTATGAAACTGGAACAAGCGGCACACCGTCTAATTATTATGCAACAAAGCTCTTCACCGATGAATATTTGGCAAACGGCACTGTTCTTTGGGTTAAGAGCGGCTATCAATACCGTCCTGAGGGATGGGATGATACCGGCGCAAGCCCTGGAGGACGCCCGGGTAACGTAAAAACCACATACGTTACAATAGATGATAACTGGCATGGAGTATTCACCGTAAGAGGATTCAACATTTCCAAGACAAGCGGCAATTTATTAAATACAACCGCTGAAGCTGTTTACGAATGCTTCAAAATCTACATTCCTGTAGAAAATATTGCTGATTAAGGAGGAAGGTAAAATGAAATATATTAAGCCAACGCTCGAAATTGTCGAGCTTGAAACTGCAGATATTATGACCACCTCCGGTGGAGAGGGCTCAATCACGGTTGATGACGTGACAATAACAGGTCCAAAGGATCAATTTTCAGTATTCTTTGATGACCTTATCTAAAATTTAACAAAACAAAATTGCAAGCCGTTTCGGCTTGCAATTTTTTTACATTTGATTAAAATGGTAAAAACAGCGACCTGTGTCTGTATTTCAAGCTTATTTTTTACGTCGCTTTACAAAATCAGAAAAAATCTCGGGAATTTTTATATTTTGCGGACACACCGCCTGGCAAGCGCCGCAGCCAATGCACGCACTCGGTCTTTTATCCTCGGGCAAAGAGCCAAGGTTCATTGAAACGATAAAGCCACCGCCTGAGAAAACCTGCTCGTTGTAAAGTGAAATCAATTTCGGTATATCAAGCATCTGTGGGCAATATTCCGTGCAATAACGGCAAGAGGTGCAGGGGACACATTCTGTCATTTTTCTGCCAAGAGATAAGATTTTTTGCATCTCATCCGCATTAAACGGCTTTGATTTTCTGTATGTTTCGATGTTTTCCTTCACCTGCTCAAAATTCGACATTCCCGAAAGGGTAACGACAACCTCGGGCAGTGACTGAATAAAACGAAATGCAAGTGCAGGCGCACTCTCATCATTTCTGATTTGGTAAAGGGCATTTAATTCACTCTCGCTCAATTTTGCCAAGCGTCCGCCGCGCACGGGCTCCATAACCCAAACGGGGATGCTTAGCTCCTTAAGATATTCCATTTTTGATTTCGCATCTTGGAATTCGTAGTCAAGGTAGTTAAGCTGAATTTGGCAAAACTCCATATGCTCACCGTACATATCAAGAAAACGCATGAAGTTTTCAAAGCTCGCGTGTGTGGAGAAGCCAAGGTGCTTTATTCTGCCGTTTTTCTTTTGCTCGAGTAGGTATTCAACCGTTTGATACTGTGGGTCAAGATAGTATTCAATGTTTGCCTCACAAACGTTATGTACAAGGTAAAAATCAAAGTAGTCAACCTGGCATTTTTCAAGCTGACGCTCGAAAATTTCGGGTGCCTTGCCCATATTTTTTACGTCATAGCCGGGAAACTTCGATGCCAAGTAAAACTTGCTGCGCTCGTGTCTTTTAAGCGCTTCACCAACGGCAATTTCGCTCATTCCCGAGTGGTAGCCCCACGCAGTATCAAAGTAGTTTACGCCGTTTTCAATGGCGTAGTCAAAAAGCTCATTCACCGCTATTTGGTCAATTTTTGCATTATCTCCGTCAACGGTTGGCAAGCGCATTGTGCCAAAGCCGAGTGCGGACAAGCTAAGTCCCTTAAAATTACTATATATCATAAAAACACCTCATATTTGCTTTATGAATTTATTTTATCACTTTTTTAGGCGATTTGCAACTATTAAGCATTAAAAATCCAACAAGAAAGACGTATTTGCTTAAATTCTTCCAAAAAAACTCAAATTTTTTAAGGCAAAGTATTTGAATTTGCAATATATATATGATATACTATATACTAAGATATTATATACTTTTTCTTATATAAGGAGAATTATGGGAAAATACAGAAGAAACAGAATTAACGATGCTGTAAAAGAGGAAATGGCTGTAATTTTAAGGGACGTAAAGGACCCAAGAATTGCAGGCGCACTCGTTTCTATAACGGGCGCTAACGTTTCGGGCGATTTAAAGTTTGCAAAAATATATTACTCGGTTTTGGGCGGTGACCAAAAGGAGGTTGCCAAGGCGCTTAAAAGCGCGGCGGGCTTTTTCCGCTCCGAGCTTGCAAGAAGAATAAATTTAAGAGTAACGCCCGAGCTTTATTTTGAATACGATTCCTCGGCTGAATACGGCGCGAATATTTCATCAATTTTGAAAACTCTTGATATAAAGGACGAGGATGATGAATAAGCTATCACTCGGTGAGCTTGCAGAAAGGATTAAAGCACCTTTAAAAACGCTGATCCTTTGTCACAAAAATCCCGACCCCGACACTCTTGGCAGTGCATTTGCGCTTAAGCATATTTTGTCATATTTTGGCGCGCAAGCTTCTGTCGGCTGTGCGGATATGGCGCAAAAAAAGCTTGATTTCATCACGGGTGGGGCGCAGCTTTCTTACGACGGTGCGGATTATGAAAGATATATCGCGGTTGACGTGGCATCTGCACAGCAGCTTGGCGACCTTGCGTATCTTAGTGAGCGCGTTGATATAACCATTGACCACCACGCCTCATCAACTCGCTTCAGTGACTATTATGAAGATTTCACCGCCTCCTGCGCGGAGATAATTTATCTTTTGGCGTCGGAGCTTGGTATTGACAAAAAGCTCCCAAAGAACTTTTATGAATGCCTTTATGCAGGCATGAGCGCGGACACGGGCGGCTTCCGATTTTCAAACGTAACGCCAAAGACACTGTCTTTAGCATCCTTGGTTGTTTCCCACGGAATTGACCACGCGGAAATCAACCGTATTATCTTTGATTCAAGGTCACTTGAGGAGATAAGGGCACAGCGCGTAACCTATGAAAATATGGAAATGTACGAGGATGGGAAAATTTCAATCATCGTATTTACAAATGAAATGAAGGAAGCAAACGGAGTTTGCGACGCTGACATCGGCGATATTGTAAACGCGGTCAGAGGAATTGACGGCGTGCTTATCGCGCTTTCCTTAAAGCAAAATTCAAGGGATAGCGAAAAATATTCACTTTCCTCACGCGCAAACGCGGACATTGACGTTTCCTTAGTATGTCAAAAATTCGGCGGTGGCGGTCACACCCGTGCAGCGGGCGCAACAGTTGTTGCCACCTCACCAAGCGAAGCTAAGGCGCGTGTAATAGAAGCATTCAGTGATGCGCTAAACGAATATAAAAAGAGGTCACAATATGGAAAATGAAATTTCGGGAGTTCTCCTTGTTAATAAGCACAAGGGCGTTACCTCCCACGATATAGTTTTCAAAATAAGACGTCTTTACGGCACGAAAAAAGTTGGCCACACGGGCACGCTTGACCCAATGGCAACGGGCGTTTTGCCCATCTTGATTGGCAGGGCGGCAAAAGCGGCGGAGTACCTTATTTCCGAAAACAAAAAATATATTGCAGAAATAAAGCTTGGCATAACGACGGATACCGAGGACACAACGGGAGCTGTTTTAACCGAGTGCGCCACACTTCCAACGAAGGAGAAATTTTTCTCGGCGTGCAAGCACTTCGAGGGTGAGATTGACCAAATTCCGCCGATGTACAGTGCGCTCAAGGTAAACGGCAAAAAGCTTGTTGACCTTGCAAGGCAGGGGACTGTAATTGAGCGCCAAGCAAGAAAAATTACAATTTTTTCAATAGAGCCGAGCGTCATTTCAGAGGAAAACGGCATATATAGAATAGAGGTTGGATGCTCAAAGGGCACTTACATAAGGACACTTTGTGCCGACATCGGCGCTTATCTTGGTTGCGGCGCGGCTATGAGCGCGCTTCAAAGGACGCAAAGCGGTGACTTCGTTCTTGAAAACGCGCACACGGTAGACGAGCTTGAAAAAATGAGTGAAAAGGAGCGTAAGGCACTTCTTTTGCCACCCGAAAGCTTGTTTGAGGGCGCACCCTGTGTCCGTTTTAGCGAGTTTTTCACGCGCATTTTCAAAAGCGGATGCGAAATTTACCAAAAGAAAATAAACACGAGCTTTCCCGTCGGCACTTACGTGCGCGTTTACGAGGGGGACGAGTTTTTAGCGCTTGCCGAGGTCAAGGAATATGAAGGCGGCAGTGCGATAAAATCAAAAAAATTCTTTAAAATTTAAGGAGAGAAATTATGAAGGTTATTAAAAATCCCGAAATGTTCCACGCTTGGGAGCATTATGCGGCAGAGATTAAAACTGAATATCAGCAAAGCTATGAGGAAGGACTTGACATCGAGCCGTATAAGCCACTTTTCGACGCGGCTGCCGCTTTGCCCGAAGGAGAATTTAAGGAGAATATTGCAGATGCAATTTCAAAGCTCGTTTTGGAGCTTCCTATAAGAGAGGGCTATGAATATAACGAGCCAAGCGATCTTGACGGCATAAAAGCACTTCGCAACCTTGACCTACTTAAAGAGTCAAGCGCGTCCGTTTCACTTGAAAAGAAAATTGCAGGCGCTTGGTACGGCAGAATTTCGGGCTGCTTGCTTGGTAAGCCGATTGAGTGTGCTTGGTCAAGAACGATAAAGGAGCTTCTTATCGGCTCAAACAACTACCCAATGCACAGATATATGAAGCACAGTGAGCTTCCCGAGGTTAAGGAGGCAAGCCAAAAATGGCTCACAAAGCACAACCGCAATTACATAGACGAGGTTAAGTGCGCGCCAAGCGATGACGACACTAACTACACCGTTATGGCTCAGCATATGATTGAGCGCTACGGTCTTGATTTCACACCGTATAACGTGCTTGAAACGTGGATGGATTTCCAACCGAAGAACGCGTACTGTACCGCTGAAAGAGTAGCGTATATGAATTTCCTTAAGAATTACGTTCCACCGTATACGGCATACCACAAAAATCCATACAGAGAGTGGATTGGCGCACAAATCCGCGGTGACTACTACGGCTACGTTGCAAAAACTCCTGAATTTGCCGCTGAGCTTGCTTGGAGAGATGCATCAATTTCACATATCAAGAACGGTATCTACGGTGAAATGTTCATTTCAGCTATGCTCGCATATGCAAAGAGCTCTGAAAATGTGCTTGACGTAATCTATGCAGGACTTTCACAAATTCCAAAAACCTCACGCCTTTACAAGCAGGTATTTGAGATAATCGACCTATATAACAGCGGCAAGCCGCAAGGCGATGCGTTTGCACTGATTCACTCACGCTACGACAATGAATTTAACCACGATTGGTGTCATACGATTTCAAACGCGCTTATTGTTACCGCCGCGCTTCTTTGGGGAGAGGGTAAGTTCGGTAAATCAATCTGTATGGCGGTTGAAACCGGCTTTGATACTGACTGTAACGGTGCAACCGTTGGTTCAATTGTCGGTATGATGTACGGCATTGACAACATCGAAAAGGAATGGATTGAGCCGCTAAACGGAGTTTTGGAAACACAAATTCTCGGTCACGATAAGTCAAATATTGATGACCTCGTTTCAAAAACACTTGAGCATATAGAAAAATTCAACTAATTCCCGACAAATCGGGAAAGTATTACTGACAAGGCAAAGGAGAAAAATATGACAGTAAATGAAAGAGCGACTCAGGAAATGGTAAAATCGTACGAAAGCTCGGAAATTACCACGTTTTCCTCATCGTTAAAGCTTCCCGACAAGGCGGAAATAATTTCAATATTAAACGACATACAGGCGCTGTTTTTCCCCGCGTATTTTGCAAGCCCCTCACAGTCAAGCGAGGATTTTGCAGGCGAGAAAATCAATTCGGTCAGCTTTAGAATTAAAAAGCAAATTGAGCTTGCCTTAGTTGCAAAGGGAGTGGAAAACGCTCCGTCTCAGGCAAAGAAAATTACCGATGAGTTTGTGCTTGGGCTTCCAAGGGTGCACGCGCTTTTAATCAAGGACGTAGTTGCAACCTACGAGGGTGACCCTGCCGCTGAAAGCACGGAGGCAATTGTATTTTCCTACCCAGGTCTTTACGCGATTTTCGTATACAGGGTGGCACATTTGCTCTATGAAAGCCACGTTCCCTTCGTGCCGAGAATAATGACCGAGCACGCGCACTCAAAAACGGGTATTGATATAAACCCGGGCGCAAAAATCGGTGAATATTTCTTTATTGACCACGGAACAGGCGTGGTTATCGGTGAAACAACCGAGATTGGCAACCGCGTTAAGATTTACCAAGGCGTTACCCTTGGTGCACTTTCCCCAAGAAAGGGACAAATTCTCTCGGGCGTGAAAAGACATCCAACAGTTTGTGATAACGTTACGATTTATTCGGGCGCATCAATTTTAGGCGGCGAAACCGTGATAGGCGAGGGCGCAGTAATAGGCGGCAACTCATTTATCACAACGTCAATTGCCAAGGGCGCAAGGGTTAGCGTTATTCAGCCCGAGCATATAATCAAAAGCTGAAAGAGGACAAAATGAAGGCGAAAATAAAGATTACGACGTCACAAACCGAATATAGAGGAAAATCTATATTTGAGCGCGCGTGCGAGGAGCTTTTAATCAAGGAAACGTTTGATACGTTTTCGGGAGATGATACGGTTGAAACCACGCTTTATGGCGAAATTGCGACACGTGGCTCGACATTTTACGTAAGATACGAGGAAGAAAGCGAAGGAATGGGCGGTGTTTACACCGAGCTTTCCTTTGATATGGCAAAGCCAAGTGAGCTTTCAATTTCTCGCTCGGGCGCGCTTGAAAGCTGTATGTATTTTGAGGAGGGCAAGCGCCACATTTGTGTTTATGACACGGGAATTATGCCATTTGAAATTTGCATTTTCTCGCGCACAGTTGACAATCAGCTTGCAACAAATGGCACCTTAAACCTCGTTTATCTCGTGGAGATAAAGGGTGCGTGTGCCCAAAAAACAGTATTTAAGATGGAAGTGGAAAAAATATGACCGAGGCGGAATTCAAAACCGAATTAAAGAACCCCCAAGGCGGTTATCTTTTGTTCGGCGGCGAGGACTACTTAAAGTACAATTACTCGAAGGAGATTGCAAAAAGAGTCCTTGACGGCACCTTTGATGAATTTAACCATATAATCATATACGGCGAGGAATTTACCCCCGCCGAGCTTTCGCAAGCAATTTTTGCACTTCCAATGATGGCAGAAAAAAAGCTCGTCGAGGTGCGCGCGCTTGATTTCAATTCGATAAAAAAGGACACGCTACTCGCACTTTGCGACGTTTTGTCCACGCTTGCTCAAAACGAGCATACCGTTTTAATTATCCGTGCGGACAACGATTTATTCAACCCGGGCAAGCTGCCAAAAAGCCCAAGCGAGGTATATAAGGAGCTTACAAAATTCGTCAAGCCCGTTATGCTTGAGTTTCCGACACCTTCGCGCTTGAAAGCTTGGATTTTAAGGCATTTTTCCGAAAACGGCGTTGAATTTCCGCAAAATCTGACGGACAAGCTCGTTGAAATTGCGGGACACGATATGTGGACGCTTTCAAACGAGATAGACAAGCTCTCCGCTTATATAAAGGAGAGCGGCAAAACAAAAATTGATGCAAGCGACATTGAAAACGTCGTTTGCAAAACCGTCGAGTACGACGATTTTCAGCTCACAAACGCGCTTCTTGAAAAGAACAAAAAGCTCGTTTTTGAGACACTCCACCGCCAAAAAGCATCATTTGAGCCACCGAGCGGTATGCTTTCCTCGGTTGTTCGTCTTTTCTCAGACCTTGTTATCGTTGAGCTGCTTTGCCGTCAAGGGAAATCAAAAATGCAAATTGCCGAATCAACGGGAATTCACGAATATAAGGTCGGTAAATATCTGAAATGCATTTACGGCGAAAATCCAAAGAAATTCAAGCGCGCGCTTGACCTTTGCGCCGAGGCGGACCTAAAGTCAAAATCGCAATATATCTCGTCGTCATCATACGTTACCGTTGAAAGACTTGTCAGCGCAATTTGCGCGCTCTTTTGCAGGTGAGAAATGAAGCCGAGAATTAAATATCCGATAATTGTTGAGGGTAAGTACGATAAAATCAAGCTCGATTCGATTTTTGAAGCAAACGTAATTACCACGGGCGGCTTTGCAATTTTCACGGGTGAGGAAAAAATCCACCTGATAAAAAAGCTTGCCGAAAAATCAAAAATAATAATCCTTACCGACTCCGACGGGGCAGGGCATCTGATTCGCTCGCATATTAAATGCGCGCTATCTCCCGACAAGATGATAAATCTTTACGTGCCCGAGGTTTTTGGCAAGGAAAAAAGAAAAAGAGAATGCTCAAAGGAAGGGAAGCTCGGTGTTGAGGGCATTGAAGCAAAAAAGCTCACCGAAATTCTCTCACCTTACTTTGACACCGCCGAGGAAAAACCCGTTGGCGGAATTACAAAGGCGGATTTATATGCGCGCGGCCTTAGCGGCAGGGCGGACAGCCAAGCAAAAAGAAAAGAGCTGCTTTCCAAGCTTGAATTACCACTTGGAATGAGCCCGAATTCAATGCTTGCCGCGTTAAATATGCTATATACAAGGGAAGAATTTTTTAAGCTGACGGAAGAATAATATGGAGCTTTTTAGACATAGGCATTTAGCACTTGGCTGTGCCGGCTTTATTTTTGGGCTATATTTTTCATATTTTTGCTTGGGCACGAAAACGCGCCTAATTTTCCTCGCACTTGCAGTAGCTTCAGCTTTTATACTTGCACTTGTTTATTTGATAACTAAAAAGAGGAGCGTGCTTGATAAATTTATCAAGTATGCTCCCTTATGCTTTTTTGTCGCACTTTCTATGCTTGTTTCGCTCATTTCCTTTGGACGCGGCGAAAATATCCTTAAGTACCAAGGAGAGGAGTATGAAATCACCGCGGAGGTTAGTGACGTCACGTGGGAAAACGAAAACGGCGGGGCTTACGTAATTGAAATAGAAAAAATCGATGGCGATAAAGTAAAGTGTGAGGCGGTGCTTCAAAGCTACGGCACGCATCTTGCGCGCGGAAACAAGATTTCTCTTGTCGGAGAAATACGTGCGCTAAGCGATGATAAATACGGCTTTAGCGAAAAAAGCGCGTATCTTGACAGCGGCATTACAGTGTCGGTTGACTGCGAGGAAATAACGCTGATAGATGGAGAAATAAAGGAGAAAAGCATCTTTAAAAGGGTGAATGAATTTCTTGACTCGCGCCTTGAAAATAACTTAAATAGCGACACGTATGCGCTCTTTTCCGCACTTTTGCTTGGAAACAAGGATAATCTTTTGCCAAGCGTAAGGCGTGATTTTGCCCGCCTTGGCATCAGCCACGTTTTGGCACTCAGCGGTATGCATCTTTCACTTTTGACAACGCTTCTTTCCTTTGCCTTGTCATTTTTCAAAGCGCCAAAGCCGCTAAAGCTTATCTTGCTTATTTTGGCAACTACATTTTTCGTTGCACTGACGGGCTTTTCCGACTCTTGTGTGCGCGCAGGACTTATGATGAGTATTTATTTCCTGCTTCGCTTGCTTGGCAAGGGCACGGATTCCGTCACCTCGCTCTTTTTGTCCGTTACATTAATTCTGATATTTTTACCGTATCATATCTTTTCCGTTTCGCTCATCCTTTCATTTCTTAGTATGTTTGGATGTATAGTAGCATCAAAAATTATAAGATATGCAAAAATCAACCAAAGCGTGAAAAAGCGCATCCCTCGCTATATAATTTATACAATAATTACCTCACTTGTTGTCCTTGGCTTCACCTCGGTAGTGGCGTACGTATTCTTTGGTGAAATTTCGCTCCTTTCTCCGCTTTCCAACCTTGTTTTGGTGCCAATTTTCACGGGATTTATCTATTTTGCGCCGTTTTTACTCCTGCTTTGTGGAATACCGTATATTTCCGTTCCGTTTGTATTTTTAGCCGAGCAGTCAACTAAGGGAATGGAGGACTTAATCGGCGCAATCTCACGCATAAGAGGAATTTCATTGCCAATCTACGGTGCGCTTCAGGCCGTCGGTATAGTTGGCGCCTTAGCGGTGCTTATCGTTGCAATGAGCGTGCGCCGAAAATATCTTTTCAAATCCTTATCGTTCGTTTCCGTTTTTGTATCGTTATTTATTATAGGCACTACCGCAAATTTTGTCGAAAAGCAAACAAGCACGTACGTAAGCGCGCTTGAATATAAGGGCGGCGACTATATAGTGATAGAGAATGAAGGGGAAATAGGCATTGTAGATATTACAAGCGCAAAAAGCAAATATGAAACCGTTGCATCGTCGCTTGCAAGCGCGTTTTGCTATTCCGAAATTGAAACCTACGTGCTTACAAGCTATTCCGAATCAGCGCCCGAGTATATTAATTCTATAGCTTCTTGGAATATAGTAAGGGAGCTGTACGTGCCAAAGCCGAAGGGCGAGGAGGAGGCAGCTTTGTGCGCGGAAATTTTTGAAATTGCCAAAAAGCAGGGGACACGTGTCGCAATTTCCGATGAAACCGTATCGGTTGGCAACAGCGAGCTTGAGATAAATCGCATCGAATTTGACCGCTCGGTATACGACTCGGTCAGTGTAAGCTTCAAAATAAACGGTGTTAGCGTTTTATACCTCGGCGCAAGCTCGTACGAAGCGTTTGACTATTTCACCGAGGAGCGCGCACCGAATGCCGATTTAGTAATCTTTGGAGATAGCGGGCCAAAATACAAGCTTGAATATACGTATAAGCTTGATAGCGTTGACTGCGCCGTTTATTTGGGAAAGAGCTACAATTTTGCAAGCGAAAAGGTTAAAAACGCGACACAGGGTAAGGAATTTTCGCCCGAAAATGATTATGTAAGAATAAAAATACAAGATACTTGACATTTTGCTTAAATAATTATAAAATATAGGTAATGAAAAGCCAAAAGGAGATTTATATGCAATCTTTACGCGAGCTTTATAAAATAGGCAGAGGCCCCTCAAGCTCTCACACAATGGGCCCTGAAAAAGCAATCTTAACAGTTAAGGAAAAATATGCGGATGCCGATTTATTAAAGGTGACGCTTTACGGCTCACTTGCGCTAACGGGCAAGGGCCATGGCACTGACAGAATAATTGCTGAAACCTCGCACCCCATAAAATGCGAGATTACCGTAGATAAAAAAACGCCCTGCGATATTCACCCAAACACAATGGAAATCTTTGCTTACAAGGGCAAGGAGCTTCTTGGCAAGGAAACGGTATATAGCGTTGGCGGCGGTACAATTCAGTTTGAAAACGAAGAAAAGGAATTAAAAAAGGACGTTTATCCTCACAACTCCTTCAAGGAAATTTGTGAGTATTGCGCCTCTAAAAATATAAGAATTTGGCAGTACGTAAAGGAATTTGAGGGCGAGGAGATTTTTGTGCATCTTGCCTCGGCGTGGGAGTCGATGAAAAACGCGATAAGAGAAGGTCTTACCACTACGGGAGAACTTCCCGGTGGCCTTGGCACAAAGCGCCGCGCACAGCTCCTTTACAACCAAAGACACATTGACGAAAGCGCACAAACAAGGGAAAACCGCCTCGTTTGCTCATATGCCTTTGCGGTTAGCGAGCATAATGCATCCGGTGGCACAATTGTAACTGCCCCAACCTGCGGCTCGTGCGGCGTTGTTCCGTCTGTGCTTATGTATTATCAGGAAAAGAATTCCTTTGATGACGAAAAAATTATAAAGGCACTTGCAACGGGCGGAATTATCGGTAATTTAATCAAGAAAAATGCATCGATAAGCGGTGCGGAGTGCGGCTGTCAAGCGGAAATCGGCTCTGCCTGCTCAATGGCGGCGGCTGCCCTTGCGGAGCTCTTTGAAATGGGACTTTCTCAAATTGAATACGCCGCAGAGGTTGCAATGGAGCACCATTTAGGCCTTACCTGCGACCCGATAGGCGGTCTTGTTCAAATTCCTTGCATTGAGAGAAACGCGGTTGCCGCAATGCGCGCAATAAACGCCCTTTCCTTGGCAAACTTCCTTGCCGACTCAAGCAAAATCAGCTTCGATATGGTAGTTAACGTTATGTACGAAACGGGCAAAAACCTCTTAAGTGACTACCGCGAAACTGCATCGGGCGGACTTGCAAAGCACTATAAAAATCATTAAGTGCTGACACAGCGGCAAAGACCAAAAAAGCAAATTGAAAAAATAAAAAACCGACTTCAACGAAGTCGGTTTTTTGTTTATTTCATCATATCAACAAGCTCAGGGATGCATTCCTCAAACTTAGTGCCGTAGGAGTGATTTTCGCGGTCAGGCATTGTCTTTTCGATGCACAAAACTGTGAAGTCAACGGCAATCTTGATTGCCTTTTCGTAGGAGTAGCCGCGGGTGAGTCCTGCGCACAAAACGCTTGAAAACGTGTCGCCCGTTCCGTGGAAGGACGCGTCTATGGTGTTACGGCAGTAGTAGTACGTTTCGCCGCTTTCGCCGTCGTAAAAATACGCACCCTGTGTCGTATTTCCAAAGTGAATGCCCGTCAAAATCACCTTTTTTGCACCAAGCGCGCAAAGCTTTTTGCAAACGTCCTTTATGTATTCCTCATCGTAGTCCTCTGTGTATGGAATATCAAGCAGGAAGGATGCCTCGGTAATGTTTGGTACTATAATATCGGCAACCGCGCAAAGACGTGCCATATGCTTTGGAAACTCCGCGTCGAAGCCCGCGTAAAGCTTACCCTTGTCTGCCATGGCGGGGTCAACGAAAACAAGCGTGCTTTCGCCACGGAACCTTGAAATAAAATCAATTACATAGTTGATTTGCTTTTCGTTTCCGAGATAGCCCGTGTAGATTGAGTCGAATTTAATATCGTATTCCTTCCAATGATTTGCGATTTTAGGAATGTCCTCGTTCAAATCAGTAAAGGTAAAATTCTTGAAGCCACCAGTGTGAGTAGATAAAATTGACGTCGGAATAATAGCGCACTCAACGCCCATAGCGCTAACAAGCGGAAGCGCAACGGTAATTGAGCATTTACCAAAGCAGGAAATGTCCTGAATAGTTACAATTCTTTTCATAATACACCTCGTTATTCGAATATAAACTTTTGATATTTCCAATTATACTCCCACTTTTTTTCAATGTCAATATAAAATATGCTAATAATTGAAAAAAATTCGGCGAAATTATTGACAGTATAAATATTTATTGTTATAATATCTTATACTCCTTACTTTACCTAACTAAAGCGAAACAAGGGGAAATTTATTAAGGCAGGTACTTATTATGAAAAAGACATTGTTTGAGGGCGTTGCTACTGCCCTTGTTACACCTATGAATAACGACGGTAGCGTTGATTACGCTGCTCTTGATAAATTAGTTGATTGGCAGATTAAAGAGGGCGTTAGCGCTCTTGTTGCCTGCGGTACAACGGGTGAGGCATCAACCCTTACTGATGAGGAGCACAGACAGGTTATAGCAAGAGTTGTTGAAAAAGCGGACAAGCGTGTTCCCGTTATTGCGGGCACCGGTTCAAACGACCTTGACTACGCGCTCTCACTTACAAAATACGCTTGCGATGCAGGCGCGGATGCAGTCCTTACCGTAACTCCTTACTACAATAAGGCAACTCAAGCAGGACTTATCAAAATGTATAATATCTTGGCTGACGCAAGCCGTGCGCCCGTTATTCTTTATAACGTGCCATCACGTACAGGCGTTAATATTGAGCCATCAACCTATAAAGCTTTGGCCGATCACGAAAACATTATTGCTATCAAGGAAGCAAACGGCAATATCAGCAAAATTGTTGAAACCATGTCGTACGTAAACGGCAAGCTTGACCTTTATAGCGGTAACGATGACCAGATAGTACCTCTTATGTCACTTGGCGGCAAGGGTGTTATCTCTGTTGTATCTAACATTTTGCCAAGAAAAACGTCCGAGCTTTGCGCTAAGTTCCTTTCAGGTGACGTAAAGGGCGCGGCAGACATTCAATACAACCTCCACGCAGTAATTGATTCACTTTTCTCAGAGGTTAACCCAATTCCCGTTAAGGCGGCTATGGCAAAAATGGGCTTTGGCACAAACACACTCCGTCTCCCACTCACACCAATGAGCGAGGGTAAGTACGAGGTTATGCTTAACCTTATGAGAGAGCAAGGACTTGACGTATGATTAAGGTTTTAGTTCACGGCTCAAACGGAAAAATGGGCGGCCACGTTATGGCTGAAATTTCGAAAAGCGACGACCTTGAGCTTTTCTGTGGCGTTGACCCAAAAGCAACGGGTGAGGAAAATTATAAATATTACGATAGCTTCGATAAGGTTGAGGGTAAGGCAGACGTTATTATCGACTTTTCCTTCCATACACTTGTAAAAAGCGTGCTTGACTATGCGGTAAAGAGTGAAACTCCCGTGCTTATTGCGACAACCGCGCTTGATGACGAGGATAAAAAGGCGGTGGCAAGAGCCGCGCAGAAAATCCCTGTGTTCCTTGCCGCTAATATGTCGGTTGGCGTTGCGCTTCTTGCTGATTTTGCAAAGCGTGCGGCAGCTATGTTCCCCGATGCAGATATTGAAATTGTTGAAGCACACCACAACCGCAAGGTTGACGCGCCAAGCGGCACTGCGGTTATGCTTGCAAATGCAATAAAAGAGGTTCGCCCCGAGGCAGAGTACGTTTACGGCCGCGGCGGTGAAGCAAAGAGAAATAAAAACGAGATAGGCATTCACGCGCTCCGTATGGCAAATATCGTCGGTGAGCACGAGGTTTATATCACAACTGAGTCCCAACAGCTTGTGCTTCGTCACAATGCGTATGACCGTGCGCTTTTTGCGGACGGGGCAATCAAGGCGGCGCGCTTCCTCTGCGGTAAGCAAGCGGGACTTTACACAATGCAGGATATGTTCAAATAAGCAATACAGTGTGCAGGAAAGGAGAAGTATGAACAACTGTCAAGCAAAATTATTACACGACAATTTAAGCGTTAAGGACGGCGTTTTATACTTCGCCGACTATAACACAAGCGACCTTGCAAAGAAATACGGCACACCTCTTATGCTCCTTGATGAAAAGAGAATAAGAGAGAGAATGCGCACGTACAAAAATGCAATGGAAAAGTATTTTGGTGTCGGCTCACGTCCGCTTTTTGCATCAAAGGCGCTTTCCTTCGTTGGTATTTATCAAATTGCCAAGGAGGAAGGAATAAACACCGATATTGTGTCAATAGGTGAGCTTTATACCGCGATAAAGGCGGGATTTCCGCTTGAAAACGCGTTCTTCCACGGAAATGCAAAGAGCGATAGCGATATTAAATTCGCGGCTGAAAACGGAATTGGATACTTTATTGTCGATACTTATGACGAGCTATATGCAATTGACAAAATCGCTGCCGAGCTTGGCATAGTACAGAAAATCCTTTTGCGCTTAACCCCCGGCATTGACACACACACCCACGCGGCAATTGCCACGGGTAAGGTGGACAGCAAGTTTGGCACGTCAATTGAAACGGGACAAGCGTTAGAAATTGTAAAGGAAGCAATTTCCTTGCCAAATATCGACCTTCGCGGCTTCCACGCGCACATCGGCTCACAAATTTTTGATATTAAGCCATTTTGCGACTCTGCCGATATTATGATTAGATTTGTCGGCGAGGCGAAGGAGTCCCTTGGCTTTGATACCGAAATATTAAACCTTGGCGGCGGCTTTGGCGTCAGATACGTTGAAAGTGACCCAGAAATTGACTACGAGGAAAATATCAAGCAAATTTCCGAGCATATAAATAGCTACTGTGATGAAAACTGCCTACCCAAGCCCACAATTTTGATGGAGCCGGGCAGGAGTATCGTTGCAGATAGCGGAATGACACTGTATACCGTGCTTTCCGTAAAGGAAATTACGGGCTACAAAAACTACGTGGCAATTGACGGCGGTATGACAGATAACCCACGTTATGCACTCTATCAGTCAAGCTATACCGTGCTTGCTTCAAACAGAATGGATGAGGAAGCAAGCTATGAATGCACAATAGCAGGCAGAAACTGCGAAAGTGGCGACTTAATTCAGGAAAACGTAAAAATTCCGAGAGTTGAGCGCGGCGACCATATCGCAGTTTTGGTAACAGGCGCGTATAACTACTCAATGGCATCAAACTACAACCGTGTCCCTCGCCCCGCAGTTATCCTGCTCGGCGACACCGATAGAGTTGTAATCAAGCGCGAAACCCCTGAGGATGTGTCGCGTTTAGACATAATTTTATAAAAATATTGTAGGGGAGGGGCTTGCTCCTCCCGTTCAATTAAAAAATAAAAGCAGGAGTTTGAAGTGGACCCCATTTAGTTCACTTCATTAAAGCTCCTGCTTTTATTTATTCACCGTAGGGGCGAGCATTGCTCGTCCGCCTTTGTCATTCTGGAGCGTAGCGATAGAATCTCACTCCCAAACAACAACCTCACCGTTAACATAGTGCCAATAAAATCCACTTGTCGTCGGCTCGTTCTCGCTGTACCAATACACGGGTCTGGAATCATTCCAGTCCGAATACCAACCACTCGGCGTGCTTGTTGCTTCGCAATAAAATGTTAACGAATTACATTGTAGAAATGCCAGCCAATCTATGCTTTCGACACTAATAGGTATTACAATGCTTGTTAAACCTGTGCAACCCGAAAATGCAGAGCATCCTATACTCGTAACACTGTTTGGTATTACTATGCTTTTCAAGCTTTTGCACTCTTGAAAAGCAGATGTTGATATAATTTTAATGTTGTCAGACAATTCTACATTTGTTAAGTTGTCGCAATATCCAAATGCGTAATCGCCTATGCTTATAACGCTATTTGGTATTACTATACTTGTTAAGCTTTCACAATGATAAAATGCGTGATCGCCAATGCTTGTAATACTATCTGGTATTGTTATACTTTTCAAGTTTCTGCAATGATAAAATGCGTAATCGCCAATGCTTGTAACACTATTTGGTATTGTTATACTTGTCAAGCTTGTACCGCCCCAAAAAGCAGAGCTTCCTATACTTGTTACAGGTTTATCATTGTAGGTGCTTGGTATAACAACATCGGTGCCTTCGTATGTGTCAAGACTAATTACACAATAGGTATTTGTTGTTTCATCAAGAGCATACATAAGATCTTTTCGCGAAACGAATTGACATATGTCACATCTGTTGCTATCTGTATATGTATGTGGAAGCGTTGGGGCAATTTCCTCTTGCTTTACAAGTGTTTCATTGCAAATTGAGCACTTCTTTCCCTCGGTCAAACCGGGTTTACAGGTTGGAGCAACTTCGGGAATGGTTTTCTCTGTGTGTCCCAAGGCTAGAATTACCTCTTGTTCAATTTCAAATTTTCCACAAACCACACATACCTTGGATGCAGTGTAGCCATTTTCCGTGCAGGTTGGTGCTATCTCTGGAAGAACATTCCATGCGTGCTTATGGTCGCCTAAGTTGCTATTTGTTTCTGTATCGGTGTTATCTGTGCACGAGGCGAAAGAGAAGCACATCGCAACACAAAGCGACAATAGAATAATAGATAGTAATAGCTTTTTCTTCATTTTTTCCTCCAAACAAAAAGTGTTGCACCTTTATTTTATCATTGATTTGTTTCTATGTCAACATTTTACCGAATAAACATAATGTAGCCACAAAATCAATATTTGAAATTTTTGCCGAATTTTTATTTTTAATGTTTACAAATAGGGAAAAGTGTGCTAATATATATACGAAAAAATTAAAAGGAGATATAAATTATGAACAACAAGGTTTTAGTTGAAACAAGCGCACGTCACGCTCACCTTTCTCGTGAGCACATTGACATCCTTTTTGGAGAGGGCTATCAGCTCACAAACATTAAGGATCTTAGCCAACCCGGTCAGTTTGCTTGCCAAGAAAGAGTTACTGTTGTAGGTCCTAAGAAGGCAATTGAAAGAGTTAGCATCCTTGGTCCTGAAAGAAAGGCATCACAGGTTGAGGTTTCATTTACAGACGCTCGTACACTCGGTGTTGTTGCTCCTGTAAGAGAGAGCGGCGACGTTGCTGGCTCTGCACCATGCAAACTCGTTGGTCCTTGCGGTGAGGTTGAAATTTCCGAGGGCGTTATTATCGCAAAGAGACACATCCACTTCACTCCCGATGAGGCAGCTGAAGCTGGCGTTAGCGACAAGGAAATCGTTAAGGTTAAGGTTGTATCTGACAGAACAACAATCTTTGACGACGTTGTAGTAAGAGTACATCCAAACTTCGCAGCAGCTATGCACATTGACACAGACGAAGCAAACGCTTCCTGCGCATTCGGCACAGTTTACGGCGAAATCATCAAATAATTAATTACATACCTAAAAAGAGTCCTTTGGGGCTCTTTTTTACGTTCCCCGTTGAATTTGGTAAGCTTGTTAGATAAAATAAAATTAGAAAATTACAAAAAATATGTAACCAAATCGATAAAAATCTCGTCTTATTAGGTGAAAAGGAGGTATCATTATGGACAAAAGCATAAATAAAAAACGAATTATACTTGCTTTGCTAATTGTGGCAGCTTGCGTTTTAATTATCTTCGTTATAAGCACCGTGTCGCTTGTTGCATATTTGATAAATAATCAAGATGATGATACCGAGAGGGACACGGGTGAGCCGAATTTTACCCTTGTTGGCAAGAAAATATGGAATGGGCTTTACGTTGATGCGGATTTATATGAGGATTTACTTACCGCTGATGGCGAAAAGAATTTTAAGCTAAAAGCGTGGCCGCTTAATATTCCCAGTGAATTTATTTACGAAGGAAAAAGCTACGCTCAGTATGAGTGTGCTTACAAGGAAAGCGAAAAGCTCCTTGAAAAATTGGAAGCTTTGAGAGAGGACGGCGAGGACTTAAAATACGGTGAGCTATTATATAAGGGTGGCGCACCAAACGGCGCAAAATGGACACAGGAAAGATACAGGTATAAAACGGAAGAATACTACGGCGCAGAAATGCTTGGAAAATATATAGTAAACGGTGAATTTTTGCTTGAAAAGCTGCAAAGCGAAATAGTAAACGCCAAGGCGCAAAAGGAAAACCTAAAAAATGAAATGCATATGGCAGAGCGCGCATATTACCAAGAAATTCTTTCGCTATTCAAAGAAATTGACAGTGATGCAGCCCTGAAAAACGGAGCGGTTTATTTTTCGGTAAGTAAGGAGCAGCTTGCGTGCCTTCCCGATAAATATAAGGGACATTACGTCTTTGTATATGAGCACTACGGAGCGGCAGATAATTAAAAAAGAGGGGCGGTGCCTCTCTTTTTTTGATGGAATTTTTGATAAATTTATCAAAAACGTAACAAAAATACCAAAGGTTGACAAAACAATAATAATATGTTATAATTATAATGCACATTTATGTACTAAAAAACTAAAGGCGAAAAATTATGATTAAATATGAAAAAAGTGCTTCCTTTGATATAAAATCGAAGCAATTAAATTACATACTTACCGCACCAAACGATATTAAAGAGGGGGAGAAGCTTCCGCTTATCGTTTTCCTTCACGGTGCAGGTGAGCGCGGCGATAACGTCGATGCATTAAAGGTATATTGCATACCGAAGCTTTTTACCAAAAATGAGGAGCACGAGGGCGTGCGCGCATACACGTTAAGCCCACAATGTCCCGCACATCCCTTTACTTGGTATGATTTTAAAAATGAGGTAATGGCGCTCATCGACAAAACGATAAGGGAAAACCAAATTGACCCACAAATGGTATCTCTTTGCGGAATCAGTATGGGGGGCTTTGGCACTTGGGAGCTTGCCCTTACGTATCCTGAACGCTTCATGAAAATTGCACCGCTTTGCTCAGGCGGTATGAGCTGGCGTGCGTGGGCGCTCAAAATGCCTGTTCGCGCATTCCACGGCAAGCTTGACGACGTTGTTCCGTACGCATACTCAACCTTGATGGTTGACGCGGTTAAATCGTGTGGCGGAAATGCCGAGCTTGTTACCTTTGACGACTTGAAACACAACTGCTGGGATAGAGCATTTGAACAAACCGATCTTATAAAATGGCTTGTAGAAGCGCCAACTAAATAGGAGCAGTAATGGAAATTATAAAAACAAAATTCGGACGCGAAATAAAAAGAGTTTTGCATATTCTTAACCCACTTGCAGGGCACGGAATGGCAAAAAAGATAAGAAAGCATATAAAGGACACTGACGAAACCTATATGTCTGAGTCCCCTGCCGCGACGAGCAGATTTATAAAGGAGTCCTGCCAAGTAGAGCCAGACACGTGCTTTACAGTTTACGGCGGTGACGGCACCGTGCACAGGGCCGTAAATGCGGTTATGTCAAGCGGCTGCTCTAATGAAGCAATGCTTAAGATTGTGCCAATCGGCTCAGGAAACGACTTTGTCCGCTCCTTTGACGATATGCCTGACGAATTCTGCGCGGATATTATGAAATTCAACGACAGATATGCCGCAAATATTGTAAATATGGGCTTTGACTGCAACGTTGTAAAGCGTGCGGACAAGGTAAAAAAGCTTCCCTTGATAAACGGCCCGTTTGCCTATATTCTCGGCGTGGTTGGTGAGCTTTTCCATAAAAAGCCATTAAAGGCAAGGGTTGTTCTCACTTACGAGGACGGCACCACCGAGGAAATAAACGAGGAGCTTTTGCTTATCGCAATCGGCAACGGCAGATGGTACGGCGGTGGCTTCAAGGCGGTGCCGGGCGCAAAGCTTGACTCGGGCACGCTTGACGTTACTATAATCAGAAACGTAAGCGCCCTTCGCTTTATATCCCTTGTTGGCAAGTTTAAAAAGGGAACTCACATTGAGGACCCCGAAAAAGCAATAGTTAAACCAAAATTCGAGAAGTATCTCATTTATAAAAGATGCGTCGGCGTTCACGTAGAGGGCATTGACTGTGTTTGTGCAGACGGTGAAATCTATAAGCGCAACGAGGTAAACGTAGAGGTTGTGCCAAAGGCAATTAGTATAATTCAGCACAAAATCTAAGGGGACGTGTCTAAAATAAGCAAAAATAATCCCTCAACCAAGCATTTGGTTGAGGGATTTGTTTATTTTGTTTTGATTTCAAATTCAAACGAGCTCTTTGGTTTCTTAACGTCAATGCTTAAAAGATAAACGTCAACGCCCTTTTTGAGCGTTCCGTCAACGTTAAGCTCTATGGCGTGCACGTCCTTTTCGTAAGATGCAGTTGCCAAGCTTGCATCGAAATTCACCGTCAGCTTGCCGTAGTCAACAGAGCCGCCGTCGATTTTTGGCTCAACGTATGAAACAAGTCTTTCGGTAAAGCTTGCTTCGCCGTCAATCTCGAAATTATCAGAAATACGCACCCCTGTGTCGCTAAATGAGTAATTTCTTACCAATTTTTTCAGCTCGGCAACGTCGTAAGCGGTTCTGAAATCAACAGAGAATACGCCGTTTTCGTAAGAGGTGGTTGAGTGCGCGCCGGGCACGTTTGCTTGGTATTTTCCGTTAATTATCGGCGCGTTGTGACCTCTTGACGAGGTTTCGATAAACGTATATCTTTTTTCGTGCTCAAAATACTGTCTTGTGTAGGGTCTGCCGCCCATATCGATAAGCACCTGCTTGTCATCAACGGAAAGAATGAATGAGCCGACGTCGTTGTGGTTGTGGCTTTCACCGTTTGAACCGCCGCGTGCACCGATGCCGTATTTTGGCGTTCTCTTAACGAACCAACCGCAGTCCCCCATATAATATTCCGCGTTGTTTGAAATTACAGCGGCGGTAAATGACGGGTCATAGTAGGTAAACGCGCGCAAGCAAGCAGGGAAGTAGTGAGACTCAATTGTAAGTCTTTTCTTCGGTGGAAGCTCAACGTCGCTTGGATAAAGCGTTTTAAGGCCGTACATAAAGCCCGCAGGTACTGTAACGTTAGATCCGCAATCGCCGTAGTTAACGACAACGCTTGTATCAAGGAACAGCTTTTGTAAGAACATTGAAATTTGCTTGATTTTTTCGTCCTTCAATAGGTCGTATTTGCCCTTTGTAAAGGTTCTTTGCATTTCTGCATATTCAATAAAGTAGCCAAAGCCGTAGCTCCAATATCCGGGGCCCTCAACGCAAACGCCGTCCTCGCGGTATGAGCGGAGATAGTCCTGCATATCCTCGTTCAATCTGTCGCGGACAAGCTCAAAAAGCTCGGGACGGTTAAGCATAATTGTGCATCCAACCGCACCTGCGCAAACGGATGTCCAGTTGTTTTGGCGGTATTCCCAATGCCAACGCTTTTCAAAAAACGGCTTAATTACCCGTCTGTCTATTTCACAGTCAATTCTTGACTTGATAAGCGGATGAAGTCTGTCGCCAAGGACGGTCTTGATTATAGCAAGCGCCATAGCCATTGTTGTGGCGTCAAGGTCAAGCTCACAGTTGTTGTTTACCTCAATGTTTTCAATGTGCGCGGGAAGTGCCCAAACGTATTGGTCGCAAATTTCCCAAATAGTATCCTGCAAAAGCTCAAGATATTTCTCGTTTTCGGGGTAAATTAAGCACATAAACGCCATTGTGTACATTCTGTGCTGACGCTTAAAGAAAACCTCTTGATAGGACATTCTGTCCCCCACGTCCTTGAAAAGACGGAACTTTGAAAATTTGGTCGTTTCAATTTCGCCTATGCAAAAATCGTTGTAGTCGCGCCAAATTGAATCAAGCGCATCCTTGTAGTCGGGGTTGTCCTTTACCTGCGCCCAAAACCTTGGGTCGGTTGCTTTTCCTAATAAATTCATTTCTTAACACCACCTAAAAGCTTGTTTAGTTCCTTTGCCTCGCATGGAAGAGAGGAAAGCTCGCCGTCAGGCATAAATTCAAGAAAACAGATACGTTCCTTGGCGTTTTCGTCATTTAAAACCTCAAAATACTGATTCCATTGGCAAGCACCGTCACAAAGTGGAAACTTGTCTCCTGCGCAGTTCCAATTGAAAACGTGTACGTTTGTAATGTAAGGCAAAAGTGCTTTAAGCGCTTCTAAATTGTATTCAAATGATTTTGAATGGTTGGGCTGCCAATAAAGCTTCAGGTTGTCAGCGCCAACGTCGTTTATGAAACGAAGTGTGTCGTGATAATCATCTGTAAGCGTTGCAAAATGGCACTCAATAGAAAGGGTCAAGCCGTATTTCTTTGCTTGGTTGCATAAGTCCTTTGCAGTTGCAACCGCACGGGCGTAGCCCTTTTGGCAAACGTACTCACTGTGTCCCTTTTTGCAGCCGCATTTTGGCCAACCGAGCCAAACACGCACTGTTTTTGCACCAAGTGCCTTCGCCGTTTTTAGAACCTTCTTAAACTTTAATGGGTAATGCTCGCCACAGTGATACATAAGCCCGAAATAAGAGCCGTAGGACGCGGATTTAAGACCCGCACCGTGCATAAGACGTCTTACCTCTCTTGCAAGCTTTACGTTGCCCATAGGCACGTGGACGTCGCCACCCCATTCAATGTATTCAAGGCCACTTTCCTTTGATGCCTTGATAAGCTCCTTTATTCCTTTTTTTCTAAAGGAAATAGAAACAAGTCCGCTTTTCATATTCTCTCCTTTGTGTGCGCATAATGTAAACAAGACAAAATAGCGCACCCTGTGGCTGAAAATGCCACATAATAATGCTAAAAATTAATAAATATTCTTTGTTTCGCGGTAGTCGCGCCAAACGTTTTCAAAAAATCCGCCACCCTCGGGTAAAGGTCTAACAGGACGTGCACCGCCGCTCATTGAGCCACCCTCGCAGTATGTAATTTCAAAAACTCTGTCGTTTAAGGCGCCGTCGTCAAGCTCAAAGCGGAATACGTCCTCCATGCCAACAGGCACTGTGCCGTTGCTTGATGTGTAAATAGCCGAGCCGCGTGATTTTCCGCCTGCAAGAGTATAAACTGTCATTGCTGAAATATACATTCTTTCTGCAATTAGTGCGTCGCGTAAGCGGTAAGCAAGCCAAAGTCTATTTTCCTTATTTACCTTGACTAAGCTGCTAAAATTGTCAAAAGCATCACAGAATTCGCACTCTGCTTCCTTAAAGCGTGAAGCGTTACGAATCGGGCCTGCCACCTCGTCCATAAGCTTTTGGTATTTTTCTGTAAGAACAAGCACGTTGTCGCTATCTCCAAGTATTGCACGCGTGATAGATAAGTGCTTTTCAACTGCGTTTTCAGCCACGTCCTCGAAGATTTTTTCGTCCGCCTTATCATTTTCTTGATGCTTTGATATGTATTGTGCGCATCTTGTTGAGCCAACCTGACCTGCGTTAAGCGCACTTCCGCCCGGGCGGTAAACACCGTGGCTGCCCGCAACCTCACCGCAAGCAAAGAGATTTGGCACGTTTGTTTGCCACCACATATCAATATCAAGTCCGCCGTTATTATGCTGAGCGCAAAGCGCAATTTCAAGCATTTCCTTCTCAAGGTCAACGCCCTTGGAAAGGTAGAGATCATATGCCGGCATATTCATAAATTGAAGTCGCTCAAGCGGAGTGCCGAAGCAAGCGTGCGCGTTTTCAAGATACTCACGCGCCTCGTCTTCAAGCTCACCGTATGGAAGCTCGTCAAGACCATACGGATTTTTTCTGAAATCGAGATATACGCGGCGTCCCTTCATTACGTTTTCGCGGAAAACGAGAAGGTCGATAATAGATGAGCCGGAAAGCACCTTTTTACAGTCAAACGGCCACTCGTATCCCTTTTTGAATACCTTGGAAAGACACTCGCCAAGTGAGGTGAAATATTCATTCAAAAATTCGTATTCGTTGCCGTCCTTATCAACGGAAACAAAGCGCGGAAGCACCTGCATATAAGTGCCCGAAACGTTCCAACGCGGCGCGGTTGATGCCAAGCCGTATTGCCATTCCGTTAAGTTCTTTCCCTTAACGCCCGCCTCAAATGCAACGCCTGAGGCACCGTGGTGACCTATCGGGTAAACCGTGTTTGAGTAAATGCCCGCAGGGCCGCCGCTTGCCAAAACGGTGTTCTTTGAATTGAATAAAACAAAGCGCTCGTTTTCACAGCTTGCATCCTTGTTTAGGCACAAAGCACCGACACAGGTGTCGCCGTTTTTGATAATTTCTACAATTTGAAGCTTGTCGTAAATCTTAATTTCGCGCTTGTTTACCTCTTTTTCAAGACACTCCGTCATCATTTTTGAGGTGAGTGGGCCAACGCTCGTTGCGCGTGCGCGTGGGTCGTGGTCGGTCTTATAGCCAACGTACTCACCGTAACGGTTTACGGGGAATTCAACGCCAAGCTCGCAAAGGTGCAAGAAGGACATAACGGAAAGCGCCGCCTCAGCGTATGCAATATCGCCGTCAACACATTTGCCGTTAAAGAAGTCTTGAGCCATAGCTTTTGGGGAGTCGGGGTAGTCGGCACATAGATTCATTTTATAGTATGTTTGCTTGTCAGAGCCCGTGTTTCTTGACGTGCCCATTTTTATGCCCTCGGTGACGATAGCCACGTCGCCGACACCGTAGTCGTCAAGACGAAGCGCCGCATTGTAGCCAGCCGCGCCCGTGCCGATAACAAGCGCGTCAACCGTAACCTTTTTTACGTTAACGCCGTTATAAATAAGAGTTGTTTCGTTCATTTTCAGTTCCTTTTGGGTGATTATAATCTTTGAATGTGCATGCCGCCGTCAACTATAATTGATTGACCGGTTGTGTAGCCGAGCTGTCCGCTGGAAAGGGCGTAAATCGCGTTTGCACAGTCCTCGGGAAGTCCCCATCTGCCAAGTGGGACTAAGCCGCCTGCGATAAGATTGTCGTATTTTTCCTTAACCTTTTCGGTCATGCCTGTGGCAATAATGCCGGGGCAAATTTCATTAACCGTGATGCTCTCGCTTGATAAACGGTCGGCAAAAAGCTTTGTAATCATAGTGGCGCCTGCCTTTGAAATGCAGTACTCGCCGCGGCTTGTTGAGGATGTGTAAGCAGAGCAGGATGAAACGTTAACGATATAGCCCTTGGCGCCGTCAACCTTTTCTTGCTTAATCATTTGGTTTGCAACAAGCTGAGTCAAAAAAAGCGTACCCTTTGTGTTGATTCCCATAACGAAATCATAGCTTTCCTCTGTCATTTCAAGAATATCGTTTCTTACCTTTGGTGCAACGCCTGCAACGTTTACAAGCACGTCAATTCTGCCGTACTTTGAAATTGCCGCATCAACCAATTTTACTCTGTCCTCGCATGAAGCTAAGTTTCCGCTCACGTAAACGAAATCATTCATTGAAGCAAGCTTCTCGTTGCCGATTTCCTCGTTTACAATATCCATAGCTACAATGGCGTAGCCCTCTTTGTTAAATTTTTCAACGGTAGCAAAGCCAATACCGCCAACCGCACCTGTAATAATAGCAACCTTTTTCATAATTTCTCCTTATTTACCAAGAACTAATTTTCTGTAAAGAGGCATATAAACCTCGCCGTCACGAATTACACAGCCGGGAGTGCCACCTGGGCGGCGCATAATTTCCGTGCATTTGCCGCAACAAACGCAAAGCTTTTTCGGGTCAAGGTTTTCGCCCGAGGTGATTGCATTTGCACATGATGGGTAAGCAAGCGTTTGACGGCCGTAGCCCGCAAAATCAAATTTACCCTCGTTTACGTAGCCCGCGCATACGTTAGCGGAAACACCGCCAAGGAATGAAATACCCGAGGAAATAACGGGTGTGCCCTTAATTTCGCTCGCAATTTCTGAAATGCCGTCAAGCATTCTTTGTACGCCAACCATCGGATGCTCCGGTGGCTCGTACGTGCCCATGGCAAACGGACGGTTTACGTGTGGATTAAAGTATGGGTTGCCCATTGTCATATCGATCATATCAATGCCGTTTTCAACGAGCTTTTTAACAAGCATTTTTGACTCTGTAAAGTCGGGAGTAATGCCGCATCCTTCTTTTACGGCAAAGCCGTAAGGATATTCAAATCCGTCGTAAACGTTTAAGCGCGAGGTGATGATAAAGTCCTTACCTGTTAAAATTTTTGATTCCTTAACCGCGCTTGAAAGAAGACGAGTACGGTTTTCAAAGCTTCCGCCGTATCTGCCCTCGCGGTTATATGCGGAAAGAATTTCGCTTAAGAGGTATCTGTGGCAGCTCTTGATATCAGCGCCGTCAAAGCCAAGCTTCTTTGACCAAGCGGCACCGTTTACAAGCTTTTCACCAAGCAAGTCAAGATAGTCATCAGTTACAATTCTTGACTTATCAATCGGATTGTCCTTTTCGAAAATAGGATTGTTGTAAGCAATTAAAGGAGCGGGAGTACCCTCGGGCTTTGAATATCTGCCCGAATGTGTGAGCTGAACGATAACAATCGGCTCAAATCCGTTTTCCTTTATGCAGGTTTCCTTAATATCGCAAACGATTTTCTTAAACTCGTCCTCTGTCTTTTCGCTAAGATACATTTGGCGTGGGTTTGCACGTCCCTCGGGAAGCACCGCTGTTGCCTCAAACCAAATTATGCCCGCGCCGCCCTTTGCAAAGCGCATATATCTTCTATACGTAAGCTCGTCGGGTGCGCCGTCGTAAGTGCCGTCACAGCCCTCCATTGCTTGATATACAATTCTGTTGTTAATTTTCTTGCCAGCGATGGTTATGTCCTTTGCTAGACATGAAATATCCTCGGAGTAAGGAAAGGAAGTGCCCGACTCCTCGCAAAGCTTCAAAAAAGAATCTTTATTTTGTGGAATATTGTATGCCATAAAAAGCTCCTTTATAATATATTACTATTAAAATACTACCATATATGGCGTATTTTGTCAAGGAAAAAGGTTGCCAAGGGCCCCAAAAAGCATCAGAAATTTTAACATAGTTAAAAAGGTGACTGAAAATGAACAAAATCCCCGAAAATGCTTGACAAAGGATTTAATTTATGAGAAAATACAAGTGTACGTCAAGGTGCGTCCTTGACGATGTGAATCAAGGAGAGGACAAAATGAAGGCAATTTTTTTAGCTAACAGAAAGCAAAGCGTAGATTACGTATATTCCGAGGAGGCAAAGGCACGTCTTCGCGCCCTTGTCGATATCGATACAGATAAGGTTTATTCACAAGAGGATCTTGAAGCAAATCCCGATGGCTTCAGCGACGTAGATTTCATTTTTTCAACGTGGTCAATGCCGGGCGGTACTGAGGAGAAGGACAATTTCGCAAAGTGCTTCCCAAATGCCAAGGCGCTTTTCTATGCGGCTGGATCGGTAAAATATTTCGGACAGCATTATCTTGACAGAGGTATTCGATTATTTAGCGCATTTGCGGCAAATGCAATTCCCGTTGCGGAGTTTACAATGGCGCAAATTTTGCTTGCAAATAAGGGATATTTCCAATCAATGCGTATGGTAAGACGCGGCCACTATGATAGAGCCGTTGAATATTCAAAGGCACACACAGGTAACTATAATTCCAAAATCGGAATTATCGGCGCAGGTATGATAGGCAGAAACGTAATTAAGCTTCTTAAGAAATTCAAGCTTAATATTTACGTGTACGACGAGTTTTTACCGCGTAGCGCAGTAAGAGCACTCGGTGCAAAAAAAGCAACGCTTGAGGAGATTTTCTCCGAATGTGACGTAATCTCCAACCATCTTGCAAACGTGCCTGCAACAGTTGGAATTTTCAGAGAGGCGCATTTCCGCCTTATGAAGCCAAACACAGTATTTATTAACACAGGCAGAGGCGCGCAGGTTGATGAAGCGGGTATGCTCAAGGTGCTTCGCGAAAGACGCGACATTTGCGCACTCCTTGACGTAACGATTGATGAGCCACCTGTTGAGGGCAGCGACTTCTATAAGCTTGATAACATATTCTTAACCCCTCATATTGCAGGAAGCCAAGCAAACGAGGTTGAAAGAATGTCAGAGTATATTATTGACGAGCTTGAGCGTTTCCTTAAGGGTGAGGCAACACAGTACGAAATTACCCAAGAAAAGTTTGAAAGAATGGCGTAATTTAGACACAGGGCGCGGTGTTTTTGAAGAAAACATCAGCTTTGCATCTTGAATTTGTGCGATATACTCGCCAAAAGCAAAGCACATAAAAGTAACTCTAAATAAAACAAAGCGGACTTTTTCAAAGAAAGTCCGCTTTTTGATAATCTTTTTTTATTAAAAGTGGCTAAATCAGACACTTGTCGGGGTTTTTACTGAATTTCGCCCTCACTCACGTCAGACGGTGCGTCTGTGTTTTCTTTTGCTTCGCTGTTGCTTGAAGCTTCGCTGAGTGCTTGCTTCATTGCTTCAAACTTTGCATCCTCCTCGGCTTGTCTTTTTTGCTCCTTGCGTGCTTTTGCCTCAAGACGCTCCTTGGATGCTTTGACAACGTATTCAACGGTAACCTTAACGGCAAACACCTTGGAAAGTGCGTAAATACCGAGTGCGCAAACGAACATCATTTCAAATACACTAACAGTTATTCTCGCTTGGGAGAAATCGCCGCCCTTGATAATGAAGCCGACAACTGAGGAAAGAGAAATGATAACTGGCAAGGTAAATGCCATTGTTGAAATTGCTGTGTATGCCTTTGCGTTTGTCGGAACCAAACGCCATTTAAAATCGTAAAGGAAGAAAAGTGTTAAAATTGAGTACGCAATAACGTACAAAATTTTGAAATATTCGGGAACGTAGGTTGGATTAAAATAGAGTGCCAAAATTGAAAGCGCGGTGTAAACGGGAACGCAGCCATCTACAAAATTCTTTACAAATTGTGAAATTTTTGTTTTTGACGGCAAAATTTCAATTACTGCAAATATCAAAACAAAAATTGAAACCAAAGCTCTTAAAAATCTCCAAATTTGGAATTCTCCCCCCGTCATAAATATCATATCGGAGATAGTGTATGCGAAGGTTGCAAGCAAAACAAGTGCAGAAGCGATTTTGCCAAACGGAAGGTCACGCTTAGTTCTTGTTATCTTCAAATCCTTGAATGCGATAACGAAGAGAATTGGAACCACAAGTGCAATTAGCATTGTCGTAACAAGGAAAATGGCATACGGGGATTTCATATCGATGTTTCCTTGATCCTCTAAGTAGGTTAAGCAAAGCGCAAGTGAAGCGAAGATAATTGCAATCGCGGTTGCGACGAGCATAACAGGGATTAAAAGCTTAAATAATTCATTGGTCTTTTTCATTTATCAGTACCCTTTCTTGTAACCGTCCGTCAGTTTTGTAGGCAGGGCGGAAATATTCTAAAAATGGAATGAGATGTGTCTTTGTCAAACCATACATTGTAAGTGTACCACAACACTTGCAAAAAATCAAGCATTTTAAGAAAAAGTTAATTAAAATACGAAAATGGTATTGACTACACCCCGTTTTTTTGATACTATAATTTTGGAATTATTAATAAGGAGAAAAAATATGTTAGAAAAATTAAAGCAAGAAGTATATGAAGCAAATATGATGCTTGTAAAATATAACCTCATTACCTTCACTTGGGGAAACGTTAGCGGCATTGACAGAGAAAAGGGCCTTGTCGTAATTAAGCCGTCAGGCGTTGAGTACGATGAGCTAACCCCCGATATGCTTCCCGTTATCGACCTTGACGGAAACGTTATCGAGGGCACACTTAAGCCATCATCCGATACACCGACCCACTTGGAGCTTTATAAGGCGTATCCCGAAATCGGCGGCGTTACTCATACTCACTCACCGTGGGCGACAATCTACGCACAAGCGGGCAGAGGCATTACTCCGTATGGCACAACCCACGCAGACTACTTCGGCACAACAATTCCTTGCACAAGAAAAATGACCGACGCGGAAATAAAGGGTCAATACGAAAAGGAAACGGGCACGGTAATTTTGGAAGCGCTCAAGGAAACAGGTGTACAGCAAATGCACGCCGCACTCGTTTATTCACACGGTCCTTTCACTTGGGGTGACGATGCAAAGGCGTCCGTTGAGGCGGCAGTCGTGCTTGAGCAGGTGGCAATGATGTCCTATAACACTGAGATGCTAATGCTTGGTGCAAACGGAAAAACAGAGAGAATGCAGGAGGTGCTTTTGCGCAAGCATTACGACAGAAAGCACGGTCCAAACGCATATTACGGACAGAAAAAATAAGCAAAAAACAGTAAAAAACAATCAAAAATTACGGATTTTTGGGTGGGAAATCAATGAAATTCCATCGAAAAATCCGTTTTTCTTTTCTTTCTTGGCTTATCTCTTATGTTTGAAACAGAGCAAAATTGGCTATATAATAGTAACTATATATAATAAGGAAGGAAAAAATATTTTCGGCGAAATGAGTGATTTGTGCAATCATACGAAATTTTAGCGAAAAAACAAGAAAAATAGCCCGAAAAATGCTTAAAAAACGCCTCGTTTTGCAAAAAATCGGTTATTTTTTCGTCATTGTGCACAAAAATGAACAAATTTTTTACAGTTGACAAAAACGAAATTTAGCAAAAAAACAAAAAAATGTTGACAATTCCCTATATATATGATAAAATATCTTCGCTTAGTGCGCGAAGAAGCGAAAGGTTGCTTCAAATGTCCTACTGCTATGGCGTTTGGAGGGAATTTTCGTGGAGTGCATTCGATTCACAAAGCGCTAAATGCAGCAAAGTGTATCTCCCGTCAGCAAAGGTCTGACACCACTTGCTTGCATCGTACCGAACCGCTCACGGTTCGGATTTGTTAAGCAGGTGAAGGAAACACACGGGACGGTGTAAGAGCGAAAAGTCCCCGTAAAATTTCTAACAAGGAGGAAAGCAACATGGCAGTAAATGAAAAGATCAGAGTAAGAATTAAGGGTTACGACCACAAGCTCGTTGACCTCGCAGCTGAAAAGATCGTTGATGCAGCTAAGAGAAACGGCGCACAGGTATCAGGTCCTATTCCGCTTCCAACCGAAAAGGAGATTATCACAATTCTCCGTGCGGTTCACAAGTACAAGGACAGCCGTGAGCAGTTCGAACAGCGCACACACAAGAGACTCATTGAAATCGTTAAGCCATCTAAGAAGGCACTTGACGCTATCATGACTCTCGAACTTCCTGCTGGCGTTGAAATTGAAGTAAAGCTTTAATTCGCGCAAGCAAACAAGCCAAACCCCACCGAGCAGTAGCGGCTTACAGTTACTCACAAGCCAAGCTATGATGACGGTACGGTCAAGTTAGCGCGTCGGCGGCTCCGACTAAATCAAAGCGCTAACCAATAACCATAATATGGAGGAAAGCAAAATGAAAAAAGGAATTATCGGTAAGAAGCTCGGTATGACACAGATCTTCGCTGAAAACGGCGCAGTTATTCCTGTAACAGTTATCGAGGCCGGTCCTTGTGTGGTTACACAAAAGAAGACCACAGAAACAGATGGCTACAATGCCATTCAAGTTGGATACCAAGACGTATCCGCAAAGCACGTAAACAAGCCAGCTAAGGGACACTTTGAAAAAGCAGGTGTTCAAGCTAAGAAGCACCTTAAGGAGTTCAGACTTGAGAACGTAGCTGATTACAACGTAGGCGACGTAATAGCAGCCGATACCTTCGCAGCAGGCGACAAGGTCGACATTACAGGCATTACAAAGGGTCACGGTTATTCAGGTGCGGTTAAGAGATGGGGTCACCACATGCTTCAAGCAACACACGGTACAGGTCCTATCCACCGTCAAGTTGGTTCAATGGGTGCTAACTCAACACCATCAAGAGTTTTCAAGAACAAGAAGATGGCAGGTCAGTACGGTAACGAGCAAGTTACAATACTTAACCTCGAAGTAGTAAAAGTTGACGCAGAGAAGAACCTTATTGCTGTTAAGGGCGCTGTTCCTGGCGCAAAGAACGGTATCGTAGTTCTTCGCAACAGCGTAAAAGCATAATCAAAGGAGGAATAAACAATGCCAAGTATTAAAGTTGTAAATATGACTGGCGCAGAGGTTGGAGAAATCGCATTATCCGACGTAATCTTCGGCGCAGAAGTTAA
>JAZREL010000042.1:0-11062 GCA_045660785.1 Eubacteriales bacterium | reverse complement strand
GCTCCTTTTTGGTAAGCGACTTTTGCGCCTGCCTTCCCTTGTTTATAAGGCAACGCTCAACTCCTATGCCAAGCTTTTTTGAAAGCGCAATTGCAAGCTTTTTTGAATGGTCAAAGCCCTCGTATCTTTTTGTGTGGGCACGCCTTGGAGCATAAGTAATTGTGTACTCATTTAGGTTTATTCCCTGTCTGCTTGCAAGCATTTTGACGTTTTTTAAGATTTGTGCGGACATAAAGTCAACAAGGTCGCGCATATATTCTCTTTTCAGCTTGAAAACAAAGCGATTGACCTCATTTTTTGCACCGCCGTCGTAAAATACACACCAAGCTGCACCGTGCTTTGAAAGCTTTCTTATATTCGGTGGCAAGCATGCGCAGGCGTCCGCGCTAAAGGAACATTTAGGACACTTAATTTCAAGAAATTTTTCCCACTCACCCTGGCAAGAATCGCAAAACGGCAGTTCCTTGTCGTATGAAATTACCTCACCGCAAATTAGGCATTTTCTTGTTAAAATCATACGGCTTAAAATTTCACGAAGCTTCATTTCATCTCCTTGCCGTCAGACACAAGCAACCGTTTAAGCATCGTGTTTCGTACCGCACGCATGTTGTTATCAATCATTTTATACAAGGTTTCGCGATCACCCACCAAAATAACCATTTTCTCCGCCCTTGTTATCGCGGTATAAAGTAAGTTTCGCGTAAGAAGCATATAGGGACAGCTCCTTGAAATTGGAATAATAACAATGGGGTATTCGCTGCCTTGGCTTTTGTGCACGGTGATAGCGTATGCAAGCTCCAATTCGTCAAGCTCGCTCGGCTGATAAATTACTTCCTTTGCGCCATAGGCAACGGTAATCTCGTCATTTATTGATTTTATAATGCCAATATCGCCGTTATAAATTCCCATGCCGAAAAAGTCCGTGCCTGCGCGCTCCTCTACCCACTCAGCGCTGTAATTGTTTTTCGTTTGCATCACCTTGTCGCCCGTGCGCAAAACAAGGGTTTGACCGCGCTTTAGCTCTCTTTCGCCATCATTGTGTGGGTTTAAGCGCTCTTGGAGCGTAAAATTCAAGAGATTTACACCCGCCTCGCCCTTTTTACTTGGGCAAATCACCTGCACGCCCTCGCGCCCGTCCTTGCCGTATCGCTTTGGCAAACGGTTTTCGGCAAGCTCCGCAATATACTCGGGGATTTTCTCGTCACTTAACGGAATAAAGAAGAAATCGTCGTATTTTTCGGAAAAATCGGGGTGAATTCCCTTATTTATTTTGTGTGCATTGGTTACAATACCGCTGTTTTCCGCTTGACGGAAAATTTCGTTCAGACAAATGGTAGAAAAGCACTCGCTTGATATAATATCGTTAAAGACGTTGCCCTCACCGACAGACAAAAGCTGATCGGTATCGCCAATAAAAATAATGCGCGCCCCCGGCTTTATTGCAACAACCAAGGCATTTGCAAGCAAAACGTCAATCATTGACGCCTCGTCAAGAATAATTACGTCCTCGCTAAGTAAATCAGACGCATTTTTGCCGAATTTCGGCGCATCGGAAAACTCGTTTCCAACCGACACCTCAAGCAGGCGATGCACGGTTTTGGCTTCAACGCCCGACTTCTCGCTCATTCGCTTTGCGGCTCTGCCCGTTGGCGCACATAGCGCGTAGCTAAGCCCTAAATTATCAAAAATGCTGATTAACGCCTTAATTACGGTAGTTTTACCCGTGCCGGGACCACCTGTTAAAACGGTAACTCCGTTTTTAAGCGACTCAAAAATGGCTCTTTTTTGCAAGTGGGCGTATTTTATCTCCTCGCTTGCTTCAAGCTTTGCAACCATTGAGTCGAGGTTTGAATTTTCAAAGGAAATCGCCTTTCTGTTTAATAAATGAAGGCGCTTTGCAATATTAATTTCCGCAAAATAAAGCTCGTTTAAGGTAAGACAAGCGGTTTTATCAACGTTAATTTTTGAAACGCCTGAAGGAAGCTCCTCGTCCTCAAAATACATTGAAAATTCCGCCTCGGAAATGCCAGTTAGCTTAGAAACCGCAGAGATAACCAAGCTAAGTGGCACATACGTGTGCCCATCTCGCGATGCATAAACGCCAAGAACGTATTTGATAGCGGCGCGAACGCGGTTTTGGTCCTTAGGAGAAATGCCGTAGGAAAATGCAATTTCATCTGCAAAGCGAAAGCTGATGTTAAAATCGCCGTCACAAAGCGCATACGGGTTTTCTCTTAAAATACCAAGTGCATTTTTGCCCCATTTTTTGTATATTTTTGCGGAAGCATCGGGCGAAATAATACCGCCTGACTCCTCCACTATTTGTCTTACGTCTGATTTTTCCTTAAAATCAAAGCTGATGTCGTATGCCTTTTTGCGAGAAATTCCATTGATGCTGACAAGCCAATCGGGGTGGTTTTCAATCACGTCAAATGCATCCTCGCCATACTCGTCAACGATTTTTTTGGCAATTTTTGCGCCAATTCCCTTTATCGCGCCCGAGGAAAGGTAGCGTAAAATACTGTTTTTGTTCTTCGGCAGATATTTTTTGAAAGCTTCCACCTTAAACTGCTTGCCGTAGTCCTTGCTTGTAACAAAAGAGCCGCTTGCGCTGATACACTCGCCAACCGAAATATACGGCATAATGCCGACAACGGTGACGCCCTCGCCCGTTTCAAGGCAAACGTCGCAAACGCTGTACCACGTTTCGGGGCTTTGGAATATTATTTTTTCAACTGTGCCCGAAATATTTATAATTTCCATTTCCCCACCTCGCAAAATCTTAAAAGCTACTAAATAGCATACTGATATTTTATCATATTTAACTCACCAATTCAATAAAAAATGAGCGATTTCTCGCTCATTTTCTTATATTTTAGAAATCATATAGGGCGTGGGCTTGTCCCCACCGCTGACAAAGTGTATCTTAAAGCAATTCGCTCTTGATTTTCTCTGCCAAATCTGTCTTTTCCCAAGGCAAATCGAGGTCCTCTCTGCCTACGTGGCCGTAAGCGGCAACCTGACGGTAAATAGGACGGCGAAGGTCGAATTTTGAAATAATTGCGCTTGGACGAAGGTCAACGTTGTTTGCAACAAACTCGGAAATCTTCTCCTCGTCAACTCTCGCTGTGCCGAAGGTATCAACAAGCACGGAAACAGGTCTTGCAACGCCAATTGCGTATGCAATTTGAACCTCGCACTTGTCTGCAACGCCTGAAGCAACGATGTTCTTAGCAACGTATCTTGCCGCGTATGATGCGCTACGGTCAACCTTTGTTGGGTCCTTACCTGAGAATGCACCGCCACCGTGACGTGAGTATCCGCCGTATGTATCAACAATAATCTTTCTGCCTGTAAGGCCTGTGTCGCCGCAAGGACCGCCGATAACGAATCTGCCTGTTGGGTTAACGTAAATCTTAGTTTCGTCGTCGATCATATCGCCGTCAACAATTGGAAGAATAACGTGCTTGATAACGTCCTTTCTGATAAGCTCAAGTGAAACGTCTGCGCTGTGCTGTGAGGAAACAACGATTGCCTCGATTCTAACGGGCTTGTCATCCTCATACTCTACTGTAACCTGAGTCTTTCCGTCAGGACGAAGGTATGAAAGAAGTCCGCTCTTTCTAACCTCTGTTAAGCGCATTGCAAGCTTGTGTGCAAGTGAGATTGGAAGTGGCATAAGCTCAGGGGTTTCGTTGCAAGCATAGCCGAACATAAGTCCTTGGTCGCCGGCTCCATGGTCGTTCTCCGCCTCACCGTTCTTTGCCTCTTGTGAATTGTCAACGCCGAGTGCAATATCAGGTGATTGCTCGTGAATTGACGTAACAACCGCGCAGGTTTCGCTGTCGAAGCCGTACTTTGCTCTGTCATAACCGATTTCGCGCACGGTTTGACGAACAACGGCAGGAATATCAACGTAAGCGTTTGTTGTAATTTCACCCATTACGTTTACAATACCTGTTGTAACGAACGTTTCGCAAGCAACACGTGAATATGGGTCTTGGCGAAGCATTTCGTCAAGAATTGCGTCTGAAATTTGGTCACAAATTTTATCGGGATGTCCCTCAGTTACTGATTCTGATGTAAAAAATCTTCTCATAATTACTCCTTATAGTATGCCAAACGGCTCTTTGTTTATCGATTTTCAATTTCAAAAGCTTCAAAAAGAAAAGCCCGCGTTTTTCCGCGGGCTGATACTCAAAAATAAGTCTCATCTCTCGGAATTGGCACCTTGTCGCCAGCGATAGGTTGCCGTAACTTCACAGGGCCTGTCCCTCCGTTACTCTTGATAAGAATTTTAGCGAAATCAAGTATAGCATATGTTTATAAATAATGCAATACCTTTTTATTAAATTTTTTAATTTTTTTCTTGGGGTATTTTTTCGCCCTCTTTTCCGCTTGTCATGCGCGTAAAAATAAACGACACAGCAAACGCGCAAAGGAGCAACGAAATGCCTAAGAAAAGCTCAATAAACAGCTCGGGCACCTCCCAAAGCTTGTATATATCGACACAGTCCTTGCCCATAAACACGGACAAAACGGAGCCGATTGAAATTCCCGCAATTACGAAGAAAAACGGTACTCTTGCCTTATTTAAAATTGCCTCAACCGCCTTTGAGAAGGTGAAAACACCGCAAAGGAAGCCAACGCCCATAACGACGTAAACAAGGAAAATCTTAAAATCGGAAAACATCTCGCTGCCGAGGTTGCCGATAAGCGCCTTATAGTATCCGAAAATCATCATAAGCACGGTCGCACTTAAGCCAGGCATAAGCTGAGTAATCGAAATTAACGCGCCGAGAATAAAGAAAAATACGTAATGTCCGAAATTAAGGTTTGTGAGCGTATTTGAATCGCCCGCGAAAACAAGCGAAAGCACGGAAAATACAATCGGCACAACAAAGCCAAGAGCTGCAAGGAGTGTGCGCGGTGCCGTGACCCTTCGCCCCTTGATTTCCTTAAAAATTACAGGGTACGTGCCTATCATAAGCCCAAGGAAAAAGCATATTGTCATAAACGGGAAATATTCAAGCAGAAGCTTCACCGCGATAACGCCCGAGAAAAAGCCAACGCCAATGCCGACTAAAACGGGCAATGCGTAAAGAAAGCACTTTTTAAACTCCTTGAACATATGCGAAAACGCGTACATTCCTTTGTCGTAAACCTTCATAGTTATTGCCATTGTCGAGCCGCTAATTCCAGGCACGATAACGGAAAGACCGATGAAAACGCCGACAAAAATATTTATAAGAACCTCTTTCGGGCTCTTGTATTTAAGTTCCATTATTAGTCCTTTTGGCTATGTCACAGAGAATAGCTGGTAATTTAGCGAGGAAAATCAGTTAGGTGATGTGACAGAGCCATCCTATTTTATGTAAGTATTTGCAAGTGAATAAAATACCTTAACAAATTCGGCAAGCTCGCCATCCTTGCTCTCGTCAAGATAAAGCGCGGAATATTTTTTAATCCACTCCTCGATATCCGCAAAGATAACGCCGAGTCTTTCGCCCGTTGCGCGTGAAAACAGCATTGAAATCATATACTGTGTGCCCTCGGCAACAATGGAAAGAGCTTCTCTTGCGCCCTCGTTTTCCCACTTTGTGCCTTGGAGATAAGGAATAATATCCTCAAGCTCGTAATACGCCTTTTCAAGCTCCTCAACGGAAGCTACACGCCAAGCTCTCATAATTTCGCCGCCGAAAATCTTGTTTGAATAGTCGCAAACAAGCTCGTACCAATACGTTGAGCGGTGTGCCTTGTCAATTGTCTTTACAAAATTAGCGCCACCCTTGTAGCCGTAGTAAAGAAGGTCCATAGCCTCGTCGAAGTTATCGTAAGCGTCGCCCTCGTTCCAAGCCTTTGCACAGCCGAATGAAGTGCCGTACATACACGCCTCAATAGGTACAATATGTCCGTAGTCACCCCAGCAGGTGTTTAGGAAGCCCTTTGCGTTAACCTCGTGGCCGTACTTAGCCATTTTGGTGATGTTTGGAACAGATTCCTTAATTCTTTCGCAAAGCGTTGTCCAGCCGCTAACACCCGGGCAAACGAACTGTGTTTTCTTTGCGTTTGCAAGGTTATAAATCTTGTCAGGCTTTTCGTTCGGGCTGTAACCCCAGTTAAGGAAGATAACGTTGTCGCCAAGTGGCTCGATATGCTCAATAACGTCGCCCCACATCATTGGGATTTTGCCCTTGCTTCTTATATAGTCAACGATTTGCTTAACAAATTCCGTATATAAAACCGCTGGGTCCTTGCCTGCGTTCTTACCCTTACCAAGGTCAAAGGTTTCGTCACAGCAAATATTGAAATAATTACTTGTAAAGCATATCATATATTGGTCAATCAAGCTCTTAATAAGCTCAATTGAGCGTGGGTCGGACGGGTTGATTGTATGGTGTGCCATTCTTCTCTGCCAGAAGTGAGTTTTATGCTCGTCGTTTGTCAGCTCGCAAAGGTCCTTATACTTCTCGCTTTCAAGAAGCTCATAAAGGTGACCGAAGCAAGAAAGTGACGGGGTAAAGTCGATAAAGTTTTCATGACAGTAAGCGTCAATTTCCTTTAGCTCATCGGGGGTGATGTAGCCCGTGCGCTGATAAATTCCGTCATACTCCTTGAATGGGAAAACGTGCTCAACGTAAAGCTGAAGCATATTGGTTTTATAGTATGCAAGGTTGTCAATTAACTCCTTGAGGGTTTTAATGGTAGGAATTCTGCCTCTTGTAATGTCAAAATAAAATCCGCGCACCTCAAAATCAGGGTTATCTACAATTTCCTCGGCATCACAGTAGCCGTTTTTGATAATTTGGCGAAGTGTTTGAACTGCATAGAAGGCACCCTTGACACCGCGTGCCTCTATTTTTATTGTATCGCCAAATGTGATTTTATATGCTTCACAGCCGCATTCACCATATGAAATTTCAACAACGGTGTCGCCGCTTGGAACCTTTTTTGTCAAATTTACAATTCTTTGGTCGCAGTTTTCAGGAAAAACGAAGGTACAGCCCTTAATTTCTCTTTTTTCGCCTGCTTTAATTTCTTTTACACTTGGAATAAGTAACATAATTCTCTCCTTGATATACATAAATATATTCACATAATATTATACTATATACCATTTTCAATGTCAAGAATTATCAAACCGTGTCGAAACATTTTTATATTTTTGCGCTAAAATTCGACGATTTTTTCACATATGATAATCTAAAATATATTCAAAGGACGGTGAAACAATGCAGAAAACAAGATTTGTTTATCAGGACTCTACGTTAACGGTCAAAATTTTAGGTGATATAGATCATCACAATGCAAAGGCGGTGAGAGAGGAAGCAGATAAAATTATTTTTGGAAGGAAGCCGCGCTTGATTCTTCTTGATTTGAGCGCTGTGGAATTTATGGACTCCTCAGGACTTGGACTCATTCTTGGCAGGTTTAATCTTGCCGAGGAAATCGGTGCGGAATTTAAGATAATTAAGCCCGCGCCAAGCGTTTTACGAATACTTGAGCTTGCAGGTATTGAAAGAATTATGAAAATTGAGGAGGTAGAAAAAAATGAAGCGTAGCGAAAATTCAATGAAGCTTTATTTGCCTTCTCTTTCGGTAAATGAGAGCTTAGCAAGAAGCGCTGTTGCCGCATTTGTTGCTCAGCTGAACCCCACCATAGAGGAAATATCCGATATAAAATGTGCGGTTTCAGAGGCAGTAACAAACTCAATTGTCCACGGCTATAAATTTGAACACGGCATTATTTACATATGTGTCAAATACTATTCCGACAGGACGGTGGTAATAGAGATTAAGGACAAGGGATGCGGAATTGAGGATGTAAGTTTGGCTATGACACCCTTATTTACAACTGATACCTCGGGTGAACGAAGTGGAATGGGCTTTGCCGTAATGTCAACCTTTATGGACAAGCTCGACGTTTACTCAAAAAGAGGAAACGGGGTCCGTATTCTTATGACCAAAAAGCTCGCATAGCATGGATTACAGTAAAAATATTGAGCTATTAAAGGAGGCACACAAGGGAGATACGGCGGCAACAGAAACACTTGTTCGAGACAACCTCGGGCTTGTTCGCTCAGTTGCGCTAAGATTTAAGGACAGGGGCGTGGATTATGAGGACCTTGTCCAAATCGGCTCACTTGGTATGCTTAAGGCGATACGCAGCTTTGACCTTTCATTGGGAACGTCCTTTTCAACCTATGCAGTTCCCTTGATAATGGGTGAGATTCGTCGGTTTTTGCGTGACGACGGGCTTATCAAGGTCAGCCGTACCTACAAGCAGCAAAGTGCCACTCTTAATAAAATTAGGGAAAGATACGTAATTGAAAACGGCAAGGAGCCGAGAATTGAGGAGCTTGCCAAGCTCTCGGGTCTGACGACGGAGGAAGCGGTTTTTGCACTCGAGGCAACCGCACAGGTTACTTCTCTTTCCACGTCTCTCTCAGGTGAGGATGATGGCTTTACCATCGAATCAACTCTATACGAGGACCGAAGCGACATTGACAAAAAGCTCGAGCAAATTGCGCTTAAGCAAGCTATATCCTCGCTCCCCTCACTTTGGAGAAAAATTATTGTTTTACGGTATTTACATGAATATTCACAATCAGAAACCGCAAAAGCGCTCGGTCTTACTCAGGTGAAAATCTCCCGTGAGGAAAAAAAGATCTTCGCGCTCTTGCGAAAGCAGCTTTCGTAAAAAGCAATCTATGCATAAATAAGGAGAAGTATTTATGCATAGCCCATAGTCTTTGGAGTCCATATAAAATTTGGCTATCGCTTATGCGGTAGCCCTTTTTATTTGGGGATAGCGAAATGGATACAGAAGGGGTGAGTGCGAAGTCGTCGGCGTACTTTGTACGACACGAGCGGTCGCGTCTAAAAAACAGACAAAAAAAGAAGATACCTTGCGAATTTCGCAAGGTATCAACATTATAATAAACTAAAAACATTTGATTAACTAAGTTTAAATAACCTGTCTGTTTTTGGTCTGTGCCATTGCAGCAGCCCCTTCAGTCAATCTCGACGTATTTGCTTGATCCTAAGGAAGCGCGCTTTAGCAAAATAACGTCGCGAAGATTTTCGTTGCCCTGCTTCTCGATAAGCACGTTGTCAAGCCATTCCTTTGCAACAAGGTCGTAATCCTCGTTTGGTGCATAGCTAAGCGTTACCTTTACGTTGTCACAGTTAAGAAATGCATTCTGCTCTATTACCTCAATGGTTCTTGGAAGGTAAATTCTATAAATCCAATTGTAATTCAAAACGGTTTTTCCAAGCTCGGAAAATGCGTTTTCCGCAACTCCCGTTACCTTAACACCGTGAATTGTATCGCTGATAACAATATCGTATTCAGCCGTACCAACGTATGAAACGGCGGTAAGCTCTCCGTCGCTGAACTCATATTTAACTCCGTTTGTATCAACGAAATCCCACCAAACCGCAGTAAAGTGTAAATTACCCTCGGAGCCGGTTGGAATCACGATTGTTTTATCGTATTTTTTGCCGTTTTGGTCAACCCAATGCGAGAAAATGTTGTTCTCCTTCTTTGGCGGTTGAATCACAATTTCCTCTGATTCGGAGTTATAAGCCGTTGCGTAGCTCGATGAGCTATGCGTGCCACCCTTCAAATCATATGTAATGGTATATTCCATAAACTCCCATTTTGCAACGAGAGAAACGTCGCCTTCTATTTCCCAATAGCCCTCTGAATTTACGGGTGTTTCGCCGTTATACCAACCAAGGAAGCGGTGTCCAAGCTTTTTGGGCACGGGCAAGGAATAATAGCCGTTAAGCTCAACCTCTTGAGATACTGTATACATTTCGCCACCGTTTACGTCAAAAGTCACGTTATATTTCGGTGCATCCTCTCCGCAGGCGCAAATTGTCAAGCAAACTACTAAGGTTATGAAAAGAAATAAAGCTGTCTTTTTCATATTTTGCTCCTATTTTCGTAAAAAATAAAAATTAGAAGTGTTATAACTAAATTATACATAATTATTTAGTTTTTGTCAAGTTAAAAAATTCAAGGGCGAAACGTCCACCCAAAAACCTAAGTTTCGAGTAAATTTCGCCCTTTATATTTCGTCTTTGATTATTTTTGTGGTTTATGATTGTGCCTTAAGGTGTCAGCCAACCGATTTATTGTGCAAAGGGCTAGGCAGATTAAGAGCAGAAATCGTCGATTTTTAGTCGAGGGGTTCCCCGAAGCGAAGAATGAGGTTTTGGGGTTCTCTCGTCGGCGTACTTTGTACGGTAGAGCAAAAATCGGCGATAACAAACCACATTAAAGAAGAAAAACGCAGTTTTTCAACCTTGTATTTTCAAACGTCTACTGCTTTATTTCATCTTTGATTGTTTTTGTGGTTTATGATTGTGCCTTAAGGTGTCAGCCCTTATAAATATTGCTTCAAATCCTTTAAGAGCTCCTCCTCGCAGGAAATAAGCGAGTTTGCAATCTCCTTTGAATCATTGTTCGCGCCGTCGTACATATTGAGGTACTTGTTTATTGATTTAATGCCCATATTGCATCCGTCCGTCATTGAGCTTGCAATCTGCTTGTCCTTTGACTCCATTGTGAAAAGAAGCTGCGTTTTCACCTTTGCGTCAGCCATCATTTTCGCCATCATATGCGGCGGATTGCGGCTCTCGTCATACATCGCAAGCGCCTTGTGTGTGCGCTCGCCTAACTTCGCGTGCTGCTCCTTTGCGGCAATGAGCGTGCTCTTTAAGTCGGGGTTTTTAACGTATGGAAGCACGTTGTTGATTGAGGACATTCCCATCGTAATGCCCGAGTTACATTCCTTTAATAAATTTACGGTATCTTCTCTCATAATATCTCCTTTTGTTTGGCAAATTGCCTTTTGAGATATTATTTGCAAGAAAAAAATTTTTATTCGTTAAATAAAAAAGGGACACTAAATTTGAAGTGAACCCCATTTAGTTCACAAAAAATAAAAAAGGGTATAGTTATGAACAGGAAGAGGAAATCACCTTTTCCTGTTTTTTAATCTTGTGGTGTTGTAAAAAACTAACCAATCTTCAACAAGTTGTAGATATTCTT
>JAZREL010000041.1:0-9532 GCA_045660785.1 Eubacteriales bacterium | reverse complement strand
CCTCCCTTTGCACAAAGGAGGCGAAAAGTTCCTTGCCGTCCTGCTTGGATTTAACGTGCTTTGGCTTTGGATTTTCTAACATCGCGGTGATTAACCAATCCCTCCGTCACCTTCGGTGCCACCTCCCTTTGCACAAAGGAGGCAAGGGCTTCCTTGCCGTCCTGCTCGGATTTAACGTGCTTTGGCTTTGGATTTTCTAACATCGCGGTGATTAACCAATCCCTCCGTCACAGGCGGGAGGGAGAACCCCTCCCCTACAATATAACGAAAAGCATCAAGCAAAATTGCTTGATGCTTTTATTTTATTTCTTGCTCAATATCATCAAATAACGGACTGTCGAAAAATTCACGCAGAGTTATATCAAGCCCGTCGCAAAGCTTTTTAATTGAAACAACCCCGGGATTTTGACTTTTTTCGTTTAACATACTGTAAACGGTGGAAGGAGAAACGCCCGAATTGTTAGCAAGGGCATTTGTCGCAAGATTTCTTTCGTTGCAAAGCTCTATTATTCTTTTCGCAACCGCTTCTTTAGTGTTCATACGCCCTCTCCCTTCCGTGTTTATATCATTATTTTACCCAAATTCGCGATATATCGTGTGCGATATATCGCAATTTTCATTTAATCGTGGTATAATATATGATATATCGCAGAAAAGACAAAGAGGTTATTATGAATTGTACATTTTTCGGACACAAAAATGCCCCTGCAAGCTTAACTTATGAAATTGAAGAAAAAATAATATCTTTAATTGATATTGGGGTAAAAAATTTTTATGTGGGCAACAATGGGAGATTTGACTATTTGGTGCAAGCCGTCTTGAAAGGGCTTTCCCACTCCTATGATATAAATTATTCAATTGTCTTATCAAGAATTGACGAGGTTTCGCTTTTCGGCGAGCAATCAAAAACAATTTTCCCCGCCGAGCTTGATTTTTCCATTCCTAAATTTGCGGTATCAAAAAGGAATGAGTGGATGATAAAAACGTGTGATTTTGCAATAGTGTATGTTGAAAATAGATATTCCAATTCATACAAATGGATGCAACGTTCACATAAAAAGGGATTGAAAATAATTAATTTGTTCAAAGAATAAGGGGCAACCGCCGATGCGGAAGCCCCTTTGCTTTTATTTTATTATTCCTTGTTTTCCTTCGCTTGCTTAACCTTTTCAACAACTGTGTTGAGGATTAAGATGAAGGCGATTATAACGCCCGTTACGATAAAGATACCGAGCATGCCCTTGCAAAGAATCATTGCGCTTTCGCCAAGTGCGCCGAAGTCGATTTTGAACTTCATTTTGCCGTCCTTTTGAACTTGGCTGCCGCACTTTGTGCAGTAAACGCCGTCGATTTCGCCGTCGCCGCACTCTGAGCATTCAATTTGGCTCTCGCCACAGTTAGGACAAAATGCATCGCCAAGACCGATTATATCGCCGCAGTCCTCGCTTGCACAAGCTTTGTAGATGTGAAGCACGTTTTTGTCGCAGCTAACCATGCTTGATCCGTCCACGGTGTCAAGCTTACCCTCGCAATTTTCAACGGGGCAAGATATTTTTGCTTCATCGCCATTCTTTCCGCACGCTGAAAGAGTGAGGACGGAAAGAACCAAAAGTGATAATACAATTATAGATAAAATTCTCTTTTTCATCTTACGTTACCTCCTTAAAGCACCGCTTGCACGAATGCAAGGAGCAAGCCACCGGCGATAACTGATGCAACCTGACCGGATACGTTAACGCCTATTGAGTGCATAAGCAAGAAGTTTTGGTTGTCCGCCTCAAGGCCGAGCTTGTGAACAACACGCGCTGACATTGGGAACGCGGAAATACCTGCCGCACCTATCATTGGGTTAATCTTCTTCTTACTAAAGAGGTTCATAAACTTAGCGAGCATAACGCCGGCAAATGTGTCAAACGTAAATGCAACCAAGCCAAGAGCGATAATTACAAGTGTTTCCCACTTCAAGAACTCGTTTGCAGTCATTCTTGATGCAATTGTGATGCCAAGGAAGATCGTGATAAGATTTGCAAGAACCTTTTGTGCAGTATCTGAAAGTGAGTTAAGAACTCCGCACTCACGAATAAGGTTACCGAACATTAAGAAACCAATGAGGGCAACCGCGTCAGGTGCTACAAGACCAACTATTACGGTAACTACTATCGGGAAAAGGATCTTTGTAAGCTTAGAAACCTTTCTGCCCTTGTAGTCCATACGGATCATTCTTTCCTTCTTGGTTGTGCAAAGCTTGATAATAGGCGGTTGAACAACGGGAACAAGCGCCATATACGAGTACGCCGCCACCATAATTGCCGCGGTGTAGTTGGAGTTGAGCATATTTGCAACGAAAATTGAGGTTGGGCCGTCTGCCGCGCCGATAATTGCAATAGATGCCGCATCCTTGATGTCAAAGCCGATTAAGGAAGCCGCGCAAAGGGTAAAGAAAATACCAAACTGTGCCGCCGCACCAAAGAGCATAAGCTTTGGATTTGTCAGAAGCGGCTCAAAGTCAATCATTGCACCGATACCTATAAAGAGAATGAGTGGGAATAGCTCGTGTGAGTTAATTCCTATCTCGAAGAGGTGGTCGATAACCTCACGCGCACCTGAGTTTGGTAGGTTAACCAAAATTGCGCCAAAGCCCATAGGCAAAAGAAGCGTTGGCTCCATTTCCTTTTTGATGGCAAGGAAAATAAGCACGCCGCCTATAATCCACATCACGGGCATTTTCCATCCGCTGTCACGAAACAGCTCGGCGATGTTTTCCCATAAAACACTTAAATCGAAATTCATTTTTTCTCCTTGTTTTTTAAATATTTTATAGCTTCGTGCAAAATTGCACCTCGCTAATTTTAACTTATTTATTTGCGCACAAGCGTTTTCGTCGCGTTTTCAAGTGCTGAAAACAGCGTATCTGCCTCGCTGGTTGTATTTTCGCAAGAGAGCGAAATTCTGATTGAGGAGTCCGCCTCCGCTTCGTCAAGACCAAAGCCAAGAAGCGCTGCGCTTGCTTTTTTCGGCGCGTTTGATGCGCACGCCGAGCCGCTTGAGACGTAAATTCCCTCTTTTGAAAGTGCGTGAAGCAGGGTTTCGCTCCTTATGCCGAAAACGGTCAAATTGACAATGTGCGGTGCGCAATTTTTTGGCAAATTCACGCGCACACCCTCTATTTTAGACACTCCCAGGGCAATATACTCGCGAAGCGCGCTTACCCTTGATGCCCCGTCCTTGTTTTCCATATGCTCAGATACCGCCTTGGCAAATGCGCATATCGAATATAAATTCTCCGTGCCCGAGCGCAAGCTTGATTCCTGACCTCCACCGTAAAACAATGGGGAGAGCTTCTTTGCTTTTATTATGTCAGCGCCAACGAAAAGTGCGCCAACGCCCTTAGGCCCGTTTACCTTATGTGAGCTGACTGAAATTAAATCAGCACCCAAGGATTTTTTTGTAAATTTAACCTTTTGGTAGGATTGAACGCAGTCCGCGTGCAAAACCGCAGAAGGGGAAAGCTCCCTGACTATACCAAATGCGCTTGAAAGGTCGTAAAGTGCGCCCGTTTCATTATTTACGTGCATAAACGTGGCAAGAATACATCCGCGCGCGTTCTGTCTTATGAAATCAAGGTCAAGCTCGCCGCCCTTTGTAGGCACGCGCACAATATTATAACCTAATCTTTCCAAAAATGCAAGAGGTTCTTCAACAGAAGAATGCTCACCCACGGTTGTTAGGATTTTTTCGTTTCCCTGTCTTTTCTTTGCAAAGACCGAGCCGAGAATTGCAATGTTGTTTGACTCTGTGCCGCCCGAGGTGAAAACAACCTCTGCGCGCGTATATCTTAAAAGTCCGACGCTACGCGCCAAAATATCTCTTGCCCACGTGAGCTTTTTTTCGGCATCAAGGCCAAGGGCGTGGAGCGATGAGGGATTTCCGTAATGCTCCCTTGCCACCTCGTTCAAGACCTTCAGTGCGCCCTCGCTCATCTTTGTCGTTGCGCTGTTATCGAAATAAATTACTGCCATATTATTTTTCGGGCTTAAAGTTCGACACTACGTTTTCAACGTCGTCTGCATATCTTGAGTCGTCAAACTCTGCCGCCTCGAAACTTTCACTCGGTGTAATTTTTCCGTCCTTATCCCTTGTTATGTTGCTTTGTGGGAAGTTGAACGTGATTACGTAGTAAATTTGGTTGTGAATTATAACGGTCATATTGTATTTATAGTAAATATCGCCGTATTTTGCACCGAAGGTATGCTCGCTTGCGCCTGCATAGAAGCCCGACTCCTTTGTTTCGATGTGGGTAAAGTCGGAAAACGTGCCCTTCATATCCTCTTGGTACTTTTTATAAAATTCTGCTTGTGCCTCGCTATCCTTGCCCCAAAGCGCTTGGTCAATTGACCAAAACATCGCGTTTACGGTAACCGGCTCAAGCTCGGTTGTGCCAAGCACGTTTGATTTTGATTGCGCCAAGGTAACGTCGGAGTTTGTTTCAACCACGTACCAATCCTCAGGCACGTACATTGTGTAAAATTCCGTTTTGGATGCTGTTTTCATTCCCTTAGGCACGTCCCCCTCCTTACCGCAGGAAGCGAGTGGAAGGATCAGAAGCAAAACGGCAAGCACCGATAGTATAATTTTTTTCGTCATATCTTTTTAGCTCGCTTATAGCTTTTCGCCCAAAGCAACGGTGAGCTTTACTGCCTCCTTTATATCAAACATATCAATCATTTCGCAGCTTGTATGAATATACGCGGTTGGAATTGAAATTACGCTAACCTTAACTCCTCTGCCTGCAATTTGCATAGGAGAAGCGTCAGTGCCGCCTGCGGGCAAAATTTCGTTTTGATATTTGATTTTTGATTCCTCGGCAATTTCGCGCATTTTTGCAACGAGCTCAGGTGAGGAAATTACGCTTGAATCCTTAATTTTTATTGCACAGCCACCGCCGAGCTTAACCTCCATGCCCGAAGGTCCTCCCTTTTCGCCAACCATTGTCACGTCAAGTGCAATTCCGTAATCGGGTGCAATTGCAAACGTGGCAGGGCGCGCACCGCGGCCGCCAACCTCCTCCTGAACGGAGAAAACGAAATATAGGTCATTTTCGCTCTTTACCTTCTTAATTGCATCAATCAAGATTGCACAGCCGGCTCTGTCATCAAAGGGTCTGCCGATATATCTTTGGTTTTGAAGCTTTTCAATCTTCGGCTCGCAAACGAAGAAATCACCGATTTTAACAAGCTTTTCCGCTTGCTTTTTGTTTTTTGCGCCGATGTCGATATACATATCCTCGCATTTTGGCAATTCCTTTGTGCTGCTTGGTACTAAAACACCGCGCACTCCGTTTTCACTTACCACACAGCCGTGCGATGCGCTAAGCGTGTTGATAGCACCAACGGCGCTAACCTTAACGTTGCCCTCGCTTGTGATATACGTTGCGAAAAAGCCGATTTCGTCCATATGCGCGCAAAACATAATCTTTTTGCCGCTTCCAATCTTACGTGCAATTAAATTGCCCATAGCATCGGTTGTAATCTCGTCGCAATAGTCCTTAATTTCGTTATATATAACCTCTCTTATCTTTTCCTCTCTGCCCGAGACGGACGGGGTAAGCATAAGTTTTTTCAAAAGCTCTCTCATTTTTTTACTCCTTTGCTAATGGGTTTTGCGCAAGCACCTTTTTCACTACCTCATAGGTTGCAAAAAAGTCGGTTTCGTGAATAACGTCACTTTGTGAATGGATGTAGCGCGATGCGCACGAAAGCGTTGAAACACGCGCGCCGCACGCGGTTTTTTGAATATTTGCCGAGTCGTTTCCGCCCGAAATATACATATTTACCTGGTTCTTTATCTCGTTTTCGTCCGCAACGTTTTTAATGTGTGAAATAAACGTGCGGTCGTAGATTGTGCCGCGGTCAGCGTAGGAGATTATCACTCCGTCACCGAGGTTGCAAACTCTTTTGTCGCCCTCAACGCCGTAAATATCGGCAACCGCCTTTGACTCGATTATAATTGCATAATCGGGATTTATTCTCATGCTTGCAGGGAATGCACCTGAGTAGCCGATTTCCTCTCTTGTCGTAAATGCAAAGTAGGTATCGTATGCAAGGGTGATTTCGCCGTTTTTAACGTCCTTTATAAGCTGACACATTATCGCACAGCCAAGGCGGTCGTCAAGCGCCTTGCATTTTATAAATCCGTTGCCGTATTCTTGATAGCCGCTATCGAAGGTGAAATAGTCACCGACAAAGGTAAGTGCCTCTGCCTCCTCCTTTGTGTCAGCGCCAATATCAATTGTCATATTTTGAATTTTCGGGCCCGCGTCGCGCTCCTCCTTTGTGAGCAGGTGAACCGGCTTTGCACCGATTGCACCGCGCACGCCGCTTTCGGAAATAACGCGCTTAGCACCTAAGCATATAGGGTCAATTCCGCCAACGGTGCCGAATTTCAAGCTGCCGTTTTCGCCTATGCCCGTCACCATAAAGCCAACCTCGTCCATATGGGCGCAAATCATCATTTTTTTGCCGCTTCCACCCACGTGAACAATTAGGTTGCCAAGTGCATCAACCACTGCCGCGTCGCTATCTATATAATCCTTAATTTCCTCGTATATAAGCTCTCTTACCTCGTCCTCACAGCCGCTTGGGCCAAAGGCAAGGGAAAGCTTTTTTAAAAGCTCCTTCATTTTTCTCTCCTTTAGTCAAGTATCAATGAACAGCAAGCAACCGAAGCGATTATATCGCTAAGTGATTTGATGTCCTTCAAATTTACAATCTCGCTCGGCGTGTGCATTGATTTTAATGGAATGCTCATAAGCACGGTTGGGAAGCCAAGTGAGCTGATTGAAAGCGAGTCCGCATTTGTCCAGGTCGCCTTTGGCTCACATACCACTTGATATGGGATTTTTTCGCTTGTTAGGTGCTTCATTATGTTCTTAGTGGTTTTGCGCGTGCAGATTGAGGAAAGGTCAATTGACGCGCCCTTTTTACATTCTATCGTTCCAAAATCCTCGCCCTTTTCCGTTTTTGCAAAGTTCACGTCGGTAACTATTGCAAGGTCGGGGGAGATGTCGTATGCGGCTCTTGACGGGCCACACTTGCCTGTTTCCTCCTGCGCAGAGGCGGTCACGTAAAGGTCAAACTCCATTTTTTCGCTGTCAAGCATTGTTGCGGCGTGCAAAAGCGCGGCAAGGCAAGCTTTGTCGTCAAGTCCTGCGCTTACTACGTAATCGCCGTTAATGTATTCAACCTTGTTCTTAAAAATTGCAACCGAGCCGAGGGGAATTTTCTTTTCCGCCTCCTCTTTGGTTAAGCCCGTGTCTATATAAAGCTCCTTTAATTCGGGCGCCTTCGAGCTTCCCGTCTTTAGGTGCGGCGGAGTTGAGGTGATTATGCCGTAAATTTGCTCCTTACCGAAAACCGTCACCTCGCCCGAGGGCAAAACGGACGTATCAAGTCCACCAAGGGAGCAAACGCTTAAAAAGCCGCCGTCGTGCACGCCCGAAACCATAAGGCCAACGGTGTCAAAATGCGCGTCAACAAGAAGCTTTTTCGCATTTTCCTTCTTTGATTTTTTAAGAAGCACAACCGTGCCAAGGTTGTCACTGTAAATTTCGTCAAAGGTATTTGGCACAAGATTTTCAAGCGCTTCCTTGCCCATAAGCTCGTAGCCCGAGGGGGATGCAGCGTTTATTAAGCCGTTTAGTATTTCCTTTATTTTTTCCATTTTTGCCTCTTTCTTACTCGGGCAAGATAAGGCGCATTACCGCTTCCTTGAATTTTTCTGCCCGATCCTTATAATCATTAAACATATCAAAGCTTGTCGAGGCAGGCGATAAAATGACGTAGCCGCTCGGCTTTGATTTTTCATATGCTGTTTTCGTTGCCTCGTAAATATCATTCACCGCTATTACCTTAGTAAAAGCGCTTATTTCCTTAGTGATTTTTTCGCGGTTGGCACCAAGCACCACCACCGCCTTCATATATTTTGCCACGTCCTTAAGCGGGGCGTAGTCAAGGTTTTTCTCGCTTCCGCCCATTATTGCAACCACGTTTTCGCCCTTGTAATTTTGGAGCGTGGTTTTCGTCCTTGCGGGCGAGGTGTCAGCCGAGGAATTTATAAATTTCACGCCGCCGACGGTGGCAATTTCCTCGTTTCTGTGCGGCACGCCGCTAAAGCTCGACACCGCTGAAATAATGCTTTCAAGGGAAGTGGCGCCGTAAAGTGCGCCAACTGCGCCAAGGACGTTATATACGTTATGCTCGCCTCGCATTTTTATTATATCGGTGTGGAAAAGACGTGTTTTATTGTAATAAATATAGCCGTTTTTTAAGTAAACGTAGTTTTTCTGCGCGCAAACGTGGGACGAAAGGTCGTTTTTTGAAAAATACGTTATCGCCTTATGCTCAAACTCGCCAATATACGGCGCGTCGTAGTTGACAACCGCGCGCTTTGCACAGCGCAAAATGTTTTTCTTTGCACCTACGTAGTCCGCCATATCCTTGTGATAGTCAAGGTGGTTTTCACTTATCGACGTAATAACCGCGGTGTCAAGTGGGATTTTTGCACGGTGAAGCTGAAAGGACGAAAGCTCACAAACGACAAAATCGCTTGATTTGACTTTAGGGAAAACGGTGCCAAGCGCAACTCCTATGTTTCCGCAAACGTGTGTGCGCTTTTTATCCGCACGTAAAATTTCGCCAATTAAGGTTGTCGTGGTGGTCTTACCGTCAGAGCCCGTAATGCCTATTTTATATGCATCGGTTGTGCCAAGAAACAAATCGCAATCAGTATATACGCGCGCATTACCTACAATTTTGTCGGGATGGACGGACGGGGAGCGAAATGCAACTTCCTCACTCAAATTTAAGTAGCCGTCGCCGAAAATTCCCACAATCCCACGTGGTAAATCAACCTTGCCCTCGCACCTTACGGTTGGGTATATTCCGTTTTCTGTAAGATAAGAAAGGAGTGCTTGGTTTGATAGCCCGTAGCCGATTAAGGTAACGCGTTTTTCACGAAGTGAATCTATATTCATCTCTATCACCTTTTAATTATACAGTATTATTGTCGCGTTTTCAAGATATAATTATATATTTAATATAATATTGAGAATGTTGGTCAGTGAGTAGCCGCTATATTGCCACATTTTTGGAAACAAGCTGTCACTTGTTATACCGGGCAGAGTGTTCACCTCGTTGAAAACGACGTCACCGTTTTCGCAAACGAAAAAGTCAAAGCGGCACAAATCCTTAATTTCAAGCGCTAAATATAGCTTTTTTAGACACTCCCCCAGCTCTTTTTTCGTTTTTTCGCTAATTCTTGCAGGGATTATGTACTCTGTTTTTCCGTTTTTGTACTTCTCCTCATAGGTGTAAAACTCACCGCCGTGATTTATTTGCCCTGCTATGGACGCTTCAAGCTTGCCGTCTTTTTCTATTACGCCAACCTCGGTTTCCGTGCCGTTTATTTTTTCCTCAATCAAAATTTTGCTTGATACCCTGTATGCCCGCAAAATTGATGCGCCAAGCTCGCCCTC
>JAZREL010000040.1:0-28864 GCA_045660785.1 Eubacteriales bacterium | reverse complement strand
CGTCAATTATCGCTCTTTGGCAAACGTCCTTTGCGCCGTTAATCAGCTCCTCACTCTCGCGCACGTAAACAAAGCCGCGCGAAATAATCTCAGGTCCCGACATTAAAATGCCTTCCTTTAAGCTCACGGTTGCAACCGCGATAATAAGACCGCTCTCGGAAAGATTTTTTCGGTCTCTAAGCACAATGTTGCCAACGTCGCCAATGCCGCTTCCGTCAATCAAGACCTTGCCCGAGGGCACTGTGCCGTTAAAGCGCGCACCGTTTTCGTCAATTTCAATAACCTTGCCAATATCGGAAACAAAGATGTTTTGCGGATTCATTCCCATTGACTCCGCAAGCTCCTTATGCTGAATTAAGTGTCTGAATTCACCGTGCACAGGCATAAAGTATTTCGGCTTGGTCAAGGCGTGCATAAGCTTAAGCTCCTCGCGGCACGCGTGTCCCGAAACGTGCACCTCAACGCTTGAATCGTGATATACGTTAACTCCGCGGCGGTACATCTCGTTTACAATCTTGCCAACAAGCGGCTCGTTACCGGGAATTGCACTTGAGGAGAGAACAACCAAATCCTTGTCAGTCAGCTGAACCTTGTCGTGGTCGGAAAATGCCATACGGTAAAGCGCACTCATCGGCTCACCTTGGCTTCCCGTTGTAACAATGGTTGTCTTTTCGGGTGGGTATTTTTTAATATCGTCAATATCGATAAGCACACCGTCGGGCACACTCATATACCCAAGTCGCACAGCGGCGTTAACAACGCTTACCATACTTCTTCCCGTCACTGCAACGCGTCTTCCGTGATGCACGCTTGCGTCGATAATTTGCTGTACTCTGTGTACGTTTGAAGCAAAGGTGGCAATTATAATTCTTTTGTCGGGCGCGCCCATAAAAATTCTTTCAAGTGAAACGCCTACGTTCTTTTCCGACGGCGTGTGTCCGGCTCTTTCAACGTTTGTTGACTCACAAAGGAGCATCAAAACTCCCTCGCGTCCAAGCTGACCCAAGCGCACCACGTCCATCATCTCGCCGTCGATAGGAGTTGTGTCAAGCTTAAAGTCGCCCGTATGCACAATAACACCCTGCGGTGTTGTAATTGCAAGGGCACAAGCGTCCGCAATAGAGTGGTTTACTCTGATAAATTCAACCTTGAAGCATCCTGCCGTGATAGTGTCGCCCGCACTTACGTTGTGTAGCTTTGCACTTCCAAGCAGCTTATGCTCGCTAAGCTTGTTTTCCAAAATTCCAAGCGTTAAGCGCGTGCCGTAAACGGGCACGTTCATTGATTTTAAGAAGTAGGGAAGAGAGCCGATATGGTCCTCGTGTCCGTGTGTTAAAAAGATGCCGCGCACCTTTTCGACGTTGTTTTGAATATGTGTAAAATCGGGCACAACAAGGTCAACACCGAGCATATCGTCGTTTGGAAATCCAATTCCGCAGTCAACGATAATAATATCGTTGCCACATTCAAACGCGGTAATGTTTTTGCCGATTTCGTTAAGGCCGCCAAGTGAATAAATTTTAACCTTCGGCTGTATTTTGCGCTTCGGTGCTTCCTTTTTTTGTGTATTTCTTGATTTCTTTGGCGTGTTTGTGTTCTTTTGTGCACCTGTGTTCTTTTGCGCACCCATATTTTTTTGTGCGCCTGCATTCTTTTCTGTTGGGTGCTTTCCCTTTGCTTGTGGGCGCATATCATTTTTTGGCTTTTGGCTTTTTTCGCCCTTGGCTTGTCTTTGAGAAGCAGCCCTTGGCTTTGCTTGCACAGGTGGCTTCGGCTTCGCTTGTGGCGATGCCTGCTTGCTGTTCTTTTTTTCCTTCATAAATTCTCCTATGTTAATTTTTATACGCGAAAATAACCGTCAATTTTTTGGCGGATTGAAAATTGAAGATATGTATTTCGGCCCCATATCTTTTTTGTAAAAACGAATGTGAATCCACGCTATCAAGGATTCGTCACCTATATTTTAACACAAAGAGATAATATCGTCAAGTATTAAATTATAGTGACAATATTAGTGAAATCAGGTAACAAAGCGTGCCAAAAAAGAAGCCGAGCGAAAAGAAGAAGGCACATTTTGCAAGCCCTCTTTTTCTTTTTGTCCGTTTGCTTTTTAATTCCTCTGCCGAAAAAAGTATTCTTTCCGCCTCTTTAAGAATTTCGCCGTCGTCATAATTAATAAGCCCGTCCTTCAAAACGAGATATGCCTCGTCAAAACGCTTGCTTTTCGTGCTTTTTAAGTAAATAATCTTACGCTCCCTGCCGCTTACCATCTGATGCTCCTTGTTTTTTCTTAGAGTATTTGCCCACAGCTTAAAAAATATTCAAAAAAATACGCGAAACAAGCGTGGAAACGAAAACCGACAAAACGGAAACTATAATACAAACAGGAAGCAAATATCTCGTTTTCTTAATTTTCGTTTTAGAAAAGTAAATGCAAATTACGTAAATAAACGTGTCGGTCGAGGCAATTATCACCGATGCACAAATTCCAACAAAGGAGTCTGCACCGCACCGCCTTAGCAAGCTTTCAAAAAATGCAAGCGAGGCACTGCCCGAAAACGGCCTTAAAATTAGTAAGGGGAAAATCTCGCTTGGAATACCGATGCGCGAAAATATCGGAGCCAAAAGCTTGGTTATTACGTCGCAAATGCCCGAGCCAAGAAGCATATTGACAGAAACAATAAGCGCGCACATAGAAGGGAGAAGCGAAAAAGCACCCTTTGCCCCCTTTGATGCCCCCTCTAAAAAGCAAGAAAAATAGTCGCGCCGCCGTCCTATCAAAACGATTAAAGCAACTAAAAATACAACCGAGGGAAGAATAAAGAGCGAAATTTTTTCAAGCATTCTTAAAAATCCTGCCAAAAAGCTTGCAAAGGAAAACCGAGGCAAGCATACAAACCAAGGACGTTACCCATACAGGCAAAATAATCTCATATGTAAAGCGCGCGCCAAGCCCTGTGCGAATTGCAATAACGGTCGTTGGAATTAGGCAAAAGCAAGACGCGCCCATTGCCGCAAGCATTATCATATCGTCGCTTGCCTTGCTTGATATGTGATTCTCGTTTAATTTTTCCATAGCGCAAAGCGCAAGCGGGGTAGAGGCGTTTGAAATTCCAAGCACGTTTGCGCTCACCGCCGCGGTTATCTCCGCCTGCCCACGTTTTTCCTTGAAGGCGCGCGGAAAAACAAAGCGTAAAACAGGGGATAAAATGCGGGAAAGCATATTTATAAAGCCGCTTTTTTCAAAAACTGCCATCACGCCCTGCCAAAAGGTCATCACTCCAAGCAGCGCTATAACCGTTGAAACGCTTTTTGAAGCACCCGACAAAATCCCCTCGTTTATTCCTCTCAAATTTCCCGAAAAAATACCGTAAATCACCGAAATAACACAAAGAGTGCCAAAGCATTTTCCTATCATAAAAGCTCCTAAAACCAAAATAAATGGCAAAAAATAAAAAAATTGTAAAAAATTGTAAATTGTCTTGACGAAAAAAGTAAAATGTGTTAGAATAAAAGCGTAAAACTTTTCTTAAAGGAGAAAAAAGATATGAAAGCAACAGGAATTGTAAGACAAATGGACGATCTTGGCAGAATCGTTTTGCCAAAGGAGCTTCGCAAGCTCCTTGAAATAGGGCCAAAGGATCCGGTGGAAATTTTCACCGAGGGAGACAGCATTATTTTGAAAAAATATAGACCCTGCTGTATCTTATGCGGAAGCACGAGCGATAATGTTTTAATTAATGAAAAAAGAGTATGCAAAAAATGCATCGATGAATTAAATTCACTAAAGTAATCGAGGACTAAAATGGAAAAAATACTAAGATACGATGCGCCTGCCACTATTTTTGAGGAAGCGTTGCCAATAGGAAACGGCTCACTCGGCGCTATGATTTATGCAGACACGGAGTACGATAAAATCACGATAAATCACGACACCTTGTGGTCAGGCAAGCCGGGGCACAATTCAAACCCGAATGCCAAGGAGTCGTTTTTGAAGGCACAAGCGCTTGTTAACGAGGGTAAATACCACGATGCACAGGTTGAAATTGAGAAAAATTTCACCAATATGTGGTTAAATTCTTATCTCGTTTTGGGCGAGCTTTATATTAAAAGCGAGGGCGGAGAATACGAAAATTATAACAGAATTCTCGACCTTGAAAATTCAGTCGCTCGTGCGACCTACACCCAAAACGGCAAAGACTTTGAGCGTGAATATTTTGTTTCATACCCCGATAATTGCTTAATGGTTAGAATCAAGTCAAGCAAGGGCGCCAGCTTCCAGCTAAGCGGCTCACACATAGGAAAAAGCCATACCACCGCAGGCGACGGTGAGCTTTATTTCACTTTTGAAGCACCAACCACGATAGGCCCTGAGTACGCGGCTAAGGAGCGCCCCGTAACGTACGATGGCGAGAGCGTAAAGGCAAGCGCATTTGCGCGTGTTAAAACAAACGGTGTATGCGACACCGAGGGCGATACCCTTTATATCAAGGACTCAACGGAGCTTACCGTATATTTCTGCGCGGAAACAAGCTTTATCGACGTGCATACCGTGCCAAACAAGCCGACGTTTGCACCCTGCCGCGACAGAATGAACGCGCTTTATGAAAAGTCCTATGAGGAAATTAAAAAAGCACATACAGAGGATGCCTCGAAGCTCTTTAACCGCGTTCAAACCAACTTTGGCGGAGAGGTAAGCGAAAAGACAACCGATCGCCGCTTAAAGGATGGCGACAAGGACCTCGGTATGTGTGAGCTTCTTTTCAACTTCGGCAGATATTTGGTTATCTCAGCATCAAGAAAGGGAAGCCGTGCAACCAACCTTCAAGGCATTTGGAACGATAAGTTCTATGCGCCTTGGTCATCTAACTATACAGTAAACATCAACCTTGAAATGAACTATTGGCCCGTTCTTATGTGCAATCTCGTTGATTGTAACGAGCCGATTGTAAATCTTATAAAGAGCGTTAGCGAAAAGGGTAGAAAAACCGCAGAGGAATACTACGGCGCGCCCGGCTTCGTTTCCCACCACAATATCGACCTTTGGGCAAATACCACGCCCGTTGGCAACCACGTTGTTGACTCGTCAAGATACGCGTTTTGGAATCTTTCCTCGGGTTGGCTCTGCCGCCATATCTTCGAGCAGTACGAATATACACTTGATACCGAGTTTTTAAGAGAGGTTGCTTACCCGATTATGAAGGAAGCCGCAATTTTCTACCTCTATTTGCTTAAGGAGCAAAACGGAAAATATATTATGACTCCGTCAACCTCTCCCGAAAACGGCGTAATTATAGACGGACAAAAAGTGTTTACCTTGCCGTATGCAACAATGACACAGTCAATAATTGAGGATCTTTTCAAAAACGTAAGCCGTGCATCGGAAATTTTAGGAATAGACGATGACTTTACAAGAGAAATCAACCAAAAGAAGGACAGAATAGGCATTTACCAAATCGGTAGCCAAGGACAGCTTCTTGAATACGACAAGGAGTACGAGGAGGAGGACGTTCACCACCGCCACGTTTCCCACCTATACGCGCTTTATCCCGCGGATTTAATCACTACAAGCAAAACAAAGGAGCTCGCCGATGCTTGCCGTCAAACTCTTGAAATAAGAGGAGATGAAAGCACGGGCTGGAGCATGGGCTGGAAGGTTAACCTTTGGGCGCGCCTAAAGGATGGAGAGCGCGCAATGAAGCTTGTTAAAAATCAGCTCACCTGCGTTGAGCCGAATAACAAAATAAATTACAGCCAGGGCGGCGGCACTTACCCAAATATGTTCGATGCACACCCACCGTTCCAAATAGACGGTAACTACGGTGTTTGCGCGGGCATTTGCCAAATGTTCTTGCAATGTGAAAACGGCGAAATTAAAATTTTGCCCGCACTCCCAAGCGAAATGAAAAACGGCTATATAAAGGGCCTTTTGGCAAAGGGCAATATCACAGTCGATATTGAATGGGAAAATTCTAAGCTTTCACGCTTGAAATTAGTAACACCATTTAAGCAAACTGCTATAATAGTTATAGACGGCGAAGCAAAAGAAATTGAGCTTTTGCCTAACGAGGAATATATTATAGCTGCTTAATTGGAGGTACATATGAAAAATTTGGGATATTATAACGGCAAGTGGGGACCTATAGAGGAATTAACTCTGCCAATCACCGATAGGGCATTTTACTTTGGAGACGGGGTATATGACGCGGTAATGTGCCGTAATAATATCCCATACCTTTTGAAAAAGCACATAGACAGAATTTTTGAAAACGCTCATTTTCTCGGCATCGTGCCACCAACCACAAAAGAGAAGCTTGAAAGCTTAATAAAAGAGCTGGTTCCTTATGTTGACGGCGAGGAAAAATTCGTGTATTTCCATATTTCACGCGGTAGCGGTATAAGAAGCCACGAATTTACAAGCACCCCTGCCAACCTTTTTATTATGATTAAGGAGCAGAAAATAGACAATATCTATGAGAAAATGGAGCTTTGCACACAAAACGATATTCGCTTTCAAATGTGCAATATAAAAACGCTCAATCTTTTACCAAGCGTGCTTTGTGCCGAAAATGCAAGGAAAAACGGCTGCGGTGAGGGAGTTTTTGTGCGCGATGGCTATGTCACCGAATGCTCACACAGTAATATCTCAATTCTAAGAAACGGCAAGCTCATAACCGCCCCTGCCGACTGCCATATTTTGCCGGGAGTTACACGCGCGCATCTTATAGAAACGGCTCAAAAATACGGCATTGAGGTTATCGAGCAAAAATACACCAAAAACGAGCTTTTTGAAGCCGATGAAATTATAGTAACAAGCTCGTCAAAGCTTGCAAGAGGCGTTAAAAAAATCGACTCCAAGCGCGTTGGCGGCAAGGACGAAAAAACACTAAACCTCTTGCAAAATGAGCTTTATCAAAGCTACATAAACGCCACACAAATATAGAAAACAAATCGCCTTCCCCTCACGGGGAAGGGGGACCATTTATGGTGATGAGGTGTGCATTTACGCACAGGCAAACGGGACGCCGAGGGAATGGGGTCCTCGGGGCAGAACGGACAAGCTCTGCGCTTGATAGCGAAAACGAGGGAACGCCTCTCGCTTGACAATAAAACTTTGGTATGATATAATAAAAATAGAAAGTGTTAAGTCAAAAAATTAGAATATCGGAGGTGACAGTAATAAAGGTTTTCAAAAATATTATAATTTTTGGTTTATATACTTCTTTGACACTTATATTTAGTTTTGTGATTGATTACAATAATTTTATCAAATATTCAGGTGCAACGTTTTTCATTCTTATATATGTGAGAATTTTCAAATTGACTGCATTAAGAAAGATAAATCCTATATTTAACGGTAATCAATTAAAAGCTTTTTATCAAGAAAGCGGCAATCTTAAAAAATATCAAAAACTTGTTTCAATAGTAGAAATTGTCGGAGTGATAATTGCTGTGACGCTTTTGATAATTGGCGTAATAACTATTATATGAGTTAAAACGAATCGATAGGTGAAAATATGGATAAAGAAAATATTATAGAAATGCTTAATTGCGACAATTCTGGCGAAGTACAACAAAAGGGAATTGAACTCGCTTTAGCCGAAAATGATCTTGATTTTGTTATGTATCATTCATCTAATCCGATGTATGCAACAAATTGCGTAAGACAGGGGACGGTGGGGTGTCTTGAAACTCATATGTTCGAATTATAACTCCCGTTGGTCGCATTATATTGCGCGTAGCGCAAATTAAAAAACTCCCATCACTTGCCGTTTGGCATGTGATGGGATTCTTTTAATAATAGAACGCGTGATTGCCTATTTGTGCAAAAATTACTCTATTGCTTATAATCCAGTTGCTTGGAGAAATTTTGGGGTTTACGAAGTAGAGAATACCTGTGTTTATAGAGTAACCCTCAAGGCAAATTTTTGCGGCAATTATGCTATCCCCATTTGGTGTTTTGTATATCGTTCCGTTTGCAACAGGGCTAAACTGCGTGCCGTATTTTCTGTCAAAGATAACACCGTATATAGTGTTTGGGAAGCTTGACGAGCGAACTCTATTCAGAATAACGTTTCCAACCGCTATTTTACCCTTTAGTATCTCGCCGCCGCTTTCCGCATTTATAATTCTTGAAAGCCAATAAACCTCGTCCTCACGGTAGAATTTATCTCCCGAAAGAATACCGCCGCTACCGCGTGTGATATAAAATGACGAGGTAGAGTTTTGCCAGCTTATTTTAGCATCAAATGCTTTTGCAAGAAGCATAACGGGCGCGTACATAATGCCGTTTTTCATAAAAATAGGCGACTCTGTGTATAAATAACGCCCGTTTGCCACGGCATAGCTTGCACCGTCCTTCAAGGTCATATATAGCTTGCTTGACGAAATTGTCAAGGTTCTCGTTTGATAGCTGTATTTTACGGAAGCGCTTGGGTCAATCTCGTTTGCAAAGCGGCGCACACCTACAAAGGTGGTTGCGTCCTTTACCTGCACGTTGCCCGAAAACTCGACGCCGTTTATGTAAACTCCAACAAAGCTTCCGCCCGTTGCCTTTATCGCAAGCGCGGAAAACGATGCCACGAAAACAAAAACCAAAATAAACGATAATGCTTTTTTCAAATAACCATCCTTTCCTTTTTAGTCTAATGCTCGAACATTTGTATTAATATTCTAACATTGGAAAGGAGATATTTCAAGGAACAATATTTGCCAAGGAAAATAGTGTAAAATTACGCGCGCCCCTTTACCGCATTTTTTGCAAGAGAAATTTCCTCGTTTGATATAGCGCCCGTTATCTTAGAAAAGAGAATGTATAGAAGCACACAAATAAAAATTTCAATGCCCGTTTGTATCTTAATAAGCCCAACAAAACCAAAAATATAATTAAAAAGCGGTAAGGAAAAAATCAAACGGCAAAGAAATGTCGCCATTATTATTGAAAAGGTCGGCTTTATTATCCATTTGAAAATATCGACCTTAACACCCGTCTTGCCAAGTAAACGGATAATGCTCATTGAAACGTTGAAAATCTCGGTTATAAATATTATAGCGATATAGCCGTAAATTCCAAAAAACGGCACAAGCGAGAAAATTAAAATAACGCTGATAAGCGAGTCGATAATATTAACCCTCATTGTGTAAATATGCTCGCCAAGCCCCTTAAGGATTGCATCAACGGCAGAATCGAGATACATCATTGGAATAAGCGGAGAAATCAGCTTGATAAACCGTCCTGCCTCCTCGCTTCCAAAAAAGTGAACTCCAATTCCCTCTGAAAAGCAAATAAAAATACCGCTGACACAGAGGGAAAATAAAAGCGAAAAGCTGAAAACGTACCCGACAATTCGTCTGATTGAGGAAAAATCCTTCGCTTCCTTGGCTGAAGCAATTTCGGGCACCAAAAGTGAGGAAAACGCGCCAAGGACTGAGGAAGGAAAGAAAATAAAAGGAAAAACCATTCCGTGCAAGGTGCCGTACGAAGCAAGTGCCGCACTCGCCCCAAGTCCGCTCCTTTTCAGTCCCCAAGGAATTGCAATATGCTCAATTGTTGAAAGAAAGGAGCGCAAATAAGCGCTTACCGCCACGGGAAAAGCACACCCGAAAACCGCGAAATTTCCAAGCGTAGCCGCCGCGCTTTCGTGCTTGGAAAAATTACGCTTTTTATCAAAAAGATAAAGCACTACGTTTAAGCAAAGTGAAAAAAGCTCGGCTATTACGCCGCTAAGTGCGATACACAGGCAGGCGTATTCTATCCCCGCAGGCACGAAAAAAGATAGCGTGCAAAGAACGAAGCTGATTTTTACCCCCTGCTCAAAAAATTGTACTATCACGTTTTTATAAACACGGCGGACGGCGCAAAAATATCCGTTTAAAATGCTTGAAATTCCAATTGGCACAAGCGAAAAAGACATTACGCGAAGCGCAGGCACAACTCGCGAGTCGCCAAGCAAACGCGTGCCAACAAAGCGCGAGGACGAAAAGAGAAGCACACTTGAAATAAGCGAAAAGAAAAGCGTGTAAAAAAGCGCTTGCTTCATTATTTTAAAAACCGCCACTCCGCCGCTTTTTTGATTTGCGGTATCGCCATATGGTAGCGCACCCGAAACAAGCCGCACCACCGCCAAGTTTACTCCCGAGGTTGCAAGCGTTATTGCAAAGGAGTAAACACCGCCCGTCAAGGTGTAAAGCCCCATTGCCTCAGCGCCAATCTTGCCCGAAATATAAAGGTTAAATAAAACCGAAAGCCCGTGAAGCATAATGCTGCCCGAGGATAAGGTCAACGCACTTAAAAAATATCGTTTAATTCTGTTAATTTCCATCACCACACTAAAATATTTGTGGTAATATATATGCGACAAATACAAAAAAATGAATTGCAACCCGAGCTTGCATGAATTGAAAGCAATGCTTTCGTAAATTGCCTGCGGCATGAATTGTGCCATACGGCACGTTGGTTGCAATTAAATTCATTGAGCGAAGCGAAAATTCACGGCGAAGCCAATTTATGATGCGGCAGCATCAATTCATCATAAAATAATTGCCTGCCCTCAAAAGAGAGCAGGCAAATTTATTATTTTACTAATAATGTTACAATCTCAAATGGCTTAACGTCAAGCGTTACGGTATTATTTTTAACCGTGAGCTTTTTCTTCGCTGCTTCGTTTAAGTCAGCTAAGTAAACCTCGTTTACGTCAAAGCCAAACTTAACAGTCGTTCTTGTGCGAGAATTCTTTGCCTCGTAGAAACGAACAACAGTGTCCTTTGAATATTCCGCTTCCTTAATGGTTTCGCAAATTACGTTGTCCGTTGAGAAGGAAACTAATGAATATTCGTTTGGAAGCTTGCCGCCACCTGCACATTTCTTTGCATACATAGGAATGTTAAGGTCGTATGCATACTTAACTACATCAGAGGAATTAAGCGCATTTTTGTGTGGATAAATAGAGTATGTAAACTCGTGAAGTCCTTGGTCGTTTACGTGCTCTGGGTTATTGTCAGGGTTCATTGCCGACTTGATAAGCGTTAAGCGCATATCGGAATCGTGAATGTCGTGACCGTACTTGCAATTGTTAAGCAAGCTAACGCCGTAGTTACCCTCGGAAATGTCGGCATACTTGTGCGCACAAACCTCAAATCTTGCGTGATCCCAGCTTGTGTTGTAGTGAGTTGGACGTTCAATATTACCGAATTGAATTTCATACGTTGCCTTGTCCGTGTTAATATCAACAGGGAAGCTAACCTTGAGAATTTGGTTCTTTTCGTGCCAATCAACCTTTGTTTCAAAGTCGATTCTCGGCATATTTTCATAGAACCAAACAGTTTGGCAAAGCGTAGAGCTCATATGATTTCTCTTAAATGAAATACCTGTCTTAGCACCGTTTACGACAACCTTAAAGTCATAAGCACCCTCAAGGGCGTACTCCTTGTCGTTTACTGAGCGTTGAAGCTCCCAAGCAGGGTAGGCATCCGGGTAGTCCTCGAGAACGATAAAGCGGTTAGCTTTTGCCCCCTTCTTAATTACCTCGCGGTGATTTTTCTTGTCGTAAATTGAGGTGATAGAGTAGTTTTCGTCAAATTTAACGGTAAAGTATTTTGTAAATACTGTATTGCCCTTAACCTCGATAGTGTTCTTAGTGTCAAGCTCGGAGATAACGCGGTAGCCCTTTGGCGGAATGTTGTCAACAGATGCACAAACGCCGTCTATATCAACAACACCTGAGCCAACAAAGGAGTTAGGATTGAAAATTGCATATCCCGCGCCCTGTACGTTTGCTGAAATATAATCGTAAACCGTATTTCTTATCTTGTTTGCATCGTCCTTAAGCTTAGCGTAATCCTTATCGCTGTTTTCGTAAACCTCAAAGATTGACGAGCCGGGGATAATATCGTGGAATTGGTTTACAAGTAAAACCTCCCACATTTCGTGAAGCTCCTTCTTCGGAAACTCAGCGCCTCTTATCTTGTCAAGCATAACGCAAAGCGCCTCGGTGTCAAGGAGCAAGAACTCGCAGTCGCGGTTGTTCTTCTTATTCTTTGCAATAGAGGTATACGTTCCGCGGTGGAATTCAAGATAAAGCTCACCCTGCCAATCGGGAACAAGCTCGGGGCTCTTCTTCAAGCTCTTTTCAAGTCCTGCAAGGAAGTCGGTTGCAAAGCCCATCTTTGCCTGTGCAAGCTCAGGCACGCCGCTTGACGTGCGCTTAAGCACCTCTAGCATATGCTCGGTAGGTCCGCCGCCGCCGTCACCCCAACCAAAGGTAACGAGTGCCTCGTTATGGAGTGATTTTTGTTGGTATCTGTTCCACGCACCGTCAATGTATGGAAAATCGGTGTGAGGAATATATGATGACTGTCTTCTTGGTTCGCGTCCCTTATTTTCATACTGAGCGGTCAAGAAGTGAGTGTTGATTTGTGTGCCGTCAATACCCTTCCAATAGAAGGTATCATATGGCATTGTGTTAACGTCGTTCCAACCGATTTTAGATGTAACGAACCAGTCAACGTCGCTCTTTCTTAAAATCTGTGGGAGCGCCGCGCTATAACCGAATACGTCAGGGAGCCAAAGAACTCTGCTCTCAACGCCAAACTCGTCACGGAAGAAGTTTTTGCCGTACTGTACTTGACGTACAAGACTTTCGCCGCTTGAAAGGTTGCAGTCTGCCTCAACCCACATCGCGCCCTCAACTTCCCATCTGCCTGCCTTAATCATAGCTTTGATTTCTTCATAAAGCTCGGGACATTCTTCCTTTACCATTTTGTAAAGAACCGCCTGTGAGGACATAAACTTATATTCAGGGTAACGCTTCATAAGCTCGATAACCGTTGCAAATGAGCGCTGTGCCTTTTCTCTTGTTTGATCAATAGTCCAAAGCCAAGCAATATCAATATGTGTATGACCGATACAAATTGACTTTACGTCCTGCTCGTGGCAGAACTTGCCGTAAAATTCCTTTTCCAAAAGGTTGAGCGCATCCTTAACCGATGCATAGAATGCTTCAGACGGTGGGTTAAGAAGGTTAACCCTTTGAGTTGCCTTTTCCAAAATTGCAATTACATTATTGTATACGTAGGAGTTTTCGTCCATAAATTCTGTAATTTGGAATGGAACGGAAAGGTCGTAATAAAGCTTCTTTACGTCTTGGTTTTCATAAACCATATTTACGTCAAAGCGCAAATTGCTACGGTGATGCTCCATACCGGAATAAGCATAAATCATAACCTCGTAGCTGTCCTTGCCGCTGAGCATAATATATGTATGGTTTACGTCCATACCTTGCTTGATGTGACCGTCAACGTATGCAATAAACTGTGGGTTTACCGCATCCCAGCAGGAGCCAAGGCCTGTATCAATATTAAGCTTGATTTCCTCGCCCGCGCGCTCCTTTGGCGGAGTAACGGTGAATGCAAACCAAGCGTGAGAATCACGCTCGTAGCCCCAAGTGTCGCCCTTGTTAAATGGCAAAAAGTCGCTTGTGTCGGGCAAAACGGTGCCAACCTTGTATTCGCACACCTTGTACTTGATATTTTCAACAGGATACGATGCCACAACGGAATACTTTCCAATTTCGCGCATCATAACCTTCAAATTTCTGAATTTTTCGTTTGTCGGTTTCATAATAACCCCCCATAAAATTATTCCTATATATTTTAACATACTAAAATCTAAATTACAAGAAATATTTGCATTTTTTAGAGATATGTGGTATTATATTTGTGAAATAATATTTTAAGGTAGTAAAAATGGAAGAACTAACACGCACAGAAGCGCTTTTAGGCGCGGAAAACGTAGAAAAATTAAAGAATAAAAAAGTGATAATTTTCGGTATAGGCGGCGTTGGCGGATATACCTGCGAGGCGCTTGCAAGAACGGGCGTCGGCGTAATTGATATAGTCGACAGCGATTTGGTTTCATTATCTAATATAAACCGTCAAATTATCGCCCTTCACTCAACCGTTGGCGGAAAAAAGGTTGATGTTATGAAGGAAAGAATTAAAGATATATCCCTGGGCACCGAGGTAAATACCTACGATATGTTTGTTACGCCCGAAAATCTTTCCGATTTTGATTTGACAAAATACGACTACGTAATAGATGCCATTGATACCGTTTCGACAAAAATTGCCATTGCCGAATTTTGTGATAAAAACGGAATAAGCGTCATTTCCTCAATGGGGGCAGGCAACAAGCTAAACCCCTGCGCCTTCAAGGTTGCAGATATTTATAAAACAACCGTTTGCCCACTTGCTAAGGCAGTGCGCACAAAGCTTAAAAAGCTCGGAGTTAAAAAATTAAAGGTTGTTTATTCCGACGAGGAGCCCGTAAATTCCACCGTTGACGAAAACGGCAAGCGCGCCCCGTCATCCTGCGCCTTTATTCCGTCGGTGGCAGGACTTATAATTGCTTCCGAGGTTATAAAAGATTTAATTAAATAAAAGAAAACAGGTGCCAAAAAGCACCTGTTTGTTGTTTTATTGAGCGTTTAATTTGTCAAGCACAAGAGAAGCAGAGGCAATTCCAAGCTCCTTGTAATTCGTGATTATTCTGTCAGATTGAATGTAGTAAACGTCTTTTCCAAATTTTAAATAAGCGGCAAAAACGAACTCATCCTTTGCCATATCCTTAATAATGCTTGGAATTGTTAAGTCGCAAACGCCGTTTTTGCCCGTGTAGTTTATCTTCAAAACGGTAACGTCTGGCTCACCCTCGCCATCTATCGGTTGATCGTTTCCGATAACGCTCGGTAGGTAGCAAATTATTCCGTATTCGTAGTCCTTGCCAAGCGATTCTGCGTAAGCTTTAATTTCATTTGCACTGAAAATATAGCTCGTTGCTAAGGAGTAGTATGTATAGTCATTCTTTTGATATTCTCTTATTGAGTAGCCAAGAGAGTCAACAAGCGCATCCGCATTTGCATCCTCTGTTTTTGTGCAGCCCTTATTTGAGCAAGCCAAGGTCTTTTTGCCGCTTGACAAGAAATTGCCGTCGTTATATGAATATGAAACGGTTTTATCAAAGCTGTGTGATGCTTCAACGAAAGCATCCTGACCGCAAAGCGTGCAATCAGCAGGCGTTGTGCAATCACCGTCGTCTGTGTAGCTATGCTCACATTCCGCCTCGGCAAATGCAAGCGGAACAAAAAGCGAAAGCGTCAAAACAAATATAAGACCGAATATTAAAGCTCTTTTTTTCATATAATTCGTCCTCAAAACAGTATTTTTCATTAGTATTTTATCATTTTTTTAAGAGTTTGTCAATATTTTTTGTTGAACATCGAAGGAGACTGTGATATAATTGAAAGGAAAAAAGATTACGGAGGAAGCTATGATAAACAGAATTAACAAGCTACGTTCATCCTTTGATTTGCTCGGCGTTGATGCGATTTTCCTTTCATCACGCACCTCGCACAGATATTTTGCGGGCTTTGATAACGAGGATGGCGCTTTATTAATAACGAAGCAAAATGCATATGCATTTGAGGATTTCAGATATATCGAGGTTGCCGAAAAGCAGTTGAGCAAAACGTACAACGTCGTTATGCTCAAGGGCAAAAGGAGCGAATGGCTCGGTGGTATTCTTTCAAGCGAGGGTATTACCGCCCTTGGCTTTGAGGACTTACATATGAGCGTGAGCGGCTATAAGCGCCTTTGCGACGATATAACGGTAAAAACAGTGCCGATTGGCGATACGGTAAACAAAATTCGTGAGGTGAAAACGCCTGACGAGGTTGAAAAAATGAAGAAGGCGCAAAAGCTCACCGATATGGCATTTGAGCACATTTTGGGAATTCTTTCAACCGATATTACCGAAAACGACGTTGCCGCGGAGCTTGAATACTTTATGCGCAAAAACGGAGCAGAGGACAAAAGCTTTGAAACAATTTCAATAAGCGCGGAAAAAACCTCACTCCCTCACGGCGTGCCTGCCTGCACGAAAATCAAAAAGGGCTTTTTCACAATGGATTTCGGTGCAACCGTTGACGGCTACCACTCCGATATGACAAGAACGGTGTGCATTGGCAAGGCGGACGAAGAAATGAAAAAGCTTTATAATACCGTGCTTGAAGCACAGCTTGCCGCACTTGAATACTTAAAGGCAGGGGTAAAATGCTCCGATGCCGACAAGGTGGCGCGCGATATTATCTACAAGGACTATAAGGGATATTTCGGCCATTCCCTCGGTCACAGCGTTGGTCTTGAGGTTCACGAAATGCCTGCGCTTTCTCCAAACGTTGACAAGATATTGGTTCCTGGCAATATAGTTACCGTTGAACCGGGTATATATATCCCCTCAAAATACGGGGTCAGAATAGAGGATATGGTTTTGATTTTGGAAAATGGCATCGATAATTTCACGAAATCACCGAAAAACCTCATAGAAATTTAATAAATTTCAAAAAATATTTTGTTTACCTACTTGAAAAGCAAAATGTTTTATAGTAGAATAGTGTATATAAGTATGGAATCAATTGTGGCGGATTGCATCCTAAAAAATACTAAAACGCCAAGAAAAGGAAAAAATAAATGATTACAGCTGGAGATTTTAGAAACGGTGTTACCTTCGAAATGGAGGGTAAAGTATATCAAGTTATCGAATTCCAACACGTAAAGCCAGGTAAGGGCGCTGCTTTCGTAAGAACAAAGTACAGAGACGTTGTTTCAGGCGCAACACGTGAGGCATCATTCAACCCAACAGCTAAGTTTGAAACTGTTCAAGTTGAGCGCAGAGAGCTTCAATACCTCTACAACGATGGCGAGCTTTACTACTTTATGGATATGGAATCATATGAGCAAATGCCTGTTGACGCATCAAAGCTTGGCGACAACTTCAAGTTCGTTAAGGAAAATGAAATGTGCAAGCTTTCATCAATCAAGGGTGAGGTTTTCGCAGTAGAGCCACCAACATTCGTTGACCTCTATATCACAGAAACAGAGCCAGGCGTTCGTGGCGATACAGCTACAAACGTTACAAAGGCAGCTACACTTGAAACAGGTGCTGTTGTTAGAGTTCCGATCTTCATTAACGAAGGAGACCTTATTCGTATCGACACAAGAGTTGGCGAATATCTTGAAAGAGTTAACAACAAATAATTCATTTTAGGAGGAACACACGATGCAAGAAATGGATATTCTTGAAAAATGCGCTTATATTAAGGGACTTGCAGAAGGACTTAATATTGATAATTCTAAGCCGGAGGGAAAGGTTCTTAACGCTATTATCGACCTTCTTTCCGACATCACTGCAACAATCGCCGATATGGACGATGAGGTTGCTACTCTCGGTGATTACATTGAGGAAATCGATCACGACCTCGGCGAGGTAGAGGAATACGTTTACGACGACGAGTGCGATTGTGATTGTGACTGCGATGATGATTGCGACTGCTGCGATTGCGATGACGACTGTGATTGCGATTGCTGCTGCGACGAGGAAGAGGACTTTATGGAAGCAATGTGCCCACACTGTCAGGAAACAATCTGCTTCGATAACGAAATCGACCCTGAGGATTTGATTTGCCCTGCATGCGGCAAAGCATTCTCCGACGAGAAATAATTAAAAACTTTAAAAGAACTCCGTTTAGGAGTTCTTTTTTTTGTCAAAGGTCTTGAAAGTTCTATAATATTATGGTAAAATTATAATGTATTAATATGAAAGCTACGAGGTACATATATGAAGCTTGGAACAATGGTACATCTCGACGAAAACGTAGTTGAGAAAATTAAAGACGTAAAGAAATACGGGCTTGAATCCTTTCAGCTCTGCGCTTGGAATTTCAGCTTTATGACTGATGAATACGTTGAGAAAATTCTTGCGGCAACAAAGGAAACAGGACTTGAAATCAGCGCCGTTTGGTGCGGATGGGAAGGCGAAGCAGCTTGGGATTTCATTAGAGGAAATCTTACCCTTGGCATCGTTCCTGTATACTTTAGAGAAAAGAGAATAAAGAACCTTAAAACGGGCTCTGATTTTACAAAGAAATTAGGCGTTACCGATATGGTTACACATATGGGCTTCTTGCCTGAAAACCCAAATACCGACGAATTCCGCTCCGTTGTTGCAGCAATCAAGGAAATCGCCCTTTACTGCAAGGAAAACGGACAGTATCTCCTTTTTGAAACAGGACAAGAAACTCCTATTACGTTAAAGAGAACAATTATGGCGGTTAACACAGGCAACCTCGGTATCAACCTTGACCCTGCAAACCTTCTCCTTTACGGAAAGGCAAATCCTTGCGATGCAGTTGACATTTTCGGTCAATACGTTCGCGGTATTCACGCAAAGGACGGAGAATATCCAACAAATCCCGACTATCTCGGTGAGGAAAAGAGAATAGGCGACGGACGTGCAAACTTCCCGGTGCTTCTTTCAAAGCTTATGAAGGATCACGGCTATAACGGCTCAATTACTATCGAACGCGAAATTAGCGGAGATAAGCAAATTGAAGATATAATTTATGCTAAAAAATTCTTGGAGGATATTATAAATGGCTAAGGTTAGAGTAGGACTTATCGGCGTTGGCGGAATGGGCGGATGCCACTTCTATAACTACGAAAAGATTAAGGATGCGGAGCTTGTTGCCGTTTGTGACGTGCGCGAAAACGTTGCAAAGGAAAAGGTTGGCGACCGCAACATTAAAATTTATACCGACTACAACAAAATGATTAAGAATGAAGATCTTGATATGATCGATATCTGCACACCAAGCTTTTTGCACGCAGATATGGCAGTTAAGCTTCTTAAAAAGGGTTACCACGTGCTTTGCGAAAAGCCAATGACCTTGAATACAAGAGATGCTAAGCGTGTAGCGGCGATTGCAAACCAATCACAAAAGAACTTTATGGTTGCACACGTTGTTAGATTTATGGCACCTTATGCATATCTTAGAAACGTAATTGAAACAAAGGAGCTTGGTAGACTTATCCGTCTTGAAATGAAGCGTATCTCAGCTATCCCACAATGGAGCTGGGAGGACTGGATGAGAGACGAAAAGCTCTCAGGCGGTGTTACAACTGACCTTTCAATCCACGATTTCGACTTTGTTCAAAGCGTTCTCGGTATGCCGGACAAGCTTAATTCATACCGTTACCAAATGACAAACAACAACGACACAGTTGTTACAAGCATGATTTACGACGGTGATATTCTCGTTACCTGTGAGGGCACTTGGTACAACACCTCAATTCCGTTTGATGCAAGCTTCACAGCAGTATTCCAAAATGGATACGTTGAGCTTAACAAGGGCAAACTCGTAAAGAACGGCAAAGAGGTTGAGCTGAGCAAGGAAAAGGTAGATAGCGTTGATCTCGGCATTAACGTAGGTAATGACGACGGATACCTTAAGGAAATGAGCTACTTTGTAAATTGCATTATTGAAGGCAAAAAACCTGACTTTGTAACTCCTGACAGCTCTGCTCAAAGCGTTGTTTTGGCAGACCTTATCAAGAAAAAAGCATCAATTTTAAGACAAAAGCGCAACATTTAATAACATAAGGGCATCGATTTCGATGCCCTTTTTAAATTTTATTTTAATGTGCGCGCCCTGTTTTATCGTTTTGGCTTGCTTGAAAAAACAAACGAGGCAAGAAGCCCAAAGCAAATAGAAGCAGTGATGCCGCCCGCGGTTGCGCCAATGCCGCCTGTTAAGGCACCAAGCAGTCCCTTTTCTAAAACCTCGGTTTTAACTCCGTTTGCAATGGCGTAGCCAAATCCCGAAAGCGGCACCGTCGCTCCGCATCCCGCAAATTTAACTAACGGCTCATAAATGCCAACCGCTGTTAAAATTACACCAATGCACACGTAACCAACCAAAATTTTGGCAGGGGTGAGCTTGGTTTTGTCAATTAAAATTTGTGCAATCACACAAAGACCGCCACCGACAACGAATGCCCAAAAATAATCAAAGAAAATATCCATTTTACCTCCCTTGAACGTGAGAAATATGCAAAAGATGCGCAACGGACGGAATTGTTTCGCCCTGCGAAAGACTCATTGGCGACATAAGCGCGCCCGTGCCCAAAAACAACACGTTTTTAAGCACGCCCTTTTCTAAATTTGGAATAATGCTCGCGGACATTACAACCGCACTGCAGCCACAGCCCGAGCCGCCCGCGTGCACGTCCTGACGTTCTCTGTCAAAGACCATAAGACCGCAATCAACGTGATTTTTCCGTATATCAATTCCCTCGTCAAGCAAGAGGTCCTTCAAAATTTCACTTCCCTCAAAGCCCAAATCTCCTGTTACAATTAGGTCAAAATAGTCGGGGGAGTGGTTGGATTCGAGGAAATATCGCTTAATTGTGCTTATTGCCGCAGGTGCCATCGCCGCACCCATATTGTTAATATCGGAGATGCCCTTATCTACAACCTTGCCAATAAGCCCCTCACGAATTTCTACGCTTCCCGTGTCAGATAAAATAAATGCGCCCGCTCCCGTTGTGGTCCATTGTGCGGTTGGCGTTCTTTGTCCGCCGTATTCAAGAGGAAAGCGAAACTGTCTTTCACTCGCACAGTAGTGCGAGGAGGTCACCGTTGCACAGCTATCAATTATGCCGCCGCTAAAAAGAGAAGCGCCAATCAAAAGTCCCTCACTGCACGTGGAGCAAGCGCCGTAAAGCCCTAAAAATCCCGTGTCGAAATTTGATAGAGCATAGTTTGAGCCAATGCATTGATTGAGCAAATCTCCCGCCAATAATGCGTCAATTTCCGAGTCAATAAGTCCGCATTTCTTTATTGCACCTGAAAGGGCACGCCGTTGCATTTCACTTTCTGCCTTTTCCCACGAATCCTTGCCGAATTTATCGTCAAGACAGTATTCGTCAAAAAGGTCCCCTAACGGGCCGTCCTTTTCCATATGCCCAACAACGCTGTGTGTTGCGCTTATTTTCGGTTTTCTTTTAAAAGTTAATATGCTTTTTTTCATTTTACCCCCAAATTAGCGTGACAAGATAAAATATCACTCCGTAAACTGCGCCGAAAAACGTTCCGTACAGTATAACGGGTCCTGCAATTGTAAATATCTTTGCGCCGACACCGGGAATAAAGCCCTCACTTTTTGAGTCTATTGCTTCCGATGAAACCGCGTTTGCAAAGCCCGTTATCGGCACAAGCGTGCCAGCACCCCCAACCTTTGCTATTTTGTCAAAAACTCCAAAGCCGGTGAGCAAGACGGTGATGAAAATCAACGTTACCGAAACTAAGGTTCTTGCATCAAGCTCCTCCATCCCTAAATGTGTGTATAAATGGAAAAATCCTTGACCCAGTGTACAAATTGCGCCACCTATTAAGAATGCAAAGGCGCAGTTTTTCCATATAGGCGATTTCTTTGCACGGCTTTCTACGTATTTTGAATATTCCTTTTCGTTCATTTTTCCTCCAACTGTAAATTTGAGTATTCTTTTATACCATTATTTTTACAATAAAATATAATTTTATGTAAATTCATTGACAAAAATCATAATTTGTAGTAAAATATTTTCAGAGATTTAATTTAATCAAAGTATATTCTTAAAGGAGGAAGCTATGCTTTTATTTATGGCGGCAGAATCAGATGCGGCAGGTGTTACTGAAACAACCTCTCGCGCAGAAGAATTTTTGGCTGGATTTGTGAAGTTTTTCACAAGCCCGCTTTTCGGGGAAAACACTCCAACGCTTTTCAGCATTTGCATAAGAATTATTATTTCGCTTGCTATTTTGATAATTGGTTGCTTAATAGTAAAGAGAATTGTAAAAAACATTGAAAATGAAAAGATTTTCAAAAGGGCAAACAAAACGGTTAGAACGTTTTTGAAGCATATTTTTGCTGTTGCTCTATATTCTATAGTGGCTGTTTCAGTCGTTTCTATCCTCGGCTTTAATATGTCTGCACTTTCCGCTGTTATTGCTTCCTGCGGCTTGACAATCGGTCTTGCTTTACAGGGCGGTCTTTCTAATATCGCAGGCGGAATTATGCTTGTTATTTTCAAGCCGTTTGAAATCGGTGATTACGTTGAAACACCCGACGTTAGCGGCACGGTTGTTGATATCGGTCTTTTCTATTCAACCCTTACAACTCCTGACAACAAAAAGGTTGTCGTTCCAAACGGAATGATTTCAAATAACGTAATTACAAACTATTCCGCACACGATACAAGAAGAATTGACTTCGATTTTTCAATTGCATATTCCGCAAATATCGATACCGCAAGAAAGGTTCTTTATGCTTGCGCAAGAGCAGATGAAAAAATCTTGACAGATCCACTTCCACAGGTTTTAATTGTATCTCATAATGATAGCGGTATTACAATCCGACTTCGCGTATGGGTTAAAACCGCAGACTATTGGGACGTTTACTTCCCAATGTATGAGCAGGTTAAGCGCAGCTTCGATGAGTACGGAGTTGAAATTCCTTATCCGCATCTTAATATCTCAATTGATAAATAAAAGAAAAGGACGAGCCCGTTGGGTTCGTCCTTTTGAGTTAAATGCGCTCTGACAATTAAAGCTAATTCGTTATCGGCGCCTTGATTTTAAGCTCACCGCCCGAATATTCCACCAAAACCGCATCACCCTTTTTTATCTCTCCCGAAGCAATTTTTTTCGAGAGCGGATTTTCGAGCATGTTAGTTATCGTTCGTCTTAACGGACGCGCGCCGTATAGCTTATCAAAGCTCTTTTCCGCTAAATACGAAGCGGCACTGTCCTTTATATCTAAGGTTATGCCCACGGAAAGCGCGTTTTCCTTTACCTCGTTTAAGAGATTTTTGCAAATTTTAGTAATATCGTTTTTTGTCAGCTGATTGAAAATTATAATTTCGTCAAGTCGGTTTAAAAACTCGGGATTAAATTCCGCCTTTAATGCATCGTTGATTTTCGATTTTATGCTTTCGTACTCGACCTCATCGCTCTTGGCTTCACTAAACCCAAGCTTTTTCGGCTCGGTAATGCTTTTTGCCCCTATATTTGAGGTCAAAATTATAATTGTGTTTTTAAAATCAACGCGTCTGCCGTGTGAATCCGTCAAAATTCCATCGTCAAGAATTCCCAAAAGAATGTTATAAACGTCCTTGTGCGCCTTTTCAATTTCGTCAAACAAAACGACAGAGTAGGGCTTTAATCTTACCGCCAAGGAAAGCTGTCCGCCCTCATCGTGGCCAATATATCCCGGCGGCGCACCAACAAGTCTTGAAACGGAATGCTTTTCCATATATTCCGACATATCAAGCCGAATAATACTGCTCTCGCTGCCGAAAACGTTTTTGGCTATGCTTTTGGCAAGCAAGGTTTTTCCAACGCCCGTAGGACCTAAGAAAAGAAAGGAAGCAAGCGGTCTTTTGGGGCTTTTCAGTCCTACTCTTGCACGCGTTATTGAGTCAGCAACCGCCTTTGTTGCCTTTTCTTGCCCACATACGTCGCTTGCAAGCTTCTTTTCAAGCTGACAAAGCTCTAATACCTCGTCCTTCGTTGCCGTGCCTACGGGAATACCCGTCCAAAGGGTTACTATCCCTCCAATATCGTTTTCCGTTATTTTGACACTTGATTTTGAAATCAGACGCTCGCGCTTGGCTTTTTCCTTGTTGTATGCAATTTTGTAGCTTATCTCGTCGTCGCGAAGCTTTGAGGCAAGCTCAAAGTTTTGGTTTGAAATTGCATTTTCCTTTTCGCGCGCAACAGACAATATTTTCGCCTCGTATTCGCGAAGCTTAGGGCTTTTGTGCTGATGCTTCATTTTCGCGCGTGAGCATGCCTCATCAATTAAATCAATTGCCTTGTCGGGCAAAAATCTGTCGCCGATATATCGCTTTGAAAGCAAAACCGCCTGCCTTATCGCCTCGTCGGTAATTTTTACTCCGTGAAACTCCTCGTACCTTTCGCGAAGCGCAAGTAAAATATCAATTGCGTCCTGTTCGCTTGGCTCATTTATAATTATGGGCTGAAACCGTCTTTCAAGCGCGGAGTCCTTTTCAATATGCTTTCTGTATTCGGTAACGGTGGTTGCACCGATTAGTTGAATTTCACCGCGTGCAAGCGCGGGCTTTATTATATTTGCGGCATCAACCGCGCCTTCAGCCGCGCCCGCACCAACTATTGTGTGGATTTCGTCAATGAACAGTATAACCGAGGAGTTGCTTTTCACCTCGTTCAGTACGTTTTTTAACCGTTCTTCAAACTCGCCGCGGTATTTTGCGCCTGCAACCATTGAGGAAAGGTCGAGCGAAATTACGGTCTTACCCGATAGCTCCCTTGGCACCTCACCACGCACTATTTTTTCTGCCAAGCCCTCGACAATAGCCGTCTTTCCGACACCCGGCTCACCGATTAAGCAGGGATTGTTCTTCGTTCTTCGCGTCAGTATCTGCATAAGTCGAACAAGCTCGCCCTCACGCTTGTATAAAGGGTCACAGCCGCCTGCCTCTGCTACCTTATTTAGGTTTTTCCCGTACTGAAGCAGCGCACTCCCGCTATGCGGTTGCTTTTCATTTCTTTGCTCCCCGTTAAAAGTATCTAAAAATGACGTGATTTCAGTTTTTATGCTTTGTAAATTTATTTCCAAGGAAATAAGCACCTTGGCACCGTATGAGTCGGGCTCGTTACATATCGAAAAGAGAATATGCTCACTCCCGATAAAGCTTCCGCCGAAGCGCTTTGCAAGCTGTGATGCCCCCTCGATAGCTCGCTTGGCACGCGGGGTAAGCTCCTCAAGAGAATGCTTTTTTTCCTCAATCCACCCACCTTGCTTTATCTTCTTTAGGCAGCTATCGTTGGTAACGCCCTTTTCTTTGAGAATTTTTGCACCAACGCAGTCAGTTGATAGTATGCCAAGCAGCAAATGCTCGGTTCCTATGTATAAGCTCCCAAGCTCCTTGGCGGATTTTTTTGACGCACTTAAAACCTCGTTCGCCTTTTTTGTAAAACGGCTGTTCATTTTCTTGCCTCCCTTTTTATATCGTTATTATATTATTGACACTAAAAAGGAAAATAATCAAAATGAGCGTGAATTTACTCTTTCGTATTCGTCAGCAATCGTTTCAAAAACAAGCGCATCTATAATATCGGGTGCATCCTCAAGCGACTTGCGCCGAAGCAGCTTTACCGCATTTTGCGTTGGTAAATCGTATATACCGTTTATCTCAAGCACCTCAAAGCCGTCGTGGTCATTTAAAATTTCGTTTAGCATTACTTGAATTATATAAACGTAGCTGTTTTTGCTGTTTGGCAAAATCTCATGCTTTTCATACATAGGAAAAATGTGAACCGCACGCGCTATTTTCGCTTCCTCACGGTGCGCATCTTCCAAAGAATGGAGCAGCTTCCACGTTTCATAATCTACAATTCCGCTTGGGGCAAGGCCGTATTTTTTTTGGAATTCCGAAACGAGAAGCCGCGTGTCCTCACCGTAAATTCCGTCGGGCTTAACTCGCGCAGAGCTGTTTTCATAAAAATCAAGATTTCTAAGTATTTTTTGAATTTCCAAAATCGAATTTTCAGTTCTTCTAAAATCGTAATAGCTCATAAAAACTCCTATCCTAAGTTAACTCCGGGAAATTGGGAGCCGCTTGTGCTTGCGCCGTCGTATAAATCCCTGTATGTTGATGTTATAAGCTCCCACGTGCTTGCTGAAACAATAGGAGTTGGGTCAAGCCCGAAAATATTCTTAAATGCTACCACAGCCGCCTCTGTTGCAACTCCAAAAACACCGTCCGCTTCGACCCTTGGAATTTCTGTGTACGTGTTTGAAATATAATCAAGATATTCTTGAAGCAGCCGTACGTCCTCACCGCTTACGCCAAGGCGCAAAACTCTGCCGCCGTATGGCACGGTTGTACTGTTGAAATATCCTTCAGGCAGAGAACTTAAAATGCCGACGTATTCTCGGTAAAGTCGATCCCAATCGTTCAATTCGGCGATGCCGTTAACACTCAGCCCGTAAGCGCGCTCAAAGCTTTCAAGCGCACGCCTTGTGCCTGCACCGAAAATGCCGTCTATTTCGGGCGCTTGCACCTCGTTATTATATTCACCCACAAGCGCAAGCAAATACTGAAGCTCAAACACCTCCGCGCCCGTTGCGCCCTCTGAAAGTGTGCTTTGGAATATTCCCGAAACCTCCTCGCGCGCAAGCCCCTCCGATGCCAAATCATTCAACCGCTTAACCGCTGAATAAGTCCTTTGAATGGAGTACCAAGTCCCCTTGCCAACCAAGCCGTCCTCTTCTAAGTTGAATGCGTTTTGATATGCACGCACCGCATTTTCCGTGCTTCTGTCAAAAATTCCGTTGACGGGGTATATTTTTGGAATGGCAGGGTAGTTCTTTGAAATTCTGTTCAGACGTATTTGAATTTGCTGAACGCTATTGCCGATTGAGCCGTAGCCAAGGGTTCTGCCATCCCATGTGTAAGCGCGGCTTCCAATCGGTGCGTTATTTACAATGCTTATATCGTCGCCGTAATAATACTGTAAAATTTCAAGCGGAGAAAGACCGTTGTTTGCAAGGTCAACCGTGCCCCATTGCAAAAGCCCCTCGCAGCTTATCTCGCGCCCGTCGCAATACGCGGTGAAATACGGCTCAACACTATCGCCCCTAACCACGTAATCGTTAAAAATCTCATCGACAATTCTTGAAATATTTTCAAAGTACTCGCGCCCGTTTACAAATGATTGGTCAATTCCTATTGAATTTGTTATGTCAAAATCGTATCCACGCGCGCCGTAATAATCGGTAAAAATTCTGTTTAGCACAAACGATATTTGCGCGTATATGTTAGCGCGAATTGCATTTTCGGGCCATGTCGGGAAAATTTCACTTGATGCAACGTTTTTAATGTAATCTGTAAATGGTACTGTAACGTTCGGTGCATCGCTATCGGGTGAGCCAAGATGCACGGTGACGTATTCGGGAATTATAGGTAAAACAGGCATATCTACTCCTTATCTGTATTTTTCTTGGTATCGTCTGCTTGAATTTGGCACAGGGTCTGTCGGTGAGGAAAATTCCGAAAGCGGAATTAAATATACGTCCTGAAGTGACGTAATACCCTCAAAAATCGGTACGCTTAGATACGTGTTGTCGTAATAGCCATCCTTTGTAACTAAAATGTTGTAGGTAAGGTAGGGATACGGCTCAGTGGGTGATTGCGAGAGATTAATCGGCTTGGCTTTGAGCGCCACCTTTTGCGTTTTTCCGTTTTCATCGCTTTTTAAGCTGTAAATCACGTCGGTTTCGCCTAAGCTTGGCTCGTTATTGTCCGACGGCGGCGGGGCAGAGTAAACTGTGACAGTGGCGTTTTCAAGAGGCAATGCTCCGTTTGCCGTTTTTACGTTTACCGTTAAAAATCCAAATTCTTCGTTTTGGTTTTTCATAAGACACCTCCAATCATACTTTTTCTATAATATGTTGTTTTTTTAAAATTGACAATCCTTTCGGGCGATGCAATTCACGGTGAAAACTCGAATTTTCAAGAAAAAATAAGCGCTGATTTTTCGCTCGGTTTATTGTATTTTTTGAAATGATATGATAAAATAAAAGTATAATAATCTTGGAGGGGCCAAATGAATAAAAGAACTAAAAAGAAAATTGCAAAATCAATATTTAAAAAGCCGATATTACTTATTCCTGTTGCAATAATACTACTTGCAATTTTAGGATTTTTAGTTTATCAAAAATTCTTTGCACCGTCCGAGCAATATGAAATTCCCGAAGGAAATGCCGAGATTCACTATATTGACGTTGGGCAAGGGGATTCAACGCTTATTTTTGCCGACGGTATGACCGTGCTTATCGATACGGGCGAAAAGGACGATAAAAACACAATGATAAATTACCTTAAGGGAAAAAGTGTAGAAACCATTGACTATTTTATTCTCACTCACTTCGACTCCGACCATTACGGTGAAGCAACCGAGGTTTTAGAGGAATTTAAGGTTACAAATCTGATTATTCCCGACCAGAAAAAGGTGTACGAGGATACAGGCAAGGAGCAAACGATGTACCGCACCTTTATGGATAAGGTTAAATCTATGCCCGAAATTTACGTTTCCGTTATTGAAGCAAATGACGATATCGCTGACAGAATAGTCGTTGATGATATAATTGATATTGATAGCGAAGAGGACAGAACGGTAAACGTTGGTGTAATTGACCCTGAGAAGGAAGACGACAAGGCAGACCTCGAGCTTGAATTTTTCGGTCCTGTCAAGGATGAGTACAGTAATTCAAACGATTATAGCATTATCGTTATGGTAAGATGGGGCGAAACCAAGCTTCTTTTCACGGGTGACTCCGAGAAAAACGGCGAAAATGCGTTGGTTGATAAATACGGAAGCAAGCTTGACGATATTTTGGAGTGTGACGTTTTCAAGGCAGGACATCACGGTTCACGCACCTCATCGTGTCAGGAGTTTATCGACGCCGCAACCCCTGAGTACGTAATAATCAGCTGCGGTCAGGATAACGATTACGGACATCCGCACACAGAAGCTATGACAAGATTTGAAAAAGCGGTTGACGAGGATAAAATTTATCGCACAGACAGTATGGGAACAATAATAGTTACAACAGACGGCAAAGCTATTAGTGTATTAACAGAAAAATAAAAAAAGAGCAAGAATGTGAAAAACCGACATTCTTGCTCTTTTTTTATATGATTAAGGGAAGGCAAGCGCCTTCCCTTAATTTATTATTTTTGAATAATTGAGTATTTTTCTGCAAATACCTTGAATTCGCTTTGGAAATCATCGTCATTTGCATTCTTGATTGCATTGAGGTATTCGTGTGTGCCAAAGCTGTTGTGCGCGGTTTCGATAATAGCAACCGCAATGTTAGAGCAGTGGTCTGAAATTCTTTCATAGTTGTTAAGAAGGTCTGAAAGCACGAATCCAAGCTCGATTGTA
>JAZREL010000039.1:0-20235 GCA_045660785.1 Eubacteriales bacterium | reverse complement strand
AGACCCACACGGTTTTATTGCTTGCAAGCACTGTGCCATTTCTGTCGTATATTATTCCGCGGGCGGGATTAACCTTAGTTTCAACCGTCAGCTGCTCAATAACTCGCTTTTGATAGTCGTCATACCCCAAAATTTGAATTTTAAAAAGCGAAATAATTATAACTAAGCTTAAAATAAGAAAAAAGAAAAGCAAAAATACTCCTCTTTTCATTATCTTATTATTTTTGATTTCCAAAATAATTTACCACCTTTATAAGTTCTTGGTAAATTATATTGTTTTTTTCTTATAAATATGAAAAAGTCTCGGCATTTAACCGAGACTTAATTTCTTTATTATGCTCCAAGCAAGCCGGAGCCAACTATAAGAGCCATCATAGTGAAAAGAACTGTGATGATAACTGAGGTTATTGGGAAATCCTTTCTTGAAAAGCCGCTTTCGGTTTCCTTTACCTCGTTTTCAATTTCATCAGCAGCTATTTCAGCTGAGGATTCAAGCTTCATATATCTTGTGTCCTCATTCTTTTTAGCTCTCTTATTTTCTTTTGCTATTGACTTTTTTGAGAAAAAACCCTTTTTTTCATCCTTAGTGCCGGATGCTCTATTTGCATTGTAATTTCTCATCGTTGTACCGTACATAATTAAAACATCCTCCAAAATTTTATATCTTTTCTGCGATTCTTAGCTTTGCGCATTTAGAACGCGAATTTTCCTCCAACTCCTTGGGAGTTGCCGTTATAGGTTTTTTATTGATTATCTTTACTTTTGGTTTATTGCCACATACGCAAATGGGGAAATCATGCGGACATATGCAACCTTGAGCTTGCTCATTGAACAGCCCCTTAACAATTCTGTCCTCGAGTGAATGGAACGTCATAACAACGATACGTCCGCCCGAATTAAGTCTGTTAACTGCTGTATATATCGCCGGGGTAATTACGTCAAGCTCGTGATTTACCTCAATTCTTATAGCTTGAAAAGTTCTTTTTGCAGGGTGCTGAGCTTCTTTTTTAGCCGCGCCCACAGGAATTGATTTTTTAATAACCTCTACAAGCTGACTTGTAGTCTTTATTGGTGCGATTTCTCTTTCCTTTACGATGTTTCTTGCGATTATATGCGCAAATTTTTCCTCACCGTAGTCATTTATAATCCTTTTAAGATCAACCTCTGAGTAAGTATTTACAACGTCGTATGCTGAGAAGGGCGATTGTGGGTTCATTCGCATATCAAGGTTTGCGTCACTATTATACGAGAACCCACGCTCCACTGTGTCAAGCTGATGAGACGAGACACCTAAATCCATTATCACACCGTCAATACGGTCTATATTTAATTCATTAAGAACTCGTTCAAGCTCGGAAAAATTGCTTTTTACCAAGATTGACTTGTCCCCATATTTTAAAAATCTATTTTTGCAAGCAAGAAGTGCATTATCGTCTTGGTCTATGGAAATTAGCTTTCCGTTTTCAAGAGATTTCAAGATGCCCTCGGAATGTCCACCGCCGCCTGCGGTGCAGTCCACATAGATACCATTCGGTTTAATGTTAAGTCCCTCGATACACTCGCAAAACATAACCGGATAATGTGAAAAATCCATGCTTTACTCCTTAAAATCCCATTTGGATCATTAATTTCTTCATTTCGTTCATATCAATTGTCTTTTGCTTTTCTTGGAATGCTTCTTTCGACCAAATTTCAATATGAGTGCCAACACCCATAAATAAAACGTCCTTTTCAATTCCAACCTGCTCCTTTAAGAACTGAGGAATTACGAAGCGTCCTTGTGAGTCAATTTGAACGTCAACTGTATTTGAATAAACCTGACGGATATAATTTTCAAACTCTAAGGTGGGGAGTGCCGAGATTTTTTCCTCAAACTTTTCCCATTCTCTTTCTGTGTAAAGGAGAATGCAGTTTGTAAATCCGTTGCAAGTAAGCTTGAATGATGCGCCGAGAACCTCTTTATACTTTGCAGGAACAAATACTCTGTTTTTGCTATCAACTGTATGTTCATATCTGCCGTAAAGCATATTTAGTCCTCCTTTCGCTCCACTTTTAGCCACTATTACTCCACTTTTCACCACTTTTGTAACACCATTATATACCAAACATATAAAAAATGCAATAGTTTTTTGAAAAAAGTTAAAATTTTTTTCATTTTTTATTTTCAAGACGCATAAAATTAATATTTCGTTTGCTTAAATAACAAATCTCTTCTTTTTCCCGTGCAAAAAGTAGGTTAATAAATATTGTAAAAAACATTTGTAATTTTGAAATCTTTGTGTTATACTATTGGCGTATATAATATAATTACTATATTTTGGAGGAAATTCCGTGATTATCGCACTTGAAAACGCTAAGTACGAATTACAAAATTTTCGTGAAAACATTAAAGAGCTTCACAGCTCACTTAAAATTGACGAATTAAGAATAGAGCTTGAGGAGCTTGAAAAAACAACATTTGACCCTGATTTTTGGTCTAATCAAGAAAACTCAACTAAGATTTTGCAAAAAATAAAGCAAATGAAATCAAAAATTGAGAATTTTGATGCTCTTGAAGCAAAATTAGAGGACACCATCACCCTTACCGAAATGGCTATCGAGGAAAACGACGAGAGCTTGGTTGAGGAAATTTTGTCCGAGCAAAAAGCAATTATCGCCGAGGAGGAAAAGCAAAGAATTGAGGTTTTGCTCTCCGGTGAATATGACAAAAACAACGCTATCATTTCATTCCACCCGGGTGCAGGCGGCACTGAGGCACAGGACTGGGCGCTTATGCTCTACCGTCTTTACACAAGATGGGGTGAAAAGCACGGCTACAACGTAAAGCTTCTTGATTGGCTTGACGGCGAAGAAGCAGGACTTAAGAGTGCAACAATTTTGGTTGAGGGCTTAAACGCTTACGGCTACTTAAAGAGCGAAAACGGCGTTCACCGTTTAGTGCGCGTTTCACCTTTTGACTCCTCAGGACGCAGACACACCTCGTTTGCATCCGTTGAGGTTATGCCAGAATTTGAGGATGACAACTCTATTGAAATTAACGAAGCTGACCTTGAAATCACAGCTCACCGTTCATCCGGTGCAGGCGGTCAGCACGTAAACAAAACCGACTCCGCAATCAGAATCGTGCATATTCCAACAGGTATTGTTGTTGGCTGTCAAACTGAAAGAAGCCAGCTTCAAAACAAGGAAACTGCGATGAAGATGCTTAAATCCAAGCTTATGGAAATTAAGCAACGCGAAAAGCTTGACAGAATTGAGGACATCAAGGGCAACAAAACGAATATCGAATGGGGCTCGCAAATCCGCTCATACGTATTTATGCCATATACCCTTGCAAAGGACACGCGCACGGGCTACGAGGATGGCAACATTCAAGCGGTTATGGACGGTGAAATCGACGGCTTTATAAATGCTTACCTAAAGGAAAACGCGGGCAAATGATTAAGGAAGAATCAAGATTTGCCACATCCACCGTTTTTGAGGGAATGACCTCTATACGCGCACTTCTTGACAACCTAAAGGACGGAAAAGAAAACGCAAGAAAAATAGAAAAAATCCTCTTTGATAAAAGCAAGCTAAAAGCTAAGGAAAAGGATTTTCGATATCTTTCCAAAATGGCGGAGCTTTTCGACTTTGAGCTTTTGACGGTTGATGCACAAGAAATAGATGAAATTTCAATAGGCGCTTCACACGGCGGAATTGTCGCAATTTGCGGTGAAAGAACGTATGAGGTGCTAAGCTCTGATGCATTAGTGGAAAACGGCTTTTACGTAATGATTGAAGGCATTGAGGACCCTTACAATTTCGGTTATGCTCTGCGCTCAATTTACGCCGCGGGCGCTGACGGAATTATCTTGTCCGAGCGCAATTGGCTTAGTGCCGCGGGTGTTGTTTGCCGCTCCTCAGCGGGTGCGAGCGAAAGATTAAACGTTTTCATTGAAAATGACGACTTTATAAAAACATTTAAGCAAAAGGGCTACCGCGTTGTGTGCGCTGATATAAAAAACTCGGTTAGTGTTTATGAGGCAGAATTAAAAAAGCCGATCTTGCTTATTGTAGGCGGCGAAAAAAGAGGTATTTCCTCGTCGGTATTAAAGCAAGCCGACCAAATAGTAAGGATTGATTACGGACGTCGCTTCGATGCGGCACTTTCCGCTGCTTCCGCCGCTACTATACTTGCCTTTGAGGTTTATAAGCACAATATGTAAAAAAAGCAATGCTCTCGCATTGCTTTTTTAGTTTCCAGGCGTAAAACGCGGCTTTCTTGGCACCTCGCTATTCACACCTTGTCCTTCTGCATTCACCTCTGTAAACGGTGAAATTGCACCGCCGCTCGGCCCACAGTCAAACGGAGTGCCATCATCACAAAAAGCCGATGAGATTCCATACTCCGCATGTTCACTTTCGCTTGTTCGACTTATTTGCATTGTATTTTCGCATATTTCATACGTATCCTCGCAAACAAAGCCGAGTATATCATCCTCGGTTCCGTTCACTATATTTTTAAGCGGCCTCTTATTTTTTTCCAATTTTAGCTTCCCCTTTAATTTTTATATATTTAGCATTTACATAAACAAAAAATCCATACTAATATAAATGATTTTATTGACACCGCGCGCTATTTGATATATAATATTATAAAATGGAGGTGCTTATATGAATCCATGGCATGATTTTAGCGATGAAAGAATAAAATCCAACAGATTTATTGCTGTTATCGAAATTCCAAAGGGAAGCAAAAATAAGTATGAGCTTGACAAAGAAAGCGGACTTTTGCGACTTGACAGAATTTTATACACGTCAACGCACTACCCTGCCAACTACGGCTTCATCCCCCGTACTCTTTCTGAGGACGGCGACCCACTTGACGTTTTGGTTCTCTGCCAAGAAAAGCTTGAGCCACTTTCAATTATCGAATGCTACCCTATCGGTATGATAACGATGATAGACGATAACGAAGCAGATGAAAAAATCGTTGCTATTCCTGTAAACGATCCGTTTCTTAACGGTTACGGTGATATTTCAGAGCTTCCACAGCATCAATTCAACGAAATAAAGCACTTTTTCGAGGTTTACAAATTTCTTGAAAACAAGGAAACACGCGTTGACAATATCGTTGGCAAAGCGGAAGCCATTGATACTATCGAAAAATGCAAAACAGCATACGTTCAATATTACAAATAAAGGGCAATGCCCTTTTATGCAGACGTGGCGGAATTGGTATACGCGTTGGTCTCAGAAGCCAATGAACTTAGTTCTTGTGAGTTCGAGTCTCATCGTCTGCACCAGAAAAAGACTCAGGATTTTATAATTCTGAGTCTTTTTTACTTAAACGCACGTTAGTGAGAATAAATCCACTAAAGCGGATAAAATCGCAAAAGCTTGTGATTTAATTTTGATTTTCTTTTAACCACATAATTATGTTGAAAAAAATAGATTATTATTGTATAATATAGTTAGAATCCCAATTTTGAAAGGATAATTTATGAAAAAAATCTCCCTTTTCAAGCTATCTACTCTGCTTGTTTTTATTTTTATTGCCATTTTATCGTTTTCAAGCTGCACACTTGACGATTTTATTAAAATTACGGAGCCACCGCGTTACATAGTGGGTTCGAGCATAAACGAAAAAGGCGAGCTTATTATTGAATATTCAAATCAGACCACCGAAAATTTAGGTGTTGTCGTTGGCAAGGACGGCGCCGATGGCTTAAACGGCCAAGACGGTAAGGACGGAATTGACGGTAAAGACGGTAAGGATGGCAAGGATGGTAAAGACGGCAAGGATGGTAGCGTTATCGTTGAAGGCGAATTGCCAGCTGCACCATCACTTGATAAGACTGTTGCAAGCGTATTGCAAAGCACGGTTATAATTCAAAGCGGTTACACTGACCAAGCAACACTAAAGAAAAGCTATTCCTCGGGTGCAGGTGTTATTTATAGCTTGAACAAGGAAAGCGGAAGCGCAATTATAATAACGAACTACCACGTTGTATATTCCACCGAAGCAAGCACGTCAAATAAAATCAGCGACGATATTAGCGTATATTTATACGGTGCAATTTCGGAAGAGGGCGCAATGAAGGCAAGCTACATCGGCGGCTCAATGCATTACGACCTTGCGATTTTGGAAATATCAAACAGTAAGATAATCAAAAATTCAGAGGTTAGCTCCGTTAATATTAAGGACTCCTCTCTTGTCCATGTTGGACAAACTGCATTTGCGGTTGGTAACCCTAATGCTGACGGTTTTTCAGTAACGTCGGGTATTGTCAGTGTTGATTCAGAGTACATTGACCTGACCTTGGCTGACGAAAAAACCGAGGCATCAATGCGCGTTATGCGTGTTGACACTCCTGTCAACCCCGGAAACAGCGGCGGCGGTCTTTTCGATATTGACGGCAAGCTTATAGGTATTGTTAATGCAAAATATGCAGACCAAAAGACCGACAACATCGGCTATGCAATACCGTCAAGCACAGTCGTTGCGATAGTTGAAAACCTTATTGACAACTGCTACGGCACTCAAAACGAAACACTCAAACGCCCACTTCTCGGTGTAAAGGTTCAGGTGCAAAATCCGCGCTCATATTACAACGAGGAAACCGGCTACGTTGAGCTTTTTGAGGATCCCACAGTTGTTGAAATCACCGGCTATTCGTCCATCGCATTCGGAAAGCTTTTTGTTGGCGATATTGTTAAAAAGGTAGAAATTGTTGAATCGGGCTTGTCCTTCGAGATTACAAGACAATATCATTTGCTTGACTCACTGCTTTATGCAAGACTGGGCGACACGGTGCTTGTAACGGTTGACCGCGATGGCGAGCTCGTTACCGTGTATATGACTATAACAAGCTCTTGTATGTCAGAAAGCTAAAATTTCAAAGGGATGCTGCAATGGCACAGACCAAAAACAAACACGCCCCAGAAAAACTAAGTAAAAAGTTAAATTAAGTAAAATAAGGTTGAGATGTTGCAATTTTTTTGCAACATCTCCTCTTTTTTATGTCTGTTTTTTAGACGCGACCACTCGTACTGTCGTACAAAGTACGGCGACGACTTCGTGTTCACGCCTTCTGTATCCATTTCGCTATCCTTTGGAAGAGAGCGCGCTAACGCGACTGCCCTCTTTCTTTTTTTATTCTGCCTGTTATTTGTGTTAAATTCCGTATATATTCGGCAAGCTCCTTGCTCAGGTCATTTCCGCTTACTCGCCAAAGCCAATTGCCCGAGGCGGTTGACGGCTTATTCATTCGTGCCCTGCTGTCGTAGCCCAAATAGTCCTGAATAGGAATTATTACAAGCTTAGCTTGCGAGCGCATTACCGCACCTATTATCGGCTTGTTTATTTCGGAGCTTGGCGTATATTCATCGCACAAATAAGTCCTTACCATCGCGCGCTCCTCGTCGGTAATTTCAAAGAACCAAGAAATAATAGTAGGGTTGTCGTGTGTGCCCGTATATGCAACCGAATTTTCTACATAATTGTGTGGCAAATAATCGTTTTGTGCACCTGTATCTCGCGCGTCAAAGCCGAACTGAAAAACGCGCATCCCGGGAAAACCTGTTGCCTCAAGCATATTTCTTACGCTATCGGTCATAAAGCCAAGGTCCTCGGCAATTATTTCCCTCTTACCCATTTCCTTTTCTATTTCCACAAAAAGTGCGTTTCTCGGTCCCTTTTCCCATTTTCCGTTTGTTGCATCCTTTGCGGTATATTTTATCGAGTAATACTCGTCAAAGCCCCTAAAATGGTCAATTCTTAATACGTCATATAGCTCAAATGCTTTAGTCAGCCGCTTTTTCCACCAAGCATACCCGCTTTGCTTATGAACGTCCCATCTATATAAGGGGTTTCCCCAAAGCTGACCCTTTTCTGAAAATCCGTCGGGCGGACATCCTGCCACGCTTATCGGTGTTTTATTTTCGTCAAGCTGAAAAAGCTCAGGGTAAGCCCACACGTCGCTGCTGTCAAGCGCGGTGTATATAGGAATATCGCCGATAATTTTTATGCCCTTTTCGGTTGCATATGATTTTAGCCGCTTCCATTGCTCATCAAACTTATATTGCACGAATTTCCAAAACTCAATTTTCTCGCCGTGCTTTTCTCTTACCGCCTTTATTGCTTCCTTTTCCCTGTTTTTAAGCTCATGCTTCCAATATTGAAAGCTACTTCCGCCGTTTTCCTCTTTGACGGTCATAAATAGTGCATAATCATCTATCCAAAAGGAATTGTTTTCTAAGAAAGCATAATATCCGCTATCTTTTTTGAAGCGCGTAAATGCTTTTTTCAAAAGAGGAATTCTGCCATTATAAATTTTCGCGTAATCAACTGCCCTTTCATCCTTGCCAAAATCCACAAGGCACTCCTCGCCCATCAAAAGACCTTCATTTACAAGCGTTTCCAAATCTATATAGTATGGATTTCCTGCAAATGCAGAAAAGGATTGATAGGGAGAGTCACCAAAGCTTGTTGGCCCAAGCGGCAAAATTTGCCAATAGCTTTGCCCTGCCTTTTTTAGCCAATCGACAAAGCGGTATGCTTCTTTTGAAAATGAGCCAATTCCGTATTTCGAGCTTAGTGCGCTTATTGGCAACAAAATCCCTGCTTCTCTCATATCTACTCCTTTTCCACCAAAACGCCAAAATGGTCTGAAATTATCTCTTCCGTTTTTCCGTTAAAAACCGTATTTGAGGACTTAATATCTACGCTCCTGTCTGTAAATATATAGTCAATACGTTTTTTCGACTTGTCATTTTTCCATCCGTCTATATCGCCGCAAACAGTTATACCGTTGTCAATTTCCTTTGCAAGCATATAAGTGTCGTGGTAGTGCTTAGTGACAAGCTCGTAGCCCTGACTGCTTGGCGTTAAATTAAAATCGCCCATCAACCAAACACCCTTTTTGGAGTGAAGCGAATCAAGGAGCGCCTCCCATTCCGCCTTAAATGAGGACTTAGCATCGTCCCACCAATTAAAATGAAGTGAGTAAAACCAAACGCCGTCTATTCTTGCACCAAGTGCAAAGCGCGTTTTATAGTTGTTATAATCGTTAAATTCAGTGAGTTGTGTCGCCTCAGTAGAGGTAATTTCCTTATTAGTTAAAAGCGATAATCCCTCGTCATAAGCACCATAGGCGTTTTTTATGCCCAAATATACCCCATGATATAAGCTGTGCTGATTTAGCTTTTTTAGCACTCTGTAAGCAAAGTTATCCTCTTTAAGAGGCATATTTAGCGAGGTAATAAGCTCATTGTCGCCAACCACCTTGGCATTTGAAGATTGCATTACCTCCTGCAAGGCGATTACATCGGGGGTATATTTCAATATGGCGTTTGAAAGCACCTCTATTTTATTTTCATAATCTTTATCAATTATGCTATGAGTATTTAACGTTAAAAGCTTCATCACAAAATGTCGTTTATATCGGATTTTAATACATCCGCTTTCGGTCCGTAAACCGCTTGAATACCATTTCCCTTTTTGAAAAGACCAAGTGCGCCGTTTTCACGCCATCTGTCAACATCGGCAACCTTGCTCTCGTCCTTAACCGTTACACGAAGGCGCGTCATACAAGCGTCAACAAGCTCAATATTATCACGCCCACCAAGCAGCTCGATTATTTTTTCCGCCTGCGAGGATACGCTTGTTGTCGTCGTTTTCGTAGTTGTAATAACCGTTTCTGTCACCTTTGTTTCGTTGCTTACGTCTGTTTCGTTATCGCTTGCAATATCGGAATAATTTCCAAGGCGACCGGGCGTTGCATACTTAAATTTACCTATCATAAAGTACGCAACGAAATAGCCGATAACGAAGAACAAAATACACATTAAAACAAAGTTGAATACGTCCCAACCAAGTCCTGCCTTAAAGGACATAGGCAGACGGGTAAACAGCTCTATGCTGCCAAACGAGTGCAAGCGTAGCTTTAATATTCCCGCTGTTGCAAATGCAAGACCCTGTATAATCGCATAAACGATATAAAGCGGAATTGCCGAGAACATAAACATATATTCAAACGGCTCGGTAACGCCCGTTAAAAATACTGCTAAGCCCGTTGAAATAAACATTGAGCGATATTTATGGCGCTTATCCTTGTCAATTCTTCTATACATAGCGGAGCCAACGCCAAGGAGTAGACCCATTGAGCCAATCATTTGTCCGACCTTAAAGCGCGCAGGTGTTACTCCGTTCAAAAGCGCTTCATATGCTTCAATATTACCTGCGTTTTTGTAGTTAATTAGGTCATTTATCCACGCAAACCAAAGTGGGTCTTGACCGTAAACCGTGCTTCCTGCATTTACACCCGTTTGAATTACGTAGCTTCCGCCAAACGAGGTATAGTTCATTGGGATTGTCAGCATATGGTGAAGTCCAAATGGCAAAAGAAGTCTTTCAAGCGTACCGTAAATAAACGGAGCTAAAACAGGCGAGGTGTCTGCCGAATTTGCAATCCAAATGCCGAATGCGTTTATGCCGTACTGAATAAGAGGCCAAATTATCGCAAACAGCAAGGCGATTACGAGCGAAGCGCCTATTACAACGAGTGGAACAAAGCGTTTACCGTTGAAAAATGAAAGTGCATCGGGAAGCTTTCTAAAATTATAGAATTTATTGTAAATTACTCCGCCGACAAAGCCCGCAATAATGCCGACGAAAACGCCCGTATTCAAAGCAGGCGAGCCAAGCACCGAGGTGAAATAGCCCTCAACTGCAATTTCTTGACCGAAAATTGTATGCACAACTGCATTTGGGTCAGAAAGCATTTCGTTTGTTACACCAAAAATGCTACCCGTGATATTATTTATCAAAACGTATGATAAAAGTGCGGCAAATGCGCCACCTGCCCTATCCTTTGCCCAAGAGCCGCCGATTGCAACGGCAAACAAAATGCTTAAGTTGGTAATTACCGCCCAACCGATATTTTCTATAACCGCACCAACTGCATCAAGCCAAGCAAGCTCGGTCATACCGATAAGCTTTCCTATGCTTAACATAATACCGGCAGCAGGCATAACGGCAATAACCACCATTAAAACCTTGCCGAACTTTTGTAAAAAATCAAAAATCTTATTATTGCTCGGCGAAAATCTTTTTTTAATTATAGACGTTTCGCTTTTTATATTACTGCTCATTTTTACTCTCCCTTGAAAAATTTATCAAGGTTATTATTGTCTTTTTTGCTTTTTTGATACTATAAAACAAAAAAAAATGAGCGCTTTTTGCGCTCATTTTTTACTCTGTATGTAGCTGATATATCCTTTTAGATCATATAACAAAACCTTGTCGCAAATTTTATCACCGTTTGCAAGTGAAATTTGGCTCTTGGTATCGGTTATTTTGTTAGGTAACTTTTTGAAAAGCAGTATATTTTCAGTGTTTTCTGAAAAATCCGCATCCTCCCAAAAGAAATACTCCTCGCCCATTTTTCTTCTTTCTACGTGAGGGGACACAATATATGCCTGCCTTACCGACGGCTTTATGGCAAGGCGAGTATGCTTATATACCTCCGCCTTGTTTTCCGTTTCAAAATGATACGTAACGTGTGAGTTCCTTCTCTTTGTTATATAAATATTTACAGTTTTTTCGTCACGTGTTGCCGAAATATGATAGCATTTGCTGCTTTTAAGCTTTGGCACAAGGCGCGTTTGCGTCACCATATATCCATTTTTGGTTAAAAGCTTTTTCACCTTGAAAACAAGCAAAATATATTTAAGAAGCTTAACTATTATTAAAATTGCGATTATAGAAGCGATTATTACGAATATAGGAACGTTTCTTGCTTCCCCACCGTACTTGGGCAAAAATAGCCCACCGGCAACTATCAGTATTATTGCATAAATTATAAATTCCATCTTTCCTCCAAGGAATAATTCATTTTACATTTATATTTTATCATTTTTTTGTTCAAGCAATAAATACCAAAATTGTTAAAATAGACGGTGCTATTTTTCAAAAATCACAAAATATTATTGCTTCATAAGCTGATTATATTTCTTTACGTCAATTTTACCGTTTGCAATCATCTTTTCAGACCAAATCTGCAGTGCTTCAACAGCCATTGAGATTTGTTCAAGCTCTTTTTGTATAAATACAAAATCCTCAAGCTCGCTGTCGTCCACATAACCGTCTCTTGCTATTTCAAGCATTCTTCGCTTTTGATTTTCTAAGGAATTTAGCGAAGCAAGCATTTCAATCGTAATTTCCTTCAAATTCCCTATTAAAATATCATTTTGATAGGAAAACAACGTATCTATGCTACATCCAAGTGCGCTTGCCAAGCTTGGAAGAATGGAAACCTCGGGGAATGATTTTTCATTTTCCCATTTAGAAACCGCTTGATATGATACACCGACGATTTCTGCAAGCTTTTCTTGCGTTAATCCCTTTTGTTTTCTTAAAAAATATATATTTTGGGCTAAAATAGCGTTCGTTTCCATAATTAACCGTCCTTTCTAGTAACATTATATCATTAAAAAAAGCATATTGCAACATACCGACGGTTGATTTTTCTCAACTACTGGTTTAGTTTAAAACGAGTGCCATTTTGGCACTCGTTTTGTGTTATTATTTGAAGAATTTAACAGCGGATTTGAACATTTTGATGTCGTATTCGCCGTAAACGTTTCTGTAAAGACCGTTATCAATACGCTCGGAGTGGCCCATTTTACCAAATACTCTGCCGTCTGGTGATGTAATACCCTCGATAGCGAGTGTTGAGCCGTTTGGATTGTATTGAATATCGTACGTTGCGTTACCGTCAAGGTCAACGTACTGTGTTGCTATCTGTCCGTTAGCAATTAGCTCCTTAATTGTTGCATCGTTTGCAAGGAACTTACCTTCACCGTGTGAAATCGGAACGTTGATAATATCGCCAACGTTACATTCAGAAAGCCATGGTGACATATTAGAAGCAATTCGGGTTCTTACAATCTTAGATTGGTGACGTGAAATATTATTAAATGTAAGAGTTGGACAGTTTTCATCTGTGTCGATAATCTTTCCGTAAGGAACAAGACCAAGCTTAACAAGTGCTTGGAAGCCGTTACAGATACCGCACATAAGTCCGCCACGATTGTCAAGAAGCTCTGTTACCGCGTTCTTAACGTCGTTTCCGCGGAAGAAAGCAGTAATAAACTTACCTGAACCGTCGGGCTCGTCACCGCCGCTAAATCCACCCGGGATAAATACGATTTGGCTTTCGCCAACCTTCTTTGCAAACGCTTCAGCACTTCTCTTAATGCCCTCTGCGCTTAAGTTGTTGATAACAAAGATTTCGCTTTCAGCGCCCGCATCCATAGCCGCCTTTGCGGAGTCAAACTCGCAGTTTGTGCCCGGGAATACAGGAATAAGCACCTTTGGCTTTGCAACCTTAATATTTGCGCCGATGCGCTTCTCTGCCTTATATGAAATTGTTTCAGGCTTTTCTTCATTAAATGCAATATTGCAGGGATATACGCTTTCAAGCTTGTTTTCGTAGCCCTCGTTAAGCTTGCACATGCAAACCTTTTCACCGTTATATGAAATAGCATTATCGTCTGTTACCTTACCTAGCATAATGCCGATTTCGTCGTTTGATGAAAGCTCGATAATGAATGAACCGTAGTTATATGCAAAGATTTCCTTCATATCTACGTTTGCAAATTCAAAGCCAAGACCGTTACCGATAGCCATTTTGTAAATTGCTTCTGCAACACCACCGATTGTAGGTGTGTAAATGCTTACTGCCTTACCGCTTCTTGCAAGCTCAGTAACTTGGTTATAAAGTGCGATAAGTGATTCGGTTACAGGAAGTCCGTTTGCATCGTATTCCGGCTTTAAGAGGACAACCTTGTTTCCTGCCTTCTTAAATTCAGGAGAGATAACCTCGCTTGTTTTGCCCATTGTAACTGCAAATGAGATAAGCGTTGGTGGAACGTCGAGCTTTTCAAATGAGCCGCTCATTGAGTCCTTACCGCCGATTGAACCGATACCGAGATTCTTTTGTGCCTTAAATGCACCAAGAAGCGCGGAAAGTGGCTTACCCCAACGGGTTGCAACCTTGGTTGGCTTTTCAAAGTACTCTTGGAATGTGAGATATACGTCCTCATATTTTGCGCCCGTTGCAATAAGCTTTGAAACTGAATCAACAACCGCAAGATAGGCGCCGTGATATGGGCTCTTTTCCGAGATGAATGGGTTGTAGCCCCAAGACATAAACGAGCAATCGTCAGTATGTGCCTTTTCAACGGAAACCTTTTGCACCATTGCTTGAATAGGTGTACGTTGGTTCTTTCCGCCAAACGGCATAAGAACTGTGCCTGCACCGATTGTAGAGTCAAAGCGCTCGCTAAGTCCTCTCTTTGAGCAAACGTTAAGGTCAGTAACAACGTCCATCATTCCCTTTTCAAATGAAGCAGGAATAGCTTTTGCATAGGATTCTACTTTTGCACATTCAATATCTATATGCTTTTCAGCACCGTTTGAGTTTAAGAACTCACGGCTAATATCGCAAATAAGCTTACCGTTCCAAGTCATTCTGAGTCTTGGCTCAGCAGTGATTTTCGCAACAACGGTTGCTTCAAGGTTCTCGCTATTTGCAAGCTCCAAGAATCTGTCCTTGTTTTCCGCCTCGATAACAACAGCCATTCTCTCTTGAGATTCACTGATTGCAAGCTCTGTGCCGTCAAGACCGTCGTATTTCTTTGGAACTGCATTAAGGTCGATGTATAGACCGTCAGCAAGCTCACCGATAGCAACGGAAACGCCGCCTGCACCAAAGTCGTTACAACGCTTAATCATACGGCAAGCTTCGTAGTTTCTAAAGAGTCTTTGAAGCTTTCTTTCCTCAGGCGCATTACCCTTTTGTACCTCTGCACCGCAGCTTTCAAGTGATTCAACAGTGTGAGATTTTGATGAACCGGTAGCACCGCCACAGCCATCACGGCCTGTGCGTCCGCCAAGAAGAACAACGATATCGCCGTCAGCGGGAACCTCACGTCTCACGTTTCTTTCAGGAGCCGCCGCAATAACTGCGCCAACCTCCATATGCTTTGCCGCATAACCGTCGTGATAAATTTCGTCAACTATACCCGTTGCAAGACCGATTTGGTTACCGTATGAGGAGTAACCTGCTGCCGCGGTTGTAACAATTTTTCTTTGTGGGAGCTTACCCTCTATTGTTTCTGAAACGGGCTTAAGTGGGTTAGCAGCACCTGTAAGACGCATAGCGCCGTAAACGTAGGATCTGCCTGAAAGCGGGTCACGGATTGCACCGCCGATGCAGGTAGCCGCGCCACCGAATGGCTCAATTTCAGTTGGGTGGTTATGTGTTTCGTTCTTGAAAAGAAGCAACCATTTTTCTGGTTTACCATCAACCTCAACGTCAATTTTAACAGTACAAGCATTGATTTCCTCGGATTCGTCAAGCTTGTCAAGCTTGCCCTCCTTCTTGAGGTATCTAACCGCAAGAGTTGCAATATCCATTAAGTTGATTGGCTTTGTTCTGCCAAGCTCTTTTCTTGTTTCAAGATACTCTTGGTATGTCTTTTCAAGAAGCTCGTCATTAAACTTAACGCTGTCAATTGTTGTTGAGAACGTTGTATGACGGCAGTGGTCAGACCAATATGTATCTATCATACGAATTTCAGTTATTGTTGGGTTTCTGCCCTCAGTCTTAAAATAACCTTGGCAGAATTTAATATCGTCAAGGTCCATAGCAAGACCGTACGACTTAACAAAATCGTTAAGACCGTTTTCGTCAAGCTCGATAAATCCGTCAAGAGTTGCAACCTCTGTTGGAATATCGTACTCTACCTTCAAGGTTTCCTTCTCTTCAAGGGACGCCTCTCTTGCTTCAACAGGGTTGATTACGTGCTTTTTAATCTTTGCAAGCTCATCAGATGAGAGATTTCCGTAAAGAATGTACACTCTTGCGCTTTGTACGGTTGGCTTTTCGCCTTGAGAGATAAGCTGAATACATTGTGCGGCAGAATCAGCTCTTTGGTCAAATTGACCCGGGAGATATTCTGTTGCAAATACTATTCCGCCGTTTGCGTCAAAAGATGCTGACGCGTCATCAAGCTGTGGCTCTGAAAATACTGTCTTAACAGCATAATCAAAAAGCTCCTTCGTGATGTTTTCAGCGTCGTATCTGTTTAATATTCTTACCTTTTCAACGGAAGTGATGCCGAGAAAGGTTTTGATTTCTGAAAGGAGTGCATTTGCTTCGTTTTGAAGTCCTGCCTTTTTCTCAACGTAAATGCGATAAACCATTATTTTTCCTCCGTAGCCAAAAGCGCTCTTGCACCGATGTCGTGGCGATAAAACGCATTATCAAATTTAATCATTTCTACTTTTTTGTATGCACCGTCAATTGCGCACTTTAATGATGTTGAAATATCGGTAACGCCAAGCACGCGTCCGCCTGCGGAATAAATTTTTCCGCCCTCGTGTTTCGCGCCCGCAACGTAAACGTCCTTTTCTATTTCCTCGGGAATAACCATTTCAAAGCCGTTTTCATACTTTTCGGGATATCCCTTTGAAGCCATAATTACACAGCAAGCATATTTATCCGAGAATTTAACCTCACAGTCAGCAAGAGTGCCGTTTGTAGTAGCTTGCATAATCTCAAAGAGGTCACTTTCAAGAAGTGGAAGGACAACCTGCGTTTCAGGGTCGCCAAAGCGACAGTTATATTCAATAACCTTAGGTCCGTCCTTTGTAAGCATAAGTCCAAAGTATAGGCAGCCCTTAAATTCTCTACCCTCGCTCTTCATTGCCTCAATTGTAGGCAAGAAGATTTTTGACATACACTCGTCAGCTACCGCACTTGTGTAATATGGGTTAGGTGCAATTGTGCCCATGCCTCCTGTGTTAAGACCCTTGTCACCGTCAAGTGCACGCTTGTGGTCCATTGATGAAACCATTGGCTTTACAACCTTGCCGTCAGTAAACGCAAGCACAGAAACCTCAGGTCCCTCCAAAAATTCCTCAATAACGATGTTATCACCGCTTGAACCGAATTTTTTATCGGTCATAATTGAGCTAACCGCTTCAATTGCTTCTTCTCTTGTAAGTGCGATAATAACACCCTTGCCAAGTGCCAAGCCGTCTGCCTTTATAACTGTTGGGATTGGACACTCTTTTACGTATTCAAGTGCCTTTTCTGCATCTGAGAAAACCTCATACATAGCAGTTGGAATGCCGTATTTTTTCATAAGGTTCTTAGAAAAAACCTTACTACCCTCAATAATTGCCGCTTCTTTAGTTGGTCCGAAGCAAGGAATGCCTACCTCGTTAAGCGCATTTACACAGCCAAGCACCAACGGGTCATCAGGCGCAACAACCGCATAGTCAATTTTATTATCAACGGCAAATTTTACAATGCCGTCAATATCCTTCGCGCCTATTGCAACGGGAGTAGCATCCTTATACATACCGCCGTTACCGGGGAGCGCGTAAATTTCTGTGATTTTTTTGCTTTCTTTAAGCTTTCTTATAATGGCGTGCTCGCGTCCGCCGCCACCTACAACTAAAACCTTCATCTATTCACCTCATTAATGGTGGAAAAGTCTCATCTTTGTGAATGCCATAACGATGCCGTACTTATTGCAGCAATCGATAACAATATCGTCTCTTATAGATCCGCCCGGCTCAGCAATAAATGAAACGCCGCTACGACGTGCTCTTTCAATATTATCGCTAAATGGGAAGAACGCATCGGAACCAACGCTAACGCCCGTGATTGTATCAAGATATGCTCTGATTTCCTCGCTGGTAAGTGGCTCCGGCTGATGAGTGAAGTATTTTTGCCATACGCCGTCTGCGCAAACGTCCTCTTCGTTCTTGTTGATATAGCCGTCGATTACGTTATCTCTGTCAGGACGTGCAATTGTTGGCAAGAAAGGAAGGTTAAGCACCTTGTCGTGCTGACGAAGATGCCATGTGTCTGCCTTAGTACCTGCTAAGCGTGTGCAGTGAATTCTTGACTGTTGTCCTGCACCTACGCCGATTGCTTGTCCGTCATATGCATAGCAAACGGAGTTTGACTGTGTATATTTAAGTGTGATAAGAGAAATTATAAGGTCGGTAATTGCATCCTCGGTAAATTCCTTATTCTCTGTTACGATGTCGGAAAGAAGCTCGCGGTTTATAACAAAGTTGTTTCTTCCCTGCTCGAAGGTAATGCCAAACACCTGCTTCTTTTCTTGAACCTCAGGAACGTAGCTTGGGTCAATCTTTACGATATTATAGTTGCCCTTTCTCTTTGATTTGAGAATTTCAAGCGCCTCATCAGTATAACCGGGAGCGATAACGCCGTCGGAAATTTCTCTTTTAATAAGAGTTGCGGTTGTTGCATCGCAAACGTCGGAGAGTGCAATCCAGTCACCGAAAGAGGACATTCTGTCAGTGCCTCTTGCTCTTGCATAAGCACAAGCAAGCGGTGACTCGTCAAGACCCTCAATATCGTCAACGAAGCACGCCTTCTTTAATTTATCGGAGAGCTTTTTGCCAACTGCCGCTGACGTTGGGCTAACGTGCTTAAAAGAAGTTGCACAAGGCATACCCGTTGCCTCCTTAAGCTCCTTTACAAGCTGCCATGAGTTGAATGCATCAAGAAAGTTGATATAACCAGGTCTTCCGCAAAGTATCTCGATTGGAAGCTCTGTACCGTTTTCCATATAAATTTTAGATGGCTTTTGGTTTGGGTTACAGCCATATTTAAGTTCAAATTCCTTCATTTCCGTTATCCCACCTTCGTCTTAGTTATTTTTATTAATCATTCTGTTCTCGTAAACGCCGCTTTCGATGTCAACGTAGCGAACGTACAAGGAAATCTTGTTGTTTTCATTGAGGTTTGTCCAAATTTCGTTTGTGAAATCATCAATATTATTTGGAATCATAACTCTTTCGGGCTCACCTTGGAACGTTGGAATTGGGTTTCCGTCACAAACGTATGTGTGAATGAAATGGCCAAGACCGTTAAGTGGAGTGTACTCATAGAAATATCTGTTACAAGCACTGCCCTTTTCGTCTGCGCTCTTCAAAATGCTCATTTGATATTTAAAGTCGTTCTCCTTAAATGTGAGCATACCGCTGATACGAGGTGTGAAGTTTGGAAAATCGGGCTCAAACTCTCTTGTCTTAAGCGCGTGCTTAAAGCATTTGCCTTCCTTCAAAAATTCATAAATCGTATCTGTTTGGTCACCGTTTGTAACAACCATTTTATTTTCGTGATTTCTAATTGCCGCGTAAATAATGAGTGACGGATCCTCAACCTTTGAATAATCAAATGGCTCTGTAAATACGTTGCCGTCTATTTCCTTGAAAACACGGTTTCTGCTGTTTTCGCTTCTACCCATAATGAAGTAAGCAAATACTGCCTTTTTGCCGTCCTCGCTCTTACCGATAACGATACCGCGTCCGGGATATGTATTATCCTTCAAAAGTGCGCCAATTTCATCTATCTTGTAAATATTCATTAGTTTTTCTCCTTAACAATCTCTAAGCATACCTTTTCGCAGGATAGCGGAAGGATTTTCCACTCCGCCTCTTGCATAATTCTCTTTTGTAAAATTTCGGGAGTATCTCCCTCCATAATTTCTACCGCCTTTTGCATAATGATTTTACCGCCGTCGGGAATTTCATTTACAAAATGCACAGTTGCGCCACTAACCTTTACTCCGTATGCAAGCGCCGCCTCGTGAACCTTAAGTCCGTAGAAGCCCTTACCGCAAAACGAAGGAATAAGTGATGGGTGAACGTTGATTATTTTATCCTTAAAGTGATTTGTGAAGTCAGCACTTAAAATGCTCATAAAGCCGGCAAGAACAATAATGTCTGTTTCCGCCTCCTCGAGCGCTGAAATAAGCGCCTTTTCGAATGCTTCCTGTGAGCCAAGCTCGCTTTTAAGCACTACTTTTGTGCTTATTCCCGCATTCTTTGCTCTTTCAAGCGCGTAAGCACCATCCTTGTTTGATATAACAAGGTTGATTTTGCCGCTTTTGATAATGCCGCTTTTTTCAGCATCAATAAGCGCTTGAAGATTTGTGCCGCCTCCCGAAACTAAAACCGCAATATTTGCCTTTAGCATAGGATTACACCCTCGTCGGATTTAATAATTTCACCGATTACGTACGCTTCCTCGCCGTTTGCCTTAAGAATTTCAAGTGCTGTATCTACCTCATCCTTAGGAACAACGATGCTCATACCAACGCCCATATTATAGGTGTTATACATATCTCTTTCGGGAA